>JANODX010000201.1:0-46557 GCA_031412915.1 Vicinamibacteria bacterium | reverse complement strand
CCTCTCCGAGAAGGAGCTGACCGCGGCCATGATGCGGGCGGCCGGAGTCCGCTTCGGTCCGATCTTCGACGAGGCCGACCACACCGCCTCGAGCTGCCGGGTGGCGAACGTCGGCCACGCCGAGAGCCTGCTGGGTTTCCGCTCTCACGTGCCTCTCGACCAGGGCTTGCGATCCACCTGGGAGTGGATCAGCAGCCAGCCTTTGTGACCGCCGTCGAGCTGTCGGTCGTCGTCCCCTGCTACAACGAAGCGGGAAACCTGCCTGAACTGGTCGCTCGCCTGCTGAGCGTCTTCGGCAAACGGAAGGTCAAAGGCGAGATCGTCCTCGTCAACGACGGCAGCCGCGATGACACCGGCAACGTCATCGACACCCTGGCCAGGACGCATCCCGAAGTGGTTCCCGTCCATCATGAGACCAACCGTGGCCTCGCCGCCGGCTGGGATTCAGGGGTGGCCAGGGCCACCGGGGTCTACGTTTGCCTGATCGACGCCGACCTTCAATATCAGCCCGAAGACGTGGCCCGCCTCCATCGGGAACTGCTTCACACCCGGGTCGACATGGTGCAGGGGTATCGCAGTTCGATCGGACGCCAGCGCGATTCGCGGTATCGCCTGTCGAAGGGGCTCAATACCCTTCTCAATACGATGTTCGGAATGCGGCTGCGCGACAACAAGTCGGGCTTCGTGATCGCCCGACGCGAGACCCTGGCCGACATCCTGCACCGGCGCCTCAAGTACGCGTACTTCCAGACTTTCATCGCGGTTTCCGCACACGCCAAGGGCTACTCCATCCGCGAGATCGAGACCGTGTTCGAGACGCGCCTGGTCGGCCAGAGTTTCATTCCGAGTTTTCCGCTGGGACTCATCGTGCGGGTGTTCGCGGACCTCGCGAAGGGCTTCGTCGAGTTTCGGCTGGCCCCCAAGCAGGAAAGCCTGGTCGCCGACTTCCTCACCCGGCATCCGCCCACCCGAGCCGACCTGGAACTCTCGTGGTCGCGCCGGTTCCGTCGCGCCGTGTATTTCCGAACCATGCCCCTGCACGCCTGGCTGCTCACGCGACGGACCGAGCTTTACTACCGGGAGTTGAAGCAAAGCCAGTGGCTGTCGCTCGGCGAGATGCGCCTTTTGCAGGAAGAGAAGCTGCGGCGGCTGATCCGGCACGCCTACCATCACGTCGGCTACTACCGCGAGCGAATGGACGCGCTCGGCCTCGGGCCGGAGGACATAAAGACGCTGGGCGATCTGTCCCGACTCCCGCTGCTCGGCAAAGCCGACGTGCGCGAGAACCTCCACTTCGACCTGCTGTCCGACAATCACGACAACGACCGGATTCTGCGCATCGCCACCTCCGGCTCCACCGGCGAGCCCTTCGTCTGCTACGCCGATCAGCATCAGCTCGAGATCCGGCTGGCCTCCACGCTACGCGCGATGGAATGGACGGGCTGGAAGTTCGGCGATCGCCAGGCGCGGTTGTGGCATCAGACCCTCGGCATGAGCTCGTCTCAAGTGGCGCGCGAGCGGTTCGATGCCTGGCTTCTGCGTCGCCTGTTCGTTCCCGCCTTCGAGATGTCCGAAGGGGCCATGGCCGCGTTTCTTGGACGTCTGGCCTCCTTCGACCCGGTCCTGATCGACGGTTATGCGGAGTCCTTCAACTATCTGGCCGGACATCTCGGGTCGGCGAAGAGCCGGACCGGCCTTCGGCCGCTCGGTATCATTTCCTCGGCTCAGGCCTTGCCCGAGGAGAGCCGCCGGATCATCGAGGACGCCTTCGGCGCGCGCGTCTTCGACAAGTACGGCAGCCGTGAGTTCTCGGGGATCGCCTACGAGTGCGACGCTCACGAGGGTCATCACGTGATGGCCGAGAGCTACATCGTGGAGATCCTCAAGGACGGGCGACCCGCCCTCCAGGGCGAAGTGGGCGAAGTGGTCATCACCGATCTCAACAATCTGTGCCTGCCCTTCATCCGCTATCGGGTGGGCGATCTGGCCGAGGCCATGGACGAGACGAAGCCATGCCCCTGCGGTCGCGGGCTGCCCCGGGTGGGCCGGATCGAGGGACGGGTTCAGTCGCTGGTGATAGGCGCCCACGGCCGGGTGATGCCGGGAACGTTCTTCTCCCACGTTTTCAAGGACCACGACCACCTGGTGCGCCAGTACCAGGTGGTTCAGGAAGAGCGCGGGGCCATCGTCCTCAAGGTGGTGAAGGGCAGCCGCTTCGCCCCCGATCTTTTCGAACGGGAGATTCTGGCCGTTCTCCGCCGGTATCTGGGCGAGGAAACGCGGATTGCCGTCGAGTTCGTGGACCTGATACCACTGGTGCGCACGGGCAAGCGTCAGGCCGTCATCTCGAAACTGAGCCTCGACTTCCAGAAACTCAACTACCCCTCATCCAAGGATTAGAAGGAAAGCTCCATGAAACTTCTCGGCCGTAGCCTCTTCGCGTTTGCTTTTGCTGCCGTCATGCTGCCAGGGGCGGAGGCGGCCGCCCCCCTGATGCCCCCGAAACTGCCCTCCATGCGCGAGCAGGACGCCATTCGCCAGGAGTGGTTGAAGCTCCGACTGGAGCGCGTGCTGCCCACCCTGATGCGCCGTCACGGGGTGTCGATGTGGCTGGTGATCAACCGTGAGTACAACGAAGATCCGGTGTTCCGATCGTTGATCTCGCCCTCGGTGATGAACGCCCGGCGGCGGACCATCCTGGTCTTCTTCGACCGCGGCGGGGACAAAGGCATCGAGCGCCTGGCCCTGGGAGGAGGCACGAACGGCGGCCTTTACGAGCCGTACCGTGATCCCGACAACCCGGGCCGCGAAATCATGGGCGACTCGCAGTGGCAGACCCTCCGCAAGGTGATCGAGCAACGAAAGCCGAGCACGATCGCGATCAACGTCTCGCACACTCACGCGTTTTCGGATGGCCTGTCCGCGGGCGAACGAGAGCAACTCGAGTCCGCTCTCGGACCCTGGACCTCGAAGCTCGTTCGCGCCGAGAATCTGCCCCTCGAATACATCTCGATGCGGCTGCCGGAGATGGAAGGGCACTACGGCGCGATGATGAAGACGGTGCATGCGCTCATCGCGCGCGCTTTCTCGAACGAGGTCATCGCTCCAGGCAAGACCACGTCCCAGGATGTGGAGTGGTGGCTGCGCCAGAGCGTGAACGATCTCGGACTCGGCGAGTGGTTCCCGCCGACCGTTTCGGTTCAGCGTCCGGAAAGGAAGGCAACGGAGTTCGCGGCCACCGCACACCCCTCCGCCGAGGTCATTCAACGCGGTGATCATCTGCATGTCGACTTCGGTATCTACGCCATGGGGCTCGCCACCGACACCCAGCACGTGGGTTACGTGTTGAAGGAGGGCGAGAGAGATGTTCCGGCCGGACTCCAGAAGGCGCTGGTCAACTCGAATCGGATGCAGGACATCGCGTTCGAGGAGATGCGACCAGGCCGGACCGGCAATGAGGTCCTCGCCGCGATGCTGGCGCAGATGAAGAAAGAAGGCATCGAAGGGACCATGTATACGCACCCCATCAACGACTACGGCCACGGTGCGGGACCGCTGATCGGGCTATGGGATCGCCAGGAAGGCGTGCCGGGACGAGGCGACGTGACCCTGCTTCCGAACACCTGGTTCTCCATCGAACTGCAGGCGACCACGCCCGTCCCTGAGTGGGACAGCCAGAAGATGCGATCAGCTCAGGAGGAGGATGCGATTCTCGGCCCCGACGGCAAGATGCGCTGGGTCCTGAATCGGCAGACGAAGTATCACCTGGTGAAGTAGCGCTCGCGGGTGGCGGGCGAGGGGCCCACAGACCGACCGCAATATCGGCGGGGGGGGAGTTCCTCGGGCCTCGGCCCCGCGGGCACGAGGCTGTCGCTGGTTTATGGTGCGCCGAGCATGGGAGACGAAGGCGAGCCGGATAGCGCGAGGGCGATACGAGGATTTGTCGCGCCTCAGACGCTCCTGATGGAAGTGCAGAACACCGCGCCCTGGCTCCCTCAACCGGAGATCGAGCCGTCGGGCGACGTGCTTGCCCTGGCTCAGGGATCCTTCGGATTCCTGAGCCTCCTGGCCGGTTTTCGACTTGAAGGCGCCCCCGCGCGGAGCCTCGCAAACGACCCTACGCTCCACTACCTCGGTTTGTGCCTTGCGTGTCATCACGCGACCGTCGCGACCTTCGTGCCAACCGACGTGGACACGAAGATCCGTGGCCTGTTGTGGCGCCTCATCAAGGATCCTGTCCGGCTCGATCCGATGATCGAACTCACGGAGGCTTTCTGCTCCTGGGATGTGGACTCGGTCTCGAAACGCACCGTCGGCGTGCCGGATCTCGGGATATTCGCCGGACACCATGGGGAACGTCTCTCCGTCCTGGTCGCGGCTCTCGGTCGCGCGATCCACCTCGGCCGGTCGGATCTCGCCGAGCGGATGCGCGACCGGATTGCTTCGGAACTCATCCGTGAGTCAAAGGGCCTCGCGACCCTCCTTGCGATGCGTGACGAGCTCGCCGTGCTCCGAATGGCGGCGGTCATGACCCACAATGCGGGCGACATCGACCAGTCGATCTCGTTCTGGCCGCTCTCGCCCGCCCACACCGCGGCGGCCGTGGAAATCAGACGGCTCGCCCACGAGAACGTTCGCCCTTGGAGCGGGAGCTTCGCCCTCGCCGCTCGCATCTATAAGGCGACCCTCGCGCCCGAGGGCCATCGCAACTATCCCCTTCGACCCATCAAGGCCCTGCGTCGGTCGTTCGACTTCCTGCTCGAAACCGCGCCTTTTCTGGACGACTGGGGCGAGCGCATCGCCCGCCACGCCGGCCTCTCGGAGGAAGATCGAAGCGAGGTTTTAGAGGCCTTGGTGATGGGCTCGCTAAAGATCCAGGGCCAGCGCGGGTATCAGCGCGCCATCGCCGGGATGATCCAGAGCCTGGGCCGCAGTCTCGATTCAACCGTCGCGAAAATGCCGGCCCGAGCGCGCAGCGAGTTCCGGGCCGCCGACCTGCGGAAAGCGACCGCCGTCCCCCGTCTGTCGTTCGAATCGTCCATGAAGTCCAGTCTGCGAAGCGTTCTGGAGGCCTGACTGCCTTCTCCTCCACGCGACCTAGCGGAGTGTGATATATATTTAATGAACTCCAGTTCATTAATAGACCGTTCGAATCGAGGCAAGACTCCCGTGACCGAAACCAAACTGAAAACGAAGGACGCCGGCAAGAACGTCAGCGAGCTCGAGGCGCGCAACGTCGCGGAGGCCGCCCGCGAAACGCAATGGAAACATCCGAGCTTCGTCAAGGAGCTGTTCCTCGGCAACTTCCGGCTGGATCTCATTCATCCCTATCCTTTGGGCGGGGACGAGAGGCCCGAGTTCAAGGACTTCTACGAGCGCTTCAAGGCCTTCCTCAAGAACGAAGTCGATCCCGCGGAGATCGATCGCACCGGTGAGTATCCCGAGCACGTGCTCAACGGCCTGCGGAAGCTGGGCGCATTCGGCATGAAGATCCCGAAGGAATACGGCGGTCTGGGCTTCACCAACGTCGAATACAACCGGGTGATGAAGTTGCTCGGAACCTACTGCGGCAACATCGGGGCCCTGCTCTCGGCCCATCAGTCGATCGGCGTGCCTCAGCCGGTCAAGCTCTTCGGAACGCCCGAGCAGAAGAAGAAGTACCTCCCCCGCTGCGCCAAGGGCGAGATATCCGCCTTCGCGCTCACCGAACTGGGGGTAGGCTCCGACCCGGCGCGCGTGACTACCACCGCGGAGAAGACCGAGGACGGCTCGGCCTACATCCTCAACGGGACCAAGCTCTGGACCACCAACGGAACCCTGGCCAAGCTTCTGGTCGTGATGGCCTCGGATCCGAAGACGCACAAGATCTCCGCCTTCATCGTGGAGACCGAGTGGAAGGGTGTGGTGATCAGGAACCGATGCCGCTTCATGGGCCTCAAGGCTCTCTCGAATGCGGTCATCCACTTCGACAACGTCTTGGTCCCCGCGGAGAACCTGGTGGGCGGCGAGGGTCGCGGCCTGAAGATCGCCCTCACCACCCTCAACGACGGCCGGCTCTCCATTCCCAACATCTCGGCCGGAACGGTCAAGGCGGCCCTCGAAACCGTTCGCAACTGGGCCGGTTCGCGAGTTCAGTGGGGCCGGCCCGTCGGCCGGCACGAAGCGATCGGGCACAAGATCGCCGACATGGCCGCCACCGGATTCGCCATGGAGGCGCTGGTCGAACTGGCCACCCAGATGTCCGATCGGGGCGGAGCGGATATCCGTCTCGAAGCCGCGGCCGCCAAGGAATGGAACAGCGCGCGGGGCTGGGAGATCATCGACGACCTCATGCAGATCCGCGGGGGACGCGGGTACGAGACCGAAGGCTCGCTCGAGGCGCGGGGCGAAACCCCGATCCCGGTCGAACGACTGATGCGCGACTTCCGGATCAACCGGATCTTCGAAGGGTCGAGCGAGATCATGCACTTGTTCATGGCTCGGGAAGCCGTGGACAAGCATCTTGAGGTGGCCGGCGCCCTGGTGGATCCCAAGTCGACCACAGGCCAGAAACTCGCAGCCCTGCCCAAGATCGGCGGGTTCTACTCCTGGTGGTACCCCACCCGGTTCCTGGGCTGGGGTCATTGGCCCCGGTTCGCCGATTTCGGCGCTCTCGCGAAGCACCTCCAGTTCGTCGACCGGCGCTCGCGCAAACTGTCGCGCGCGAGCTTCCACGGAATGGCTCTGTATCAAGCCGGCCTGCAGAACCGGCAGGCGTTCCTGTTCCGGCTGGTGGACATCGTGAATGATCTTTTTGCCATCTCCGCGGCGTGTGCTCGAGCGCAGGCTCTGGTGGCGGCACACAAGCCGGAAGCTCGAGAGGCCGTGGAACTCGCCGATCTGTTCTCCCGCGGCGCGAGCCGTCGCGTAGACGCCGCTTTCAAAGCGCTCTGGCACAACGATGACGTCCGCAAGTACGCGGTCGCCAAGCACGTGCTTGACGGCCGGCACTTGTGGATGGAGAGCGAACTCATGGGCCTGTCGGCAGCCGGGGTCCCCAGGAAAACCGAGGAGAAGCCCCAGCCGCGCGCGGTGGCCTGATGCGTTAACGCACCAGCAGCCCCAAAAGCGCGGTATCTTCCTCCGCCATGCGAAGAATTCTCGTCACCGGGGCGCTTGGACAAATCGGCTCCGAACTGGTCGTGGCCTTGAGGGCGCGCTATGGCAGCGAAGCGGTCATCGCGTCCGACATTCGCCTCCCGCCCCTCGAGACCCTGCGCCCGGGCGAGCGTTTTGAATTTCTAGACTGCACGAACGCGCGCCAGATTCAGGACATCGTCCGCAACGGCGATGTCGGGACGATCTACCACCTCGCCGCCCTCCTCTCGGCCATTTCCGAGGAGAAGCCGCACGTGGCCTGGGAACTGAACATGGGCGGCCTCTACAAGGTCCTCGAAGTCGCCCGAGGGTACGACTGTAAGGTCTTCTTTCCGAGTTCGATCGGCGCTTTCGGGCCGGGCACCCCGAAGAACAACACGCCCCAGGACACGATTCAGCGGCCCACCACGATGTACGGAGTCACGAAGGTTGCGGGCGAGCTCCTCTGCGACTACTACCACCGGCGCTTCGGCTTGGATACGCGCGGCCTCCGCTTCCCCGGTCTCATCTCCTATGCGGCCCCCCCAGGCGGCGGAACCACCGACTACGCGGTGGCCATCTTCTACGATGCCATCCGCTACGGTCGGTACACCTGCTTCCTGAAGCCCGATACGCGCCTGGACATGATGTATATGCCCGACGCTCTCGCCGCTCTCATCGCGCTCATGGAAGCCGATGCCTTCAAATTGATTCACCGCAACTCTTTCAACATCACGGCCATGAATTTCACGCCCGTGGAACTGGCGAACGAGATTCGCAGGCATATCCCGGCCTTCGAGATCCGATACGAAATCGATCCCGTGCGTCAGGGGATCGCCGACTCCTGGCCCAACTCCCTCGACTGCGCGGCGGCCCGGGTGGAATGGGGCTTCGCTCCCCAATACGGTCTGGGCGCCATGGTCGAGGACATGTTGACGAAGTTGAGACCGCGGATCGGCTAGTGTCCCTCACCGATTGAACTGCGCATATCCTCCTCCAACATGCCCTTCCATCGACTCTCCCATACTCTCAGCGCCGAGATCGCGGCCATCGATGGTCGCGGGTCCAGCAAACGCCACGAATTGAGCATCGTGGAGGTGGTGGCGCCGCGGGACGGTCATGGGCCGCGGTATCTGCTCCAGGGGCAAGGCTCGATACCCTTCCTCAAGATGAACTCCAACAACTACCTCGGCATGGGCCGGCGCGAACGCGTGGTTCACGCGGAGGAAGCGGCGGTCCGGCGCTTTGGCTGCGGGCCGGGCGCGGTCCGTTTCATCAGCGGCACCTATGAGCCGCACCTGGCTCTCGAGGCCAGGCTGGCGGCGTTCCATTCTCGCGAGGCCGGCCTGATCTTCTCCTCCGCCTACGCCACCATCATCTCGACCATTGTCCCTCTGATCACCGGTGAGACGGCGCTCATCTCCGATGAGCTCAACCACAACTGCATCATCAACGCCATGCGACTGGCCCGGCCGAAGGAGAAATTCGTCTACAAGCACAACGGGCTCGCCGAACTCGAAGAGGCCCTGCAGAAAGCCGCGGATCTCGGAGCCCGGCGAGCGGTGGTGGTGACCGACGGCATCTTCAGCATGCGTGGCGATCACGCTCCCTTGCGGGAGATCGAGGCTCTGGTTCGGAAATTTGACGAGCGCTTCCCGGAAAACGCGCTTCTGGTGGTGGACGATTCCCACGGGGTCGGCGCCTTTGGCCGGACCGGACGGGGCACCGAGGAGTTCACGGCGTGCGCGCCGGTCGACGTTCTGGTGGGCACGCTGGGCAAGGCCTTCGGCGTCAACGGCGGGTACGTGGTCGGCCCGCGCATCCTCATCGATTTCCTCCGCGAAACATCCATGATGTACATCTATTCCAACCCCATAACCCCGGCGGAAGCGGCGGCGGCCAAGGTGGCCGTGGATATTCTCGACTCCAACGAAGGTCTGGACCTGCTGGCGCATTTGCGCGCCATGACTGCGAAGTTCGAGAGGGGTCTCATCGATCTCGGATTCGAGACCATACGCGGTGAACACCCTGTGACACCCCTGGTCGTGCGCGATACGCCGAAGACCCAGGCTCTGGTCAAGCATCTCTTTGCGTGCGGCATTCTGGCCACGGGCCTGTCTTATCCGGTGGTTCCGAAGGGCGACGAGGAAATTCGCTTTCAGGTGTCGGCGGATCACACCGCCAAGGACATCGAGACGGTGCTCCAAGCGTTGAAGACCTTCGCGGCCTGACCGGAACGCGCGGCCCCTTCGGTCGATGGACGGCTAGGATGCTGCCATGACGAACCGCCGATCCCGAACCGTCTTTGCCTTGGCGATAGCTGGCCTCGCGACGCCACCGTCCTCGTTCTCCCAGGCGGCCCGCCGATCGACGCCGGTCGCAGATTCTTCGCCGCGACCGGCCAAGGGCCGGGTGCCGCCCGCCCGTTTCGCCGATCCCAACCGCGCAGAGACTCTGGCGCGTGCCTTCCCCGAGATAGATCGGGCCTTTCTGAATTTTGCGCAAACCTCGCATGTCCCGGGCCTCGCCTGGGGCATCATCATCGACGGCGCTCTCGCCCACGCGGGGGCGACGGGAGTGCGGGATCAAAGTTCGAACGCCAAAGCCATGCCGGACAGCGTCTTCCGCATCGCCTCCATGACCAAGAACTTCACCGCTCTCGCCATCATCAAACTTCGCGACGAAGGCCGTGTCTCTCTCGACGCGCCGGCCTCCCGCTATGTATCCGAGTTGAGCGGTCTCGCGTACCCCACGACCGACTCTCCGGCGATCACGCTGCGCCACCTTCTTTCCCATTCCGAGGGATTTCCGGAGGACAACCCGTGGGGTGACCGTCAGCTCTCGGAAACCGATGCCACGTTGTCGCGCTGGATGCGCGCAGGTTTTCCGTTCTCGCAGGCTCCCGGAATGGGTTACGAGTATTCGAATACCGGTTTCGCGATCCTGGGCCAGGTGGTGGCCCGCGTATCGGGGATGCGGGCGCGCGACTACATCGACCGCGAAGTCCTCAGACCTTTGGGCATGGCCTCCACTCGTTGGGAAGAGTCCGCGGTCCCCGGAGATCGCGTGGCCCGCGGCTACTCTCGCCTGAATACTTCCTGGGTGCTCGAGAAGCCGCTGGCGGATGGAGCCTACGGGGTGATGGGCGGACTGTATTCCTCCGTCCCCGACCTCGCCCGACTGGTAGCCCTCTATCTTTCGGCTTACCCCGCGCGCGACGGTGATGACACGGGTCCGGTCAAGCGCTCCTCGCTTCGCGAGATGCAGACCCCCCACTCGCCTTACCGATCGACTGCGCTCAGAGCTTCTCTCACCGCCCCCCTCGCTCTTTCGTCCGGCGGTTACGCCTACGGCCTCGGCGCGACTCAAACCTGTCGCTTCGCACACGTGGTTTCCCACTCCGGTGGCCTGCCCGGCTACGGTTCGCAGATGCGCTGGCTTCCGGAGTACGGCGTCGGCATTGTGGCTCTGGCCAATGCTACGTACGCGGAGCCGGGACCGGCGGTGACCGATGCGCTCGAAGCGCTGGCCCGAACCGGGGGTCTGAATCCGCGACTTCCCCAGCCGAGCGCCGAGCTCGTGAAAACCAAGGCGGTCATGGACGGTTTGGTCAACCAGTGGAGCGACGCTTCGCTCCAGCAGGTCGGCGCGATGAACCTCCTGATCGACCGATCCCTCGAAAGACGCCGGAGAGAGTTCGAGACGCTGCGGGAGAAACACGGAGCATGTCGTGCTGGGTCGGGGATCGAGGCCGAAAACGCCCTGCGTGGAAAATGGACGCTCGACTGCGAGCGGGGTCAGGTCAGGATCAGCGTCACTCTGGCCCCAACCCTTCCGCCCGCGGTCCAGGATCTGGAAGTTGCGTCGGTGCTCCCGCCCAGCCCCGGCTTCTCCACCGTCGCAAGCGCTCTCCTGCGGTCCATCAATCAAGGCGAGCACGTGAACGAGTCGTTACTTTCTCTCAGCGCGCCGGCGGATGTGGCCGCCCAGCTCGAGGCGGCGCAGGCCTACGGCGCCTGCACGCAGGGCGATCTGGTGAGCGGCGGTTTCGAGAGCGGAACGCTGCGGCTCAACTGCGATCGCGGCCGTTTGGACGTGCGCCTGACCGTCGACGCCGTCGGACTCCTCACCGACCTCCGCATTGGACCGGCGGCGGGCGAAATCTGCGTGCCTTAGGAAGACAGGCGGAACGTGGTCGCCCGGGTCAGACGCCGACCCGCGACGACGCGGCTACGGCTCGACCACGCTCGATGTCCACCCGGGAGAGCAGGAACGCGCCCACGATGAAGAAGACGGCCAGGCCCAACAGTCCGCCTCGACTCGATCCGGTCACGGTGACCATGAAAAGAAAGAGCGCCGGCCCCATGATTCCGGCAAATCGATCGCCAACGCCGTAGAAGCCGAAGAACTCCGATGACTTTTCCTTCGGAATAAGGCTGGCGAAGAGCGATCTGGATAGGGCCTGGGCGCCTCCCTGCGACGTACCAATCAGGAAAGCCAGGAGGAAGAACTGCCAGGTCTGCGTCATCACATACCCCAGGACACAGATGCCGAGGTAGGCGAGGAGGGCGAGGTAGATGGCGTTGCGGGTCCCGATCCTGGCCGCCAGATGAGAATAGAAATACGCACAGGGCAGACCGATGAACTGCACGGCGAGAATGGCCAACAGCAGGCGGTCCTGTGGTATGCCGATCTCGGTGCCGTAAGTCGCTCCCACTCGAATGACCGTGTTGACGCCGTCGCTGTAGATCAGGAACGCGACCATCATCAGGAAGGCTTCGCGATAGCGCCGGAGATCGTGGAACGTGGCGCGCATCGAATTGACGGTGCCCCGCAGGGCCACGCCAATCGATCGACGAGCGCGGCCGCCGGGACCGCTCGGGGGAGGTTCAGAGACGTTCCAAAAGATCGGGATCGAGAAGACAACCCACCACAGCGCTGCGAAGGCGAAGGAGCCGCGGGTGGCGGCGCCGGCATCTTTGAAACCCCAGGCCTGGGGATTCGAGATCCAAACCAGATTCAGAGCCAGAACCAGGCCGCCGGAGAGATATCCAAAGGCATAGCCCGCAGAGGACACGAGGTCGATCTCATCGGGTCGGGCGACGTGAGGCAGGAGGGAGTCGTACAGGATGAAGGAAACCGCAATGGCGATGTTGGCCAGACCGTACCAGAAGAGACCCGACCTCCACTCTCCCGGTCCCACGAAGGCGATGGCGAAGGTGGCGGCCGCGCCCAGCGCTATGAAGATCGCCATAATCCGCTTGCGCGTGCCGGAAAAATCGGCCATGGCTCCGACCAACGGACCGAGAAGAGCCACCACCAGGGTGGCGACGGAGGTGGCCGTGTAGAACCTCGCGCTGGACTCCGCCTTCGAGAGACCGGCCGCCGCGACACTGGCGAAGTACACCTGGAATACCTGCATTACGGAAGTCATGAACACCGAATTCGCCCAGTCGTACGCCACCCAGCCCCGGAGTTCGGGGCGCGAGAGTCCCAGTCGTTCAAGGAGGGAAACGGGCACGGTTCGCGCATTCTGACACTGACCCGGGCTCTCGCCGCGTGCCTTTGTTGTCAGAATAGGTTCACGCTCATGCAACAGAACCTGAAAGCCGTCCGTCCGAGAGCCAAATCCAGCCCGTCTTTCGTTCTGCGGATCCCCATCATGTTTCACGACGTCGACGCCGCGGGCACCGCGTACTACCCGAGGCTCGTCGATTTCTGTCACTGCGCGTTCGAAGCTTTCTTCAACGCGCGCATCGGTCCGTCCTACTCGAAGGTGATCGGGGGTGGGGTAGGGTTTCCATCGGTTCATTTCGAAGTGGACTTCATCAGGCCCATTCGTCATGGGGACACCATCGACATCGGAGTTCGAGTGGTTCACGTGGGACGCACATCGGTGGGACTCGCCTTCGAGGCAAAGCGGGGACGCACCCTCCTGTTTCGGGCCCGCAACGTGGTGGTGGTCGTCGATCTGAAGACGATGGAGAAAAAGCCCCTGAGCGCCCGGTCTCGCCAACGCTTTCTGGCCGCGACCTAGCCTGCGGAAGCCCCAGCCATTCCAGCCAGGCGGGGCCGGAGCTGGAGCCCGGTGACACCTCATTCGAATCGCCCGATTCACTCGGGCGATTCGAGCATCGACCAAGAAGTCGCCGGGCGGAAGCCCCGGGGGGTTCCAGGGGGGGCCGGGTCCGTGTCTGGACCCCGTTGAACAGAGTGGGCTGGAGCCCGGTGACACCTTATTCGAATCGCCCGATTCACT
This sequence comes from Vicinamibacteria bacterium, assembly GCA_031412915.1. GTDB lineage: Bacteria > Acidobacteriota > Vicinamibacteria > Fen-336 > JAGNNV01 > JAGNNV01. The sequence continues at coordinate 33,182 of JANODX010000201.1, read as the reverse complement.
CGGGCGATTCGAGCATCGACCAAGAAGTCGCCGGGCGGAAGCCCCGGGGGGTTCCAGGGGGGGCCGGGTCCGTGTCTGGACCCCCCTGGCTACATGAGAACCAACCGTTCGATCAGATCCACCCGCCGAGGGAGATCGGCCACGACCACGTGTTCATGTCGGGCGTGGGCCCCATCCCCCATCGGACCGAGGCCGTCGAGGGTAGGAACTCCGGCGGCGGCAGTCAGGTTCCCATCGGAGGCGCCGCCCACGCGTTCTCCGCGGAGTTCGAAGCCCAGGTCGCGAGCCGTTTGCTGGGCACTCGCGAACAGCGCCCGCGACGCGGCGGTCTCGACCAGCGGCGGCCGGTCGAACCCGCCCTGAACGTCGACGCTGACCCGCGGATCCCGCGGTCTCCAAGCGCGCAATTCACGCTCGACCCGCTCCGGCTCGGTCGCCGCCCAGACCCGGCAATCCAGCACCACCTCGGCCTGTCCGGGAACCACGTTCGTCTTCGTTCCGGCGGAGGCCACGGTCGCCGTGACCGTGGTCCCGGCCTGCGGGCTCGAAAATTTCGGCACGTCGAGGACGAACTCGGCCAGGGCGGTCAGGGCGGAAGCGCCTTTCTCCGGATCCAGTCCCGCATGGGAGGCGACGCCGGTGAAGCGCAGCCGGAAAAGACCGGTTCCCTTCCGGGCCACCTTGGCGGCACCCCCGCCCGCCGAGGGTTCCAGCACCAGAACACGATCGTGCTTCTTCGCCAGATCGAGAAGCAGGTCGCTCGAGGCGGCACTGCCCACCTCTTCGTCCGGGACCAGCAGGAGCGTCACCCGGGGCGGTGCGGGCCGCCGCCGAAGGCGCTCCAACACGTGAATCGCGACCGCCACCCCCGCCTTCATGTCGAAAACGCCCGGACCGCGCACCACCTGACCATCCGCTTCGAACGGGAGCTCGCGCAGGGTCCCAACCGGCCAGACCGTATCGATGTGGCCCAGGAGCAGCGTCGATCGCCCCTCTTCGCCGCCGGAGCCGAGGGTCACGACCACGGCGTCCCCGCGAGGAGGGCAGGGGACGAGGCGCGCTACCGGAGCTCCCCCGCGATTCAAGCGCTCGCAGATCCAGGCGGCCAGGGCGCTTACGCGGTCAGGCTCGTCCGAGGGCGACTCGCGCTCAACGAGTTCGCGCAGGTCTTCGATGATGTCGGCGGGGGTTCCCATATCGCTGCGAATCATAAGACCCATCCGGTCCGATCGGCTTCGGTTGGATGGGAAGGGAACCTGACGAGCCGGGCGTTCGTTATCTCCACTAGATAGGGGAAATCCATGACCACTCTGCTGATTCTGGGTTTGATGCTTATTGGCGCTCTCTGCTCGCTGATTCTGATACCACTCGTGCTGCTGAAGGTGGTCTTTGCCCTGCTTCTGACCCTGATCGTGATTCCCTTTAAGATTCTGGGAGCGTTCATCGGCGGTCTGACCCGGGGCTTCTTCAAGGGGATCTTCCTCTTGGCGATCCTCATGATCCCCCTTGCCCTGGTCGCGCTGCCCTTCACTATCCTGGGCTTCTTCTCGTGGCTTGTCTACCGCGCCTTCCGTCCGAGACGGCCGCCCCAGGCGTACGTGGTCGCCTGAGCGCTACCGCCGGGCCGACAGTTCGTCTTTGACCACCGACCCGCCCTTCATAACGAAGCCGACTCTCTCGAGTTCGGTGATGTCCTTCAGGGGATCCCCCCTCACTGCGACCAGGTCCGCGAACTTGGCCGCCTCCACCGTGCCGACCCGATCGGTCCAGCCAATGATTTCGGCGTTCAGTCTTGTCGCCGACACAATGGCGCTCATGGGAGACTCGCCGAGCTGAACCCGAATTCGCAGTTCGCTCGCGTTCTTGCCGTGTGGAATCACGCCGGAGTCGGTCGCGACTCCAATGGGCAGCCCGGCCCCAAGCGCCATCTTGAAACTCCTGATTTCGCTCTCCCGGATTGCCCGGTCCCGTTCTTTCTCGGATTCCGGCGTACTGGGCGAGTTCTGGATGTACTCGCTGGTCAGGAGGGTCGGAACGAAATACGTGCGTCTTGGCGAGGTCTTAAGAAGGCCGATCGCTTCGTCATCCATCATGGTGCCATGATCGATGGTGCGCACGCCGGCCCGAATCGCAGCCTTGATTCCACCGGTGCCGTGGGCATGGGCCGCCACCTGTCGTCCCCACCTCGAGGCCTCGGTGACCGCGGCTCCAATCTCTTCGTCGGAGTACTGCTGGGCCCCGGGCTCGATTCCCTTCGAGAGCACCGCTCCGGTGGCCAGGATCTTGATGAAATCTGCGCCGTTCTTGAAGTTGGTCCGGACCGCCTTCACGATCTCCTCCGGTCCGTCAGCCAGGTTGCGGACCACGGGAACGTCGACGAAAATTGAAAACTGTCGAGCGTCCCCAGCACCGCCGGTGGACGTGACGTAGTTCCCGGAAACAAGGAGACGGGGCCCGGGAACGGCGCCGTCGTCGATGGCGTTCCGGAGGGCCACGTCCGTATAGGGCCAGGTCGGGCCCATCTCGCGACACGTGGTGAAGCCGGCCTCGAGGGTCACGCGCGCGTTCCGGGCCCCCCAAAGTGCCGCTTCCGCGGGTGTGGTCTTGACCAGCGCCTCCTCCCAGTGAATCCCGAACTTGTCGGTCATATGGGTGTGAAGATCGATCAGACCCGGGAGCAGGGTGGCCTGGCCCAGATCGATCACACGAGCACCGGGGGGCACGGGCAAGATCGTCGCCACCGCCGCCACTCGTTCCCCTTCAATCCGGATCATGGCCGGCGAAAGGGGCGCTCCTCCTTGCCCGTCGATCAGGCGAAAGGCTTTCACGATTACGACCGGCTTTGCGCTCTGCGCGAAGGCAGGCGCTGCCGAGGCGGCCAGGATGATCGAGGGGACGAGCATGACGAGTCGTGCGTGTGCGTTCATTGGCGGGATCCTCTTTTTCCTTCCGAAACACCGTGCTTCGGGCGGCCGATGAAACCGGCGCGCCGAAACCCCACGTAGAGAGCCAGGCCAAACACCGCCATGAACGCAAGGACGCCCGTGTATCCAAGCGGGTGGCGGAGTTCGGGCATGTTCTCGAAGTTCATTCCATAGATCCCGGCGATCAGCGACAGAGGCAGCAGAATCCCCGACATGACGGTGAGGACGCGCATGACTTCGTTGGTCTTGTTGGCGGACCCGGCTTGAATGCTCGCGAGCACGCCGTCCAGCAGGTCGCGCGACGAATCCACGGCGCCGCGCACCGCGAGCGCGTTCGCCAGGACTTCCTGAAAGGCCACCTTGGCTTCTTCGCTGATGAAACGGCTGCGTTTCGTTCCGAGGAGCATGAGCACGATATGCAGCGAGGCCGCGAGTTTCTTGAGCGTCAGGATATTCCCGGCAACCTCCCGAAGGCCTTTCTGGGCCGACTCCGAGTCGCCCAGAACCAGCCGGGAATCCAGGATGTCCAGGGCATTGTCGTTGGCGAGGTTCAAGTGCGCGCAGTCGTACAGACACCGTTCGATGAAGAGGAAGGCGATGAAGGCCGGACTCTTCCCGGCCAGCCGGAACGCGTCCTCGCAACTCGCTTTCACCGAGTCCACCACCTCCATCTGCCGCCGGTGATAGGTGATCACGTATTCGGTTGAGAGCACCAGAATCATTCGATCCAGTTCGATTTCGCTTATGCCTCGATTGGTGTCGAGGTGCCGCTCAGGGTCTTCCACCTCGTAGAGATAGAAAGCGAGCGACTCGGCTCGCTCCACGATGCGCGGGAGAATCTCGGGATCGTCGAAATGAGAAACGAGGCGGAGATTCAACTCCAGCTTCAACAGGAGGTCGTTGAGATCGCCGATGTCACCGCCCTGCACGTCGATCCACGAAAAGACGCCTTCATCCAGGAGCTCGCGGTCCAGTTCCTGTCGCGAGAAATGTCGAATCGACTTGGCGGTGCGAGAGAAGCTGACGCCGTAAAAGAGTGATTCCTCGGTCGACATTTTCTTCAGTCTGCCACCAAGACAGCGGTTTTCGAAGCGCCTACAATGAAAGTGATGACGGTTGCCGCCCAGTTGTCCGCCCACCGGGCTTCGGAACCGCGCGAAGAACACGATCGCATACGTATGCTGGAGTTCGCCCGGAGGCATGCCGATCCCTTCGATCGCAGCATAAAGGAAGGGCATTTCACCGGCTCCGGGCTGGTCATGGCGGAAGACGGCTCCGCGGTTCTGCTTCTCCATCACTCCAAGCTCCATCTCTGGCTTCAGCCCGGAGGCCACGGAGAACCGGGGGAGAGCACGGGCGAGAGCGTGGCCAGTCGGGAAGTGGCGGAGGAAACCGGACTTGAACCGAGACTCCATCCCACCGCCCCGCGGCCCCTCGATGTCGACATCCACCGAATCCCCGCGCGCAAACTCGAACTCGAGCACGAACATCTCGACCTTCGATATCTCTTCGTGGCCGATCCATCGGAACCCCTGAGAGCCGAAGCCTCAGGAGGGCGGGCGGAAGCGGCGTCGGGCCCGACCTTGCGTTGGTTCGGAGTCGATGAGGCTCTGGCCATGGACCTCGATCCCGGCCTGAAGCGCATGATCGCGAAGGCCACGGCGATTCTGGGGAGACTGTAAACCCTTGAGCTCAGGCCGAGGCGAGCCGCCTGCTTCGAACCTGAGGTCGCTATCATCGGCACCCGTGAGGCGGGAAAGAACCAAAGGAAGCGGAACATGAACCCGAAGGACCGTCTTATCGTCGCCCTGGATGTCGACTCGAAGGAGCGTGCGGAAAGGCTGGTCGCCGAACTCGGGCCGCACGTGGGGATGTTCAAAGTCGGACAGGAACTCTTCACCGCGGAAGGTCCGGAGGTCGTTCGATTGATTGCCCGCGGCGGGGGTCGCGTCTTTCTCGATCTTAAGTTCCACGACATTCCCAACACGGTGGCCAAGGCGGTCGGGGCGGCAGCGCACCTGGGAGCCTTCTTCGTCACCCTCCATGTTTCCGGGGGGCGCGCCATGCTCGAGGCCGCGGCTTCCGCCCTTCCCGCCGAAGGTACGCTCCTGTTGGGCGTGACCGTGCTGACCTCTCACACCGACGAAACGCTGAAGGAAACGGGGGCTCGCGGCTCGGTGCCCGAAACGGTCAGGCGACTCGCAGTCCTGGCCCGGGAGTCGGGCCTCGACGGTGTCGTGTGTTCTCCGCATGAGATCGCCCTCGTGCGGGAAACCGCGGGCGACGGCCTGTTGATTGTGACGCCGGGGATCAGGCCCAGGGGCGCCGCCCGGGGCGATCAGGCCCGGGTGACCACTCCCCGCGAAGCGCGGCGTCTGGGATGCGATTACATCGTGGTCGGCCGGCCGATCACCGAGGCGGCGTCGCCAAAGGATGCCGCCAAATCGATCGTCGAGGAACTCAACCGCGACTGATGGTGTTGGGTAGTTCGTCCTGTTCTTCGGCGCCGTGTCGTGGGGGGAAATGGACGGCCAGGAGGTCACCCGCTTTCTCGATGGCGGCCACCAGGCCGTCCGTGAACCGCGCCTCACGAAAGGCCACCGAGATCGCGGAGGCGATCTCATCGAGAGGACCCATGCCCACGATGGAGGTAATCCCGGAATCGCCGAGGACCGCGAACTTCTGACCCTGGGGCGCAAGGAAGATCAGAATGCCGTTCCTCTCCGCGGTGGCGGTCATGCCCAGGCGTTCGAAAGCGACCACCGCCTCCGGCACCGGATCGCTCACCAAGGCCTCGGTTACGTGAATCCGAATTTCGCCGCGTGATCGGCCCTCCGCCGCCCGAATCGACTCAACGATTCTGGGCTCATCAATCTTTGAGAAAAATGAGCGACTCATAACCCTCACCAGCTCCCGGAGGCCCCGCCGCCGCCGAACGAACCCCCGCCGCCTGAAAAACCGCCGCCCCCGCCGCCCGACCAGCCTCCTCCCCCGGAAGACCAACCGCTTCCGCCCGAAGCCCAGCCGCGGTCCACGCGCCCGCCTGAAGAACCGCGACCCGAGTACGTGCGGTAGCGGCGGATCTCCCTCAACTCACGCCACAGCGGAAGCACGACGCCGACCAGAAGAAAGAAGAGAACAACGAGGACGATGAGCAGGGTTTCACCCGAAGGAGAGGCCCCAGGGGAGATCGGCCGATACTCGCCCTTGGTCGCCCGAATGATGGCGTCGACCCCGAAGAGAATCCCTTCCCCGTACTGACCCGCTCTGAACCTGGGCGTGATCTCGTCGTTGATGATGCGCGAGGAAAGGGCATCGGGCAAAGCACCCTCGAGTCCGTATCCGACCTCGATGCGGATTCTCCGATCGGCGACGAAGACGAAGAGAACGGCGCCGTTGTCACGACTCTTGTCGCCGACCCTCCACGCCTGCGCGGTCCGGTTGGTGTATTCCTCGAGGGACGTGTAACCCTCGGGCACCCGATCCGCGACGACGACCAGAACCTGGTTCGATGACGTCTTCTGGAGATCCCGGAGACGCTGCTCGATCCGGGCCGCCACATCGGTCGAAACCACACCGGCTTCGTCGGTGAAGAAGTTTGTCGGAGGTTTGGGCGCCTTGGGCTGGGCCAGAGCCCCCAGGGGAAGCAGGCCCACGAGGATCGCGGCCGGCAACCAACGCCAGACGCGAGGGCCGGGTGTGGCCAGAGCGTTCAAGGACGACTACTTCGAGGGCGAAGCGGCGGGCGTGGCCCCAAAATCGAAGTTGACGCTCGGAGCCTTTTCGCTTCCGGAGACCGATTTGAAATAGGGCTTCTCCTTCATCCCGAAAAAGCCGGCATAAAGGCGGGCCGGCATTCTAAGAATCGCCGTGTTGTACGACTGCGCGCTCTCGTTGAAGCGACCGCGCTCCACGGAGATGCGGTTCTCCGTGCCTTCGAGCTGAACCTGAAGATCACGGAAGCTGGCACTCGCCTTCAAATCAGGGTATTGCTCGGAGACCACGAGAAGGCGGGACAGGGCCGACGAAAGGCCGCCTTGCGCCTTTTCAAACTCGGCCAGCGAGGCGGGGTCGCCGGGATTGACCCGGACTTGACCAACGCTCGCCCTCGCCTGGGTCACCGCCTCGAGAGTGGATTTCTCAAAGTTGGCAGCGCCTGAAACCGTGGCCACCAGATTCGGAATCAGGTCGGCGCGCCTTTGGTAGGCGTTCTCAACCTGGGCCCACTGAGCTTCGACTCCTTGCGATAGACCGACCAGGGTGTTGTAACTCCCCATCAGGGCCAGGCCGAAAACGCCCGCGACCAGGAGGAGGGCGACAAAACAGCCTATGGCTTTCATGAGATTTCGAACCTCCCTGACTTGCGTGAACTCGTCTTCGTCAACGCGAGTCGAATCATATGCTGGCCGGTCGACCGTGCTATCGTCTTGGAGTAAAGTGAAAACGAAATTCAGTTTCGTATTGAGCTTCATCCTCACGACGACGGCGTGCGGACCTCGTCCGGAGACGGCAGACCTGGACGGCCGGGGCGGCTCGATTGCGGCTCGGGAGAGCGACGACGGGCAAAGACTGGTGTCGCTGATCGACTACGTGGCCGCGGACTACCCCGGGGCGGTTTCGAACGGAGTCATCGTCTCCGCCTTCGAGTACGAAGAGCAGTTGGGTCTGGTCGAGACCGCGGCTGGCCTGGCTCCAAGGGTGACCGAAAACAGTGAAGACCGAGGTGCCATCGCGGCAAGAGTCGAGGCCTTCCGCGCTGCGGTCCGAGAGAAAGCGGACGCCAGCGTCGTGGCCGCCCTCGGTCGCGCCGCGCGGGAAGAGGTCATCTCGCGGGTTGGACTGCAGACGACGCCGCGAAAGCACCCGAATCTCCAGACTGCGGAATCGCTCTACACCCAGTCGTGCCTCCCTTGTCACGGTCTCGATGGGCGAGGTGAGACCGAGCTTTCAGCCCAACTTCAGCCCAAGCCCACCAGCTTCAAGAACCAGGAACGTCGAGCGACCTTGTCTCCATTCCGCGTGTACAACGTCCTCTCTCTTGGTGTTCCCGGCACGGCCATGCCCGCGTTTGAGAGCCTCTCCCCCACCGAACGCTGGGACCTGGCCTTCTACGTCCTACGTGTCGGCCATGAAGGCGAACCGGCCCGGGGTCCCGTCTCCATGACACTGGCCGACCTCTCGCTCAGGTCGGACGCCGAGGTGTTGTCCTCCCTTCGAGCCGAAGGGCATCCCGCACCCGAGGAGGGCCTGGCTTTCGCGCGGCGGGACGCGGCCTTTGCAGAGGTTCCCCTCGGCCTCGGAATCGATCAGACGCGTTCCCTGGTGCGAAAGGCCGCCTCTTTGGGCTCGCTTGGGAGAACGGAGGAGGCCGATAGAGTGGTTCTCGACGCCTATCTGCAAGGTTTTGAGCCGCTCGAAGCTCAGATCAGCGCCCGGGATCCGAACCGAACTCAATCCGTCGAGATCGCGTTCCGTGACCTGCGGGCGGCTCTCCGGGGAGGCAACCCGGCCCGAATCGAGAGGCAGGCGATGCTCCTGGATGAACTGATCTCGCGATCAGCCTCATCGAGCGGCGCCACTCTCCCCTTCGTCGCCGCCTTCATCGTCTTCTTCCGTGAAGGCATCGAGGCGGCCCTGCTCGTGGGCGCCCTGCTCGGCGGAGTCAAGAAGCTGGGCCGTGCCGATGGAAGCCGGGCCATCCACCTTGGCTGGCTGGCTGCGCTCTTGGCCGGAGGAGTCAGCTGGCTGCTTCTCTCGAGGCTCGTCGCGATCGCTCCATCGCAGCGCGAGCTTATCGAGGCCACGATTGGCCTCTTGGCGGCCGCGGTTCTCTTCAGCGTGAGCTTCTGGATGATCGCGAAGGCCGAATCCCGAAAGTGGATGGCGTTCCTCAAGGACCAGATGGGGAAAGGTCTCCATTCGGGTCCGGCGTGGTCGCTCGGAGGTATCGCGTTCCTGGCCGTCTATCGGGAATGCGCCGAGACCATCCTCTTCACCGAGGCGCTTCTCATTGAGGCGGTCGGCCAGACGGGGTCGGTGTTTGCCGGGGCGATGTGCGGGCTGGCGGGCGTCGTGCTGATCGCTCTGGCGGTGCAGAACACGTTCCGACGTCTCCCCATGCCCGTGTTCTTCGGCGTGTCAGGACTGTTTCTGAGTCTCCTCGCGATCACTTTTGCGGGCAGCAGCATTTCCGCCTTCGTCGCAGCGGGTTACGTGAGGCCCCGGCCCGTCAGTTTTCCGAGCCTTCCGATGCTCGGGATCCATCCGGATCTTTCGAGCCTCGCGGTGCAGGCAGCCCTCGTCCTTCTTCTCGCAAGCGCGGGCGTGAAGACTTTTCTCGACTCGCGATTACCTAACCACGCCTGAAAGGCAGAAACGGCGCCCGCCGCCGTGCGGGGCCCGACAGCAATTAACATCCTGGGATGAGCAAGCTCGAATCTCTGGGCATCAAACGCCTCGAATCGGTCAACTACTACGTTCACGACCTGGAGCGCTCGCGCCGCTTCTATGTGGATATGATGGATTTCGCAGAGATCGGCGTGAGTTCGGCTGATCTCACCAAGCGAGGCCGGCAACGATCGGTCGCGTTCATGGCGGATGACTGCGTGGTCGTCTGCATCGCTCCCGAAGGCGAAGGGGGGCGGGCCGCCCGGTTCCTGAAGAAGCACCCAGACGGTGTCGGGACCCTGAACTTCGAAGTCGAGAGCATCGAGACCACGTTCCGTCTGCTCGAGGAACGGGGCGGAACGCCCATTCAGGATGTGGAGCGGACAAGCGACAGCAAGGGCGGAACTCTGGCCTGGTTTTCCATCACTACTCCTTTTGGCGACACCACGTTTCGCTTCATCGAGCGGAAGGGATATCAGGCGTTGTTCCCCGGGTTCGAGGCTCATGCGTCGCCCCGGGGCGGGACCAACAGATTTGGATTTCAAGGCTTCGACCACACCACCTCGAACTTTCAGACCATGAAACCGGCCCTTCTCTGGATGGAACATGTAATGGGCTTCGAAAGATTCTGGGGCGTCGAGTTCCACACCACGGATGTCGGCCAGGAAGACAAGAGTCATGGTTCCGGTCTGCGTTCGGTGGTGATGTGGGACAAGCCCTCTCGAGTGAAGTTCGCGAACAACGAGCCCTGGCGCCCATTCTTCAAGGCCTCTCAGATCAACATCTTCACTGAGGAGTTACGGGGCGACGGGGTCCAGCATCTGGCCATCTCCGTCAAGGACATCCTCGGCTGCGTTCGTGGCCTGCGGGCACGCAACGTCGAGTTCATGCCCACCCCGGGGACCTACTACGACATGCTCCCGAATCGATTGAAGCAGTTGTCGATAGGATCCATTGACGAGAGTCTGGACGTGTTGCGTGAGCTGGAAATTCTGGTCGACGGCGACGGGCCCAATTCGTATTTGCTTCAGATCTTCCTGCGCGAGGCGGCGGGCCTGTACCAGGAGCCGTCCGCCGGGCCTTTCTTCTTCGAGATCATCCAGCGCAAGGGAGACGAGGGCTTCGGAGCGGGCAACTTCCGCGCCTTGTTCGAGTCGATCGAGCGTATGCAAACAGCCTGAGCCTGGGGGGCCCAAACCCAGACGAACCGACTGGCCCGCCGCCGTCTCGATTCATTGCGGGGCCTGCGGCTTGTCGGGTTTTCGAATCACCAACAGGTGATGGCGCCGCGCGTCGTCTGGATAGCCGTAGCGGAACGTCAACTCCGTGGCGGTGACTCGATCCTTGGCTTGAAGAGGCTTGAGAACCTCAGGTCCTTCGGCGCCTTCAGACCACGGCTCCGAAGACCTTCCCCACGAAGGCGGTGACGAGCATGGCTAGAGCCCCCCAGAAAACCACCCGGAGCGCCGCCTTCACCACCGGAGCACCGCCCGCACGCGCGGCGGTCGCTCCAAGTGCCGCGAGGAAGACCAGCGAGGTTGCCGCCACCACCGAGGCGGCCTGACCAGAAGGGGCCAGCAGGGCGGACGAGAGCGGCAGAGCCGCGCCCACCGCGAAGGTGACGGCGGAGGTGAAGGCCGCCTGCACCGGACGCGCGGTAGTGATGGCGGAAATGCCGAGCTCGTCGCGAGCGTGAGCGCCGAGAGCGTCATGGGCGGTGAGCTGTTGGGCCACCTGGGAGGCGAGTTCCGGCGTCAGCCCTCGCGCCACGTAGATCATTGCCAGCTCCAGATGCTCGGACTCCGGTTCGGTCAGAAGCTCATGCCGTTCGCGGGCCAGGTCGGCGGCTTCCGTGTCGGCCTGTGAGCTGACCGAAACGTACTCGCCTGCCGCCATAGACATGGCGCCCGCAACCAACCCGGCCATGCCCACGGTGAGCAGATCCTGGGGCTCGACGCTCGCCGCGGCCACGCCGACGAGAAGACTGGCCGTGGACACGATTCCGTCGTTCGCGCCCAGGACCGCGGCGCGCAGCCATCCGACGCGATCGGTGCGGTGGGTCTCCGGATGAGTGGTGCGGGGCATGATTTGCCTTCAGTGTACGGCGGATCCGCTCAGGGCTGTGATGACGATGATCATGTGACGCGCCGAGGTTGCGTGCTACGGTCGAGAACCTTGGATCCCCTCGCCAACGCCCCGTGGAGCGCGCCCGAGACCGTGGCGGGTTTCGCGCAAGCGCCTCCCAACCAGGCGCTGCTGCGCTTCGTCGAGGCGGAGCGCCGGTATGGACCGGTCCGGCGTGTCCTCGACATCGGTTGCGGGGCCGGGCGTAACGCCGGGCCTCTCGCCGATTCGGGTTTGAACGTGGTCGGGATCGACCTTTCGTGGCCGATGCTGTGCGCGGCGAGATTCCGTTCTCAACCCACGAAGACCTCCTTGTGCCTTTCTCTTTCGCCCATGGACGCTCTCCCCTTCCGCGATCGCAGTTTCGACCTGGTCATCGCCCACGGCATCTGGAACCTCGCGCACTCGGGCGCCGAGTTCAGGCGAGCGGTACGCGAAGCCGCTCGCGTTTCGAAACGAGGGGCCGGGCTCTTCGTCTTCACTTTCTCGCGAAACACCCTGCCCGGAAACGTTGCGCCGGTTTCGGGCGAGACGTTCGTGTTCACGCAATTCTCCGGCCAAGCGCAGTGCTTTCTGACCGAGGCGGAGCTCGTTTCGGAGTTGGGCGCATTTGGTTTCGCCCCCGACCCACCGGGCTCTGTGCGGGAACACAATCGTCCCCGGCCCGGCGATCTTCAGAGAGCCTGTGGGCCGGTGATCTATGAGGGCACGTTCCGAATGGCGGCCCACTGACGCCTTCGGGGTCGCTCAGCCTTCGAGCTTCTTCTTCAACTCCACAAGCATATTGAGCGCTTCAATCGGAGTGAGGGCATTGACGTCGGTCTTGCGGATGTCGTCCGCCACCGCATCCGACACGGGAGCGAAAAGAGATAACTGACGTTCCTTCGGAGCGCCCGTGAGCCCGGTTCGAGCGAGCTTGGGACGGCCTTCCGAGTCGAACTCGGTCTGCTCGAGATTCTTCAGGATTTCTCGGGCGCGCTTCACCACCGGAGAAGGCAGTCCGGAAAGCTTCGCCACCTGAATGCCAAAGGATCGATCCGACCCGCCCGGCTCAACGCGTCTGAGAAAGAGGATGTCGTCCTTCCATTCTCGGGCCGTGACATGGAGGTTGGAGACGGTCGGGCGATCGACCGCGAGGTCAACGAGTTCGTGATAGTGAGTAGCGAAAAGGGTGCGAGGACAATGCGCGCCGCGGTCGGCCAGGTGTTCGGCCACCGCCCAGGCGATCGACAAGCCGTCGAAGGTCGCGGTTCCGCGCCCGATCTCGTCCAGCAACAGGAGGCTTTGGTCGGTCGCGTGGCGAAGAATGTAGGCGGTTTCCTGCATCTCCACCATGAACGTGGATTGTCCGCGCAGCAGGTAGTCGGAAGCGCCAACCCTGGTGAAGAGCCGGTCGCAGACCGTCAGTTTCGCCTCCAGGGCGGGGACAAAACTGCCCATCTGGGCCATGACCACCATCAACCCGGTCTGGCGAAGAAACGTGGACTTCCCTCCCATGTTCGGACCGGTGACGATGAAAAGGCGGGGAGAGTCCTGGGCGGAAGCGAACGAGAGATCGTTGGCCACGAACGGATTCTCCGTGACGGACTCCACGACGGGATGGCGCCCTTCCCGATACACGAGTTCACCTTCGCCCGCGAGTCTGGGCTTGACGTAGTTGAGGCGCTGCGCCGCCTCGGCCAGGGAGGCGATAACGTCGATCACGGCGATCGCGCGTGAGGTGGACTGAAGCTCCTTGACGCACAGAAGAGCCTCCACCACCAGGGCGTCGAAGATCTCTTTCTCCCGCGCGAGCAGGCGCTCTTCGGCCCTCAGGACCTTTTCCTCGAAATCCTTCAGTTCGGGGGTCACGAAGCGTTCGCCTGAGATCACAGTCTGCCGGCGGATGTAATCGTCGGGCACCAGGTGGAGGTTCGGCTTGGTGATCTCGATGTAGTAGCCGAAGACCCGGTTGTAGCGGACCTTGAGGGAAGCGATGCCCGTGCGTTCCCGCTCGTGCGATTCGATCCTGGCGATCGCCTCCTTTCCTCCCCGGTGCAGGCTGCGCAGTTCGTCGACCTGCGGATCAGCGCCGGGCCGAATGAGCTCCGAGTCTCCGACCGAGGCGGGCGGGGAATCCACGAGCGTGCTCACGATGCGCCGGGTCAGTTTTTCGTGTGGATCGAGTCCCTTGATCTGCGCGCGAAGCAAAGGCGCGTTGAGTTCGGCGCCCGCCGCCATGGTCGCGGCCACGCCGGTCAGGGACACGGCCAGGGACACCAGGTCTCGCGGGGTCGCGCGTCCGAAGGTCAGTTTCGCAACCAGCCGATCGAGGTCCCTGATCTTGGCCAGAGCGTCTTCCAGGTCGCTGCGGTTCCGGGTTCGGAAGGCCAGTTCTTCCACGGCATCGAGACGGTCCTGAATGGGCTCGCGCCTGGAGAGAGGTCGCAAGATCCAGTCGCGCAGAAGGCGCCCCCCCATAGGGGAGTGGGTCTGGTCCAGAACCGACAGCAAGGTTCCCCGCGGAGAACCATCGACCAGGTTCTCCACGAGCTCCAGATTGCGCCTCGTGGACTCGTCGAGAATGAGCACGTCGCCGTCGTCCCGGTGAGTCAGGGTCGTGACATGGGACAACTCCCGCTTCTGGGTGGATTTGAGATAGAGAAGAAGGGCGCCCGCCGCGGTGGCGGCCTCCGGCATGCGTTCGCACCCCATGGCTTCCAGGTTGATCACGCCAAAGTGGCGAAGCAGCTCCTCTCGCGACCGCCGGGAGTCGAACTCTGCGTCCAGCTCAAAGACCGACGCCCCCAGCTGCGAGGTGTCGAAGTCGGGAGGGCGGGCCACCCCCTCTGGCCACAGCAGCTCCCGGGGAGCGATGGCCAGCAGATCGTCGAAGAACGCCTGAACCCGTCCTTCGCCGCGGCGCTCAAAGACGAAGAATTCGCCGGACACGGGATCGATCACGGAGGCCCCGAGCGCGGACCGGCCGGGGGCGCACGCGACGATCCGCGAGGCCTGCGGGAGAGGAGATTCGTCGTCTATGAACGTCCCGGGGGTGATGACCCGCACCACGCCGCGCTTGACCACTCCCTTGGCGTTCTTCGGGTCCTCGAGCTGCTCGCCGATGGCGACGCGATGGCCTTTTTCGACCAGGGTCCGGACGTAGACGTCGAGCGCCCGATGAGGCACGCCACACATCGGAATGGGTTCACCGCCCTGATCCTTGGCCCGCGAGGTCAATGCGATGTCGAGAAGGGGTGCGGCGAGCCTGGCGTCTTCGAAGAAGAGCTCGTAGAAGTCGCCCATTCGGAAGAACAGCAGAGCGCCCGGGTGTTCCGCCTTCATGCGGTGGTACTGCTGCATGGCGGGGGTGGGCGTCACAGACATGGGCGTCTTGGTTTCACTTTGAGGCGCGCTCGATTTGAGCCCGCGAGTATAAGCTCTGTCTCTTCAGTGTCTTCCATCAAAGTGGCGACTCAAAACCGTCTGATTCTGGCGGTGGATACGTCGTCGTCTCTCGGCAGTGTCGCGCTCGCCCGCGGAGAGACCATCATCAAGACCCGCGCTTTCGGGGCCGACCGAGGACATTCCCAAAGACTTCTGCCCGCAATCGAGGAGCTCTTCGAAGGCGCGCCGTTCCGGATCGGCGACGTCGATCTGTTCGCCGCCGTAGTCGGGCCGGGTTCGTTCACCGGCCTTCGCGTAGCCCTCGCCTGTGTGCGCGGGCTGGCCGGCGGAGCGGCGTGTTTTGGCGCTCTCGCCACCGACGTGGCGGCCTGGGGCGCCCGGGGGCGAGGCGGCCGGATCCTTGCCATCACCGATCTCTTCCATGGAGAGGTTTTCGGGAGTGTGCACGACAGCGAGGGGATGTTGATCTCGAAACGGGAGTGCGGAGACGCGCGCTCGGTTTTGGCGGCGTTGAAAGATCTCTTGACCGGAAAGGTCGCGGCCATCGGTGGGGGCGCCATGAAGCACCGGCCACAAATCGAAGCGGCTTTCCCTGAAATCACCTTCCTCGACCTGCCTGAGGGCCTCGCGCCCCATCTGGCCGTCCTCGCCTCGGCGCAGGCAACCGAGAGGACAACCTGCCGGTCGGGAAACCTGCTGCCCTTCTACCTCAGAGATCCGCTTTCCCGAGGTCTGCTCGACGTGAAGGCGAGACCATTGTGACAGTCCTGGACCCCGAAACCGGGGCTCGTGAAGCCATTTTCGGGCCGGCGAGCGCTGGGGATGTGGGCGCCCTGGTTTCCATAGCCTCGGAGTCACCGCGGCCGTGGACGGCCCGGGCCTTCGCCGAGGAGCTGGAGCGCGATCCACCGAGTCTCTTTACTCTGAGGTCCTCGGGGCGGGTGGTCGGTTTCGTGGTCGCTCGGACGCTGGCCCCCGAACTGGACATCGTGGATCTGGCCGTGGCCAGGGCCTTTAGGAGGCGAGGACTGGGCCGCCACCTCCTTCGGTCGTTGCTCGACCGCGCCGCGCGAGGGGGCGTTGAGAAGGTGTTTCTGGAGGTTCGCGAGGGCAATCGGGCCGCCCGACGCCTGTATCGAGGGTTCGGTTTCGAGGAGACGCAGACCCGGCGTGAGTTCTACCAAGGACCGGTGGAGGATGCGATCCTGATGCGGCTTGAGATGAGCCGGGGATCGGGGTTGAAAGGCCCAAGAAACGCGTGCTAGGGTCGAGATCCTGAAGCCCTCTCCTCCGAGGATCCCGAGGAGCGAGTCCGCATTCTTCTTCGAAAGACATGGGAGGTCTCACGATGACGTTACAGAACGCCGTGACCCGCGAGTCGCTGCTTGCAAGCAACGAGGAATATCGGAGGCTCCACGAGGAGCACTTCGAGTTGGAGAGTCGCCTCAAGGTGCTCTCCGAAAAGGCCGTCCTCACCGACGCTGAGCAGCTCGAGGAGTCGAAGCTCAAGAAACTCAAACTCGCCGGCCGCGACCGCATGGAACAGATTGCTCGTTCCGCGCATTGAACCTCGTCCCGGGGGAGACTCCAACCACGCCGGACGGGCCGCACGCGTTGCCAGAGTTCTCGCATGAGGACGAGCGCCACCGGATGTCTTCTCTCCGAGTAAAGGGTCCATCGTCTTGAAGATCGCCCCTGAGGGCTTTCCCTTCATCGCCATCGCCACGCTCATCGCCGCTGCGAGCGCGTACTTTTCCTGGCGGGCGTTCGGGGTGTTACTCGTGTTCGCGATATTCGTCGCCGCATTCTTCCGCGACCCGTTTCGCGAGATCCCTCAGGGCGACCATCTCGTCGTCTCGCCGGCGGACGGCAAGGTCGTCCTCATCGGTCCCACCCCCACGGGCCATGCCGCCTTGGAGGGCGCCACCCAGATCTCCATCTTCCTCTCGGTGTTCGACGTGCACATCAACCGCGCCCCCATAGCAGGGCGGATCAGCGAGGTCGCCTACCACAAAGGCGAGTTCCTGCCCGCCTTCGACGACAAGGCCTCGCTCCGGAACGAGCAGAATCGCGTGTTCATCGAGGGCTCCGAAGGGCGCGTGGGTTTCACCCAGATCGCGGGACTCATTGCCCGGCGCATCGTCTTCAGAAAGAGAGCCGGTGATGTCGTGGCCCGCGGCGAACAGGTGGGACTCATCCGTTTCGGTTCTCGAACGGATGTCTTTCTTCCCAGAGGGTCGACCCTGCTGGTCAAGATCGGCGATCGGGTCAGTGGCGGAAGCTCCGTCATCGCCCGTCTTCCGGAGCGGGCGTCCGAAAGGCCGCAATCGTGAGGATCACCGGCCGGCTCCAGAAACCTGGACTGAGGCGGGGGGCCGCGATTCTGCCCACCCTCTTCACCATCGGAAACCTGTTCCTGGGGTTCTCCGCCATCATCCGGGCTCTGCAACTCGACTTCGAGAGCGCCGCCCAGTTCATCGTGGCCGCCGTTATTTTCGACATGCTGGACGGGAGGATTGCCCGCCTCACCGGAACGACATCCGAGTTCGGCGCGCAGCTCGACAGCCTCTCGGACATCGTGTCGTTCGGGGTGGCCCCCGCCCTCATCGCCTACCAGTGGGGGCTCGCTACTCTCCACAAGTCGTTCCTGGCCGCGTTCTTCTTCGTGATGTGCGCAGCCATTCGTCTGGCCCGCTTCAACGTCCAGCGCAAGGTGGTGGATGGGCGCTACTTCGTCGGGCTGCCTTCTCCGGCGGCCGCCGGATTCGTGATCTCCATCGTGTACTTCTGGCCGGAACCCCTGACCGACCGGGTGGGCGCCGCCTTCACGATGACACTTCTGGTGGTCGCGGCCTTCCTCATGGTCAGCACTCTTCGCTACTGGTCGTTCAAGACCTTCGACCTCAAAAGCCGGCGCAGCTACTTTTCCATGGTGGGGATCGCGGCCTTGCTCGCTTTGGTTTCGACGGAGCCCTCATGGGCCCTGCTCGCATGGTCGTGCGGCTACACCGCGTCGGGGCCGGCGGCCTATGTGATCGGGCTGGTCAGGCGCAAGGGAGACGGCGGAGGAGCCACGCAAGCGGAAGGTCCGATCCAAGCGCCCGAGCCGACGGTCAACGCCTCCTGACCCTCGAAGCCCGTCCCGTCAATCAGCGGCCCCAGGTGGGCGTCGGGGCGGTTGTATTCAACGCGCAGGGCGAGATCGTGTTGATCAAGCGCGGAAAGGCCCCTCATTACGGTCGCTGGATGATCCCGGGAGGGTCGCTCGAATGGGGCGAGACCCTCGAGCAGGCGGCGGTTCGCGAAGTGAGGGAAGAGACCGGCCTCGACATTGAGATCGAGACCTTCGTGGATTTCTTTCAAGCCATCAGTCCGGAGGCACCCGGATATCACTTCCTGATCATGGACTACGCGGCGCGCGCCATCGCGGGATCGCTCGCGGCCGCCTCCGATGCGCTCGAGGCCAGGTGGGTCGGGGTCGATTCCCTGGTCGCCTACGATCTGACTCCAGAACTCCTCACCGTGATCGACAAAGCCCGACGGCTCACCCGGCCGTCTTGCTGAACACGGCGTGGATCATCAGACCGGGGCCAGGGGCAGCCGGAAGAGGGCGCGGGTCAAGGCACCCTCCCGATCGAGCGAGGCCGCGCCGCCGAGGTCCTCAGCCACCTTCTTGACCAGGGCGAGGCCGAGACCGGAACCCTGTGTCTTGGTCGAGAAGAAAGGCTCGAAAAGACGCGCGCGGGTTTCTTCGTCGAACCCCGGACCCGTGTCCTCGATGAGCAAATCGGCAAAGCCCGAGCGGGCGAAGCAGGAGATGCGGATCTCCCCGTCTCCATTGACCGCCTGCATCGAGTTTTCGATCAGATTGCGGATCGCCCTCTCGATCAGCTTCTCTTCTCCGAGAACGAGACAATCCTCGCCGAAACTTGTCGAGAGACGAAGGCCCTCGGGCAGGACATCCCGGTACGGTTGAACGACTTTTTTGGCCAGCACTGCGAGGTTCAGACGCTGTCGCCCCTCGACCGGTTCGCGCACGAAGGCCGCGAACTCAGAGGCGATGTCCCTGAGCTTGGTCACGGACTCCAGAATGGTCCGGGTACAGATCGACACCACGGTGGCAAAAGGGTCCGACACAATTCCGCTGGCCTCATAGGCGCGCTGGAGATGCTCGGCCGAGAGTTGAATCGGAGTGAGCGGGTTCTTGACTTCGTGGGCAACCTGAGCGGCCATGTCGGCCCACGCTGCGAGCCGTTCCCGCCTTTCGATCTCCTGCTGTTGACGGGCCAAATCGTGGGCCATGGCATTGAAGGACTGCGCCAGCTCGCCCACCTCGTCGTCGGTGCGCACGGGCACGCGCACCGACAGATCGCCGTGGGCGATGCGGCGCGAGGCTTCGGTCATTTCCAGAACCGGCCCCGAGATGCGCCGGGCCAGAAACCAAGCGAGCATCGTCGCCACCGCGAGCAGGGACAGAGCGGCCAGCCGCATTCGGGTGTCGAGGTCGGTCAAAACCGCCTCCACCTGGGCTTCACGATTCTGGAGGTTCACCCTCACCAGGCCGGTTCGACCGGCGGGGAGAACGAGCCGCACGGACACCGCCGCCGGGACGAGGCCGCCGGGGGGACGATGGAACATCATGTCCTGGTTGTCGAGGACCAAGTTACTGTAGGCGTCCGCGGCCGCCAATCGCGGGAGAAGCCCCGCTTCGACGTCTTCGCGAACGTTGGTGGCCACGAGATCTCCGGATTCATCGAAGAGTTCCAGGTCATTCGAGACCAAGGCGGCCACCCAGGAAATGGCGGCATCGGAGATAGCCAGGGGGCCCCGCACCTCCGCCTCCTGGAAGGCCGACAGATCCCCCAGGGACTTGCGGGCGATGGCCGCGATCCGTCGCGCCTCGGTCTCCGTGTCCGAGACGAGACGGCGAGCGACGAAGTCGCGGACCAGGGTCTGGAAGAAGAAGAGCGATAGAGCCGCCAGAGCCAGAAAGGCGGCGAACAGTCGGAAGGAGTGTCGGCGAAGCAAGCCCCGAGCGGCCGCGCGCGAGCGAACCCGATCTCCGGACCAGGCCCCCAGAACCAGGCCGGCGACCCAAAGCCCCGCGAAGGCGCCTAACAGGCGGACACCGACATTCCGGCCGAGAGCGCCCGGGGCGGGAACCGCCTCTTCGAAGACATAGGTTTGTTTTTCGAAGGGCACCTCAAGGCGCAGGCCGCCAGAGGAGGCGGAGATTGCGCCGGGCGACCCCGGGGCGTTCCGCACCCCGAGCAGGCGGACACCCTCCTGCTCCGCGAGCAGCCGAAGAGCCAGCGGCAGGTCCGAGACGGCGCCGATTCTCACGGCCCCCAGCAACTCTCCGGAGGACAGAAGAAGGCGCTGCGAGACGAGCCCCCGCGCCTGGAACAAGTCCCCGACGCTGAGGAGGGCCGCCGATCTCTCCCATGAGCCGCTCTCTGGGAAAGACGGCTTAGGCCCTTTCGGGATGTCTCGCCCATACCGGCTCACCACCGACCCCGATCGGTCGAGCACTTCGATAAAAGAGGGAAGGAACGGCTGAGCCAGCGCGGAGTCGGACCACAAATCGAACGCCAGTTCTTCGGTGCCAAACCGCCCCGCGGGCGACAGCTCAAACAGGCGGGCCTTGTCAATGACTCCCTCCGTGGCCCGCAGGGTCGCCTCCAAAGGGCTCAGATGGGCGCGCAGGACCGCTTCGACCTCCCGGCTCAGCCCGTCACGCTCATTCCGGCGTGCGCTGAACTCGGCCATGAGGGCAATGACCGACAAAGCGGAGGCGAGGCAAACGAGCATGAGCGCGAAACTTCGGGGGTTCTTGAAACCCTGGCGCCCGAAGCGGTAGGTGGCCAGAAACACGCTCAGGAAGACGGAAAGAAACAGAAGCGGTCTCGAGGGGAACACCGAAACCGAAGGCGTCTTGCTGTGCAACTCGGCGGCATGCGGAGAAATCCGTGCGAAGTTGACGCCGCCTACCGTGAGATTCTCCCGACTGTGGTCAGTGCCGGTCGTCTCAAACCGATCGGAGTAGTCCAAACCAAGGGCCCTTGAGGGGTCGAGAACATCCAAGACCTCCGTCACGCCACCCTCGCGACGCCGAGTTTCGAGAAGGGGTGTGGAGACCAGGACGAACCAGGGGGACGGGGCTTTCGCCGTGACCACGAGGACCGCCCGGGATGCGGTGGCAGCCACGAAACGGCTGGGCAGCGAGGGGTCGACCTCGGGAAGGCGGAGGGGGTCGACAGGGCTGCCCACCCAGGCCAGGCGCCGGCTCTCGGCGTCGTACACTCCGATGCTCGAGCCGTCGCGGGGGTCGAGTCTGAGCAGAGTGGCGAACATCTCACCCCGGGAGTCCTGAGGCCTCAACGCCTTCGCGACCGCGGTCGCGAGGACATTCGAGCGGTCGAGCAGGACGAGCGCGCGCGTGCGGGCGGCCTGCACCTCGTCCCCGCGGGCGAGGCCAGGGAGCCCCCCGAGAAGGGCCAAGGCGAGAAGACTTCGTTTCACATCTGGTACAACATGAAATAGACGATCACGCCCGTGACCGAAACATAGATCCAGATCGGAAAGGTGAGCCGGGCGATCTTTCGGTGAAGGTCGTAGCGGCCCCGCAGAGCCCGGCTCAACGTGGCCCCGGCCAGGGGTGCGGTCAGCGCGGCCAGGAAAGTATGGGAGATGAGAATGCCGAAGTACATTCTTCGGATCAAGCCTTCACCGGTGAACTTCACCGAGCCCACGCGATAGTGGTAGGCAAGGTAACTGAGGAGGAAGATCACCGAACACGAAAAAGCCGCGAGCATGAATCGCTTGTGCTTCTCCTTCTGCCCTCTCCTGATGCTGAGGTACCCGATCACCAGGCAAGCTGCGGAGCTGAGGTTGAGCGCGGCGTTGAGGGCGGGCCACAAGGGCGTGGTCACAACTGGACTGCCGCCTTCCCTTTCGTCAGGCGCTTCAGCCGGGCGCGCACGTGCCCGCGGAGGGGGGGAGACAGCAGCCAGACCGCGAGAGCTCCGACGGCGTAGGGGGCGAAGGCCAGACTCACAATCGCGTAGTTCATGGCTTCGCGGGTTTGGGTGGAAGACGCGGCCACGGCATCGCGACACAGGGCGCACTGCGCGATGGCACTCCGAGCTTCGAGCCAGAGGATGGCGAGGGCGGGGCCCATCCAGCCGGTAGAAAGACGGAAACGGCGAGAGATGAGTCCCCGGGCCATCGTCATCGCACCGAGAGCACGAGAACGGACCGGCTCTCCACAACGAGAGCCATAACGAGGGCGAGAAAAAGGAACCCGACCACGGAAGCGACGATGAGGCCGGGGCGCTGTGTCCGCTTGAGCTCCATCCACTCGAGAGAGAGCAGGGTGGCCTGAGTGACGGCCGAGACCAGGACTACGACAAGAGCAAAGGAACGCGACGAACCAAAGGTCACCGCGGCGCCGGCAGCGAGGAGACAGGCGCTGCGTGCCAGAAAGCCGGCGATGCTCCGATTGGTGGGCCAGTAAGGCCTTAAGGGATCGATCATGAGGAGGTCAGAGGAGGTAGAGGGTGGTGAGAATGAAGATCCAGACGAAGTCGACGAAGTGCCAGTACAAGGCGACGCTCTCCAGACGCGTCTCCTCGGCCTTCGCGGTAGTACCGAGAAGCCACCCCATGAGCATGAGGCCTATTACCACGTGGAGGCCGTGAAAGCCGGTAGCCAGGAAGAAGACCTGCAGGAAAGTGGCGGCACCCCAGGGATTGGACAAGAGGGGGACGCCCTCCCGCGGAGACAACGCGGTTGCGGCCTGGATCACATCCCACCACTCGTACGCCTGAATCCCGAGAAAGGTAGCGCCGGCAAGGAAAGTCGCGACGAGCCAGCGACGAGAGAACAAGGAGTTGCCTCGCCGCAGGGCATCCAGGGATTCGTTCAGGGTGGCCGAGGATGCGATCAGGATCACCGTGGCGATGATGGCGGGGCCCAGGGCGAGCGCGTCTCCCGGTCTCGGCCAGGGAACAGTCCCGCCGAGCCTCAGGAAGACTCCGGCGGCGAGGATGGACCCGAAGAGAAACGACTCGTTCACCAGAAACCCCCAGACCGCGAGTCGATAGGCCGGCCATTCGAGAAAGGAGGCCGAGACGCGCGGAGGTGTGCTCACAATCATCGGAGGACAAAGAGCAGGAAGAAGATGGCGAACAGAAGGCTGGTCAGAGAGTGGGTCACCAGACGGACGAGAGGGAGACTACGATCGGAAGCGGAGGTGCGAAGGGCAAGAAAACTGAAGCCCCCGCCCAGAATCGCATGAACCACATGGACGCCCAGCAAGAGGACCACGAACGCCTCATGGGGGGCGGCCAGCCGGCCTTCGCCCGAAGCGATGGACACGATCACCGTGATCGCGCCGCCCAGGTACAGGAGGCTCGCGGCCGCCAGGTTGACCAGGCTGCGGTGACGAGGCCTTCCCTCGGAACGGCAAGCGGCCTCGATCCCTATCGAAGCCCATGCCCCGCAGGCGAGCAGGACGAAAGGCCAGGGGACGAGGGCGGGTGCCGTCCAGTCCGGAAAGGAACGGCGAACGAGATAGGCGCTGGCCAAGGAGGCGAAGAGCATGGTGGTGGCGGCGAGTGCTGCCACCACGGCCACGCGCGCGGCTCTCTCCAAAGAGGGCGCCGGGCGAGCCGAAATGTCGGGGGCGATGGTCACGTAATCACCTCGGCAGGCCCGGGCTCGGACCACTCGAGGGTTCCTGCCCCCCAAGGATTGGAACCGGCCCGAGTTCCTGCCCGGAGGCTGCGGAAGAAATTGAAGAAGAAAAGAAGCTGGGTGACGGCGAGCAATACCGCGGCCCAGGTGATGAAGGCATTCATCGAGGCCAGCGGTTTGAGGTATTCGTACTGGTAGGGGTCGTAGACCCGGCGCACCTGACCGCGAAGACCGGCAAGATGCATGGGGAAGAACGTGGCGTAGTAGAAAACGAAAGTCAGAAAAAAGTGGGCGCGCCCGAGCCGCTCGTCCATGAGACGGCCAAAGAAGAGGGGGAACCAGTAGTGCACCCCCGCGAACACCCCGAAGAGCGCGGCCCCTGCCATGATGATGTGGAAGTGTCCAACCACGAACGCGGTGTCGTGGAGCTGAATGTCGATCTGGGTCTGGCCGAGCCAGATCCCGGAGAGGCCGCCCGTGACGAACAACGAAAAGATGCCCAGGGCCCACAGCATGGGCGTGCTCAATCGCAGAGGCCTATTCCACAGGGTGGCCATCCAGTTGAAGACCTTGACCCCCGAAGGCACGGCGATGAGGGTGGTGGTGACCGCGAAGGCGGATCCGAGGAACGGACTCATGCCCGAGACGAACATGTGGTGGCCCCAGACCAGGAAGCTCATGCCCGAGATGAAGGCCATGGCATAGACCATCGAGCGATATCCGAACACCCTCCGGCCGGTGAAGACCGAGAACAGGTCCGAGGTGAGGCCCAGCGAGGGCAGCATCAGGATGTAAACCTCGGGGTGTCCGAGAAACCAGAACAAGTGCTGCCAGAGAAGAGGCGACCCTCCCCCTCCCGGGACTACCTCTCCGGAGAGGACAAGGCCCATAGGCATGAAGAAACTGGTGCCGGCGTGACGGTCGAGAAGCAGCATCAAGGATGCGGCGGTCAGGGACGGGAAGGCGAGCAGTCCCAGGGTAGCGACGAAGAGCATGGACCACGTGAAGAGCGGCAGGTCCATCAGGGAGAGGTCGGGCCTTCGCAGGGCCAGGATGGTGGCGAGGAAATTGAGGCCCCCTAGAGTGAAGCTCACAATGAAGAGCGCCATGGCCACGAGCCACAGATCCTGGCCCAGGTTCGAGCCCGGTATAGCTCCCTTGAGCACGGACAGCGGCGGGTACGCCGTCCAACCGGACGCCGCCGCCCCGGAGGGAGCAAAGAAGGAGGAGAGAATCACCACCGAGGACAGCGCGTAGATCCAATAGGAAAGGGCGTTGAGTCTGGGGAAGGCCATGTCGCGAGCGCCCACCTGCAGGGGAATGAGAAAGTTCCCGAAGCCGCCGATGAGTGCCGCGGAGAGCACGAAGAAGATCATGATGGTCCCGTGCATGGTGAAAAGCGCGGCGTAGAACTCGGGCTTCATGATTCCTTCATCGAAACCCTGGGGCAGCATTCGGGCGACAAAACCAAAATCGTGATCCGGCCACGCGATTTGGATCCGCACCAGCAAGGCCAGGAGACCACCCACGAGGGCCAGGCCCATCGCGGTCATCAGGTACTGAAGGCCAATCACCCTATGGTCGAGGGAGAAAACGTAGCGCGCCAGGGCGCCGGGCGAGTTGCGGACACCGCTCACTGAGTGGCCTCCCTCACCTTGGTCGCCCACTCTGTTTTGGGCACGACCTCGATGACTCCGCGCATTCGGTAGTGACCCAGGCCGCAATGCTCGGCGCAGGCCAGCTCGAAGGAACCGGGGGTGGTGGGCGTGAACGAAAACTCGCCGGCCAGACCCGGCATGGCATCGCGTTTCACCCGAAAGGCGGCCACGAAGAAGCTGTGAATCACATCCATGGACCGAAGGCGAATGCGCACCTCCCGGCCGGCGGGGAGAATGAGCAGGCCCTGCGGCAGGACGATGTCGTCTTCCGCCGCCGGATCTTTCTTGTCGAGGCCGATGAAATTCAATTCCGCCGGATCGACGAGTTGGGGGTCGGTTCGGCCGAAGATTCCGTCATCGCCGGGTAAACGAAAGTTCCAGACAAACTGCTGAGCCACCACCTCCACGACCGCCGGCGCCTCCCCATCAACCTGACCGCGGCCCTGAGCCAGGGCGCGGGCATCGATCTCTGAATTCAGAAGGAGCGCCACCAGCACGATCGCGGTGAGCGCGGTCCAGAGGACTTCCACCCGGACGTTGTCGCGGGGAATGCGAGCCTCGCGGGGGCTTCGAAGCAGGACAACTATGAGTACGATGTGCGCGCCCAGGAACACGATGCCGGAGATGACGATGTTCAACGCGATCGCCGTATCGATCCGCCCCCGGTCTGCGGCCAGCGGCGGAAGCGAGGGGGTGGCGAGCGCGTAGGCGGACCAGGCGACAAAAAGGGCGGTCAAGGTCGCGAGGATCCTTGCGACCTGGCCGCCATTTCGGGGAAACTCCAGACTCATGTATCCCCAGAGTTTATGGCCCGGCCGTCCCAATGTCGTGAGCTTGACTCCGGCCCGAGCATCATCGACCGTATCATGATCGAAGGCCGTCCTTCGGGACGGGTCAACCCGGGGAGGAGAGAGCGTGCCTGAGAAGTTGATCGAGGGGCTCAAACGTTTCCGCAAAGAACATTTCCCTCGCTTCAAAGAGCACTTTGAGACGCTGGTGTCCGAGGGGCAGCGCCCGCGCACGCTCTTCATCGGCTGCTCCGACTCCAGAATCGTGCCTGATCTGCTCACCGACTCCGCGCCAGGCGACCTCTTCATCGTACGGAACATGGGCAACTTCATCCCGCCCTTCGAGCCCGATGAGGGTTTTCACGGCACGTCCGCCGGCATCGAGTTCGCGGTGCTCAACCTGGGCGTAAAGGACATCGTGGTGTGCGGCCATAGCGACTGCGGGGCCATCCGGGCTTTGTACACGCCGCCGAATATCGCCACGCCGCACATAACGAAATGGCTTGGCTTGGCGCGCGAAGCAATCCTGCCCGGACCTCTCGATCCGGGGGTGCTTCGGCGCACCGAGCAACGATCCCTCGTTCTGCAACTCGAGCGTTTGATGGGCTATCCGATGGTACGGGAACGGGTGGAGATGGGAAGCCTCTGCCTCCACGGCTGGTATTACGTTATCGAAGAGGGTCGCGTCTATGTTCTCGATGTGGCCAGCGGCGGCTTCCTCGCTATTCCCGACTGAGAGGGAGCGCTGACTCAGATATCGGCCCGTTCGATCCGGAAACTAAACCCCTTCGGCTGATGCGGCGGCGGGGGCCAGGTCGGCCTCCCGGTTCCGCCGCTTGTTTCGAACGCCCGCGCGTAGGAGCAGCCAAATCCATGCCAGCACCGATATCGCAAACCCGAGGGCCAGGCCCGGGGTCTGATACCGGAGCTCCACCAGGTGCTCGCCCGGCTCGAGGTCCATCGACTGGAAGAGCAGATTGGCTGGATGGATGTCCGCCTTTTCCCCGTCTACGCAGGCAGACCAGCCTTCGGAGACCGAATCCAGCACGACCAGAGTCCTCGGCGCGTCGAGCCTCACCCGGATCGTAGTCTTGCCGTCTCTCATCTCCTCGATGTGAACCGCCGACCCGCCCCCGAAGGGCGCCGCGGGCCAAACTACTGGACCCTGGCCATCGAGCCGGACAATCTCCTCAGCCGGATCGAAGTCGGAGGCCACGAACGTCCGTAGCGCGTCCTCCGGAGAGCCGGCTTGTCGCACTCGGCTGACGAGATACGCGGGCGGCCGGGGTTCGGGCACGCGGAGGACAAGAAGGGTTCCTTCATGGAACGTCCGAACCCGGCCCACCACCTCCATGCCGTACTCGTCCTTCCCTTCGAACCGGAGAACGTGAGTCACCCCGCCGAGCTGAAGCCAGCGGAGAGCGACGGTTTTCGATTCGGTCACCGCCTTGGAGAAGAGCGCGTAATACCGAGACGCGAGACCCGTGGAGTCACCATCGAAACTCCCCCGCAGACCGAACCGGGTTCCCTGGGGAGGAGTCAGCAGCTGACCCTGTCCGAAGACGTACGCCTCCTCGTCGCTCCAGTGCGCCGGCCCTTTCCAGGATCGCCCTTCCCGCCGCGAGCCGGGAAGGACGAAAACGCGATACGCGTCGAGCGCGTGCAGCGTGTCCACCACCGCCGGTCGCATCCGCATCATCTCGCCATCCGAGTAGGCGTTCACCCCCTGCCCGGCCGCCACCAGGTCGACGGTCACCACCAGGGCGATGGCGAGCGGCGAGCGGCGTCCGAGCGACAGCGCAATGAGCCCGAGACCAAGTGCTGCGGGCGCCCACAGCGCGGCCTTCCAGATGGCCTCCCATTCCGCGGCGCCGCTCCGCGCGGAGACGTCGCCATAGGCGAAGGCCGCGGCCAGGCCCAGGAGGATCGCCCCGAGAGCGAAAGGCGCGGGCGCGAATCGCGCGGGCCGACGAGCGAGAGCGGCGGCTCCCACCGCGGCGAGCACCGCTGAGCAAAGAGAAAAGAGCCATAGCATCTTCGATGGGAACCGAACCATCGAGACCACGGGCCATTCACTGACGAAGGCCAAGGGGCCATGGCGACCAAGGGCCAGAGCCAGCGAAACGAGGAGAAGGGCCAGACCCCGAGGCCAGCGGCACGCTCCCACGAGCAGAAGGGGCAGCGTCGAAGCCCCCAGATACATCGAGGTGATAAGGCGAAAGCGATGCTCGAGGGGATTCGACGGGTCGTCCTGGGCGTGGGCCACGCCGGTCAGGGGCGCCACGAAGTCCATGAGGGCAATCGGCGGGACCGACCAGTAGAGACGGTCGTAGGCCGGAAGCGCCGTCCGCTCCGTCCCGGCTACGCCCCGGATGGCGGGAAGCCACTGCACCGCGGCGAGCGTAACGCACAGGAAGGCGGCGGCGATGAGACGCGGCGCCAGTTTCACCAGTCGCTTTCCTGAGGGCAGGAGGAAGAGCAGACCGAAGGCCGTCATCAGGATGACGTCCGCCGAGCCCGCAAGCGCCTGAAGGGCGGCGACCACCCCAAGCCGGACCCACCCCGAAGGCCCGCGACGCATCCTCAGGAACGCATCGGCCACCCATGGCATGTACATGGCCGACGAATAGTGATGCCACAGATTGGCCGACGAAACCAGCGCGCCCGCGGCCACGAAGGCGATGGCGCCCACCCAGGCCGCCTCGCGCGACCGCAGGCGGCGGCGCAGGAGGTGGAAAGCGCCGACCGCGCCCAGCAGGGTGTGACCGACCACCATCACGGAGAACACGGTCGGGGGCTGGAGGAAGAGATTCAGCCAGGTCGCGGGATAGAAGGACTGGAAGCTCGGGTCGGAAAGGAAGGGCAGGCCGAAGCCGATAGAGGCATCCCATTGGGGCAGACGGCCCTGGGCCAGGCTGCGGACCGCCCACTCGATCTGGGGAATCCAGTACAGGAAGATGTCGCGCTGAAAGAACACGCCCTGCCCAAAAGCAGGCCGCCAGTAGAGCACCAGGACTGCGAGGAGGAGCGGAACCAACTCCTTCGTGGAGACGCGGAGTCGAACCATGGCGGGGAAGTCTAGTGGGGTCGGGCCCGCTCGGGCGGCATCACGCCGCGTTCACCCGAGGGGCGGCCACGGGAGTCGCCCCGACCGGCTGCTTCGCTGCCGTTCCTTAACTGAGCAGGGGCGTCGACTCAGATATCGGCGCGTTCGAGTCTTCGCCGCGCCAGGAGTGCGGGGCCGGTGATCCAGGCGACAAGGGAAAGGGCGATCCAGCCCGCCGCTCCCCAGGGCCCATGGGTGAAGCGCAGGAGGGCCAGCGACGCCGCCCCAAAGGCGCCGGTTCCCTCCACCAGGAGAAGAGATCCCGTGCGCAAGGCTCCAATGGGGTTCACAAGGCTCGCGAGGATCAAGACCCGGGACGCTGCGCCCGAGGGAAGGAACGTAGCCAGACCCAGAGCGGCGAGATCCACGAACACCTCACACACGAGCCAGGTGACGAGAGCGAGAGCGAGAGCCCTGGTGCGTCTCCGACCAAAGGCGTCGGCGGAGAGCAGGGCCGAAAGCGCCAGGAAGATTGCAGTCGCGACCAGCGAAGCGCCCAGCACGATAAGGAAGTTGCCCACACCCTCGGGGCCGGACTGCGCATAGACCAGCAGTCCCGCCAGACCGAAACCAAAGGATTGAGCCAGGGCGAGTGCCGCAAACAGTCCAAGCAGACGCCCCAGGAGAATCGTCCCCCGCGACACGGGGAGGGCAAAGACCACTTCGGCCGCGCCCCGCTCGAGGGATAGCGAGAGCACGCCCAGCATGAGGCTGATGAGGGGCACGATCAGCACCACGAGGTGGACCAGGGACGCCGCGGTGCGCGAGAAGTCCTGAACTCCGTGCCCGCCCGAAATCACATAACCGGCGGCGGCCACCCCGGAAGCGAGGATGGAGAAAACGACCGCGAAGATTTGTGTCCATCGCGAACGCAGGGCGATCTTGAGTTCCTCGGCCGCGAAAAGACGGAGGTTCATGACTCGGACCCGTGGGGCGGTCCTTGGGGACCGAAGATTTCCGGCAGCGCGACCGGCCGGCCGCCCCGGCTGTCGGGATCGGCGTCCCGCGACGCCGCGGTTTCATGGGCCAACAGTCTGTGATTCATCGGTGTTTGGAGGGTCGGCACGCGGGTGTAGACGGCGCGATCGGCGCGAACCCATACCCTGGTGCGATGGTCGGCCACCCAGGCGATCGCGGCCGGAGCCTTTCCCTGTCGTCCTTTCACGAATTCTCCGAGGCAGCCGGTTTCGTCGAAGAAAAGCGGCAGTTCTCCGGGTGCTGTGATCTGCGCCGCGAACCTGCGGTCCGACACGGGCATGCGGCACGAGGCGCACAGATCGCGACCCTCGACCAGTTCTGCGGGTGCTAGATCACTTCCGCAGGAGGCGAGGGCCAGGCACAGCCCGAACCATCGGAGACTCTTCACGGCATCCCTCCGTTCGGGCTCACCATCTCCCGGTAGAGATCGTCGAGGCGCCCGTCCTCGGCCACCAGATCCACGATCTGATGGCCACGAGCGAGGATCATCTCGATCACGCGAGGGCGGAGGCTGGCGGCACCCTTAACCACCAGTTCTCCATCATCAAGGACTGCGTCCGGGGCCACCATTCGAAGGCCCGCGAGGGCCGTCTGGTCGAGCGTAGGCACGCGAAGTCTCATGCTTCCGCGTTCCGCGAGGCGATCCTTCATCTCGCGGCCGCCCATGTCCGCGACCAGAACCCCGTCGACCAGGATGGCGAACCGGTCGGCCAGTCGCTCGGCGTCACCCATCTGATGCGAGGTGAACAAGACCGCGCGGCCATCGGCGCGGGATTTGGCGATGACTCGATAGAAAGCTTCCAGGCCGTCAGGATCCAGGGCGGCGGTGGGCTCGTCGAGCAGGAACACCGGCGCTTTCGGCAGGAGAGCCACGGCCAGACCGAGGCGCTGCACCATGCCCCCCGAGTAGGTGGACACCGCGCGCACCACCGCCCCGTTCAGAGAGGCGACACCGAGGGCGGCTTCAGCGTGAGCCTTATCGACGCCGCGAATCTGGCGGTGGAAGTTCAGGACCTCCAGTCCGCTGAGCGACTCCTGGAACGCCACCCGCTGGGGAAGGAAGGAGAGGCAACGCCGCGCCTCGGGTTCGCTCGAAGGCCTTAGGGGTTCGCCCACCAGGACCACCCCGCGCGTGGGCTTCACCAGACCGGCCGCGGCCTTGAGGGACGTGGTCTTTCCCGATCCATTGGGTCCAAGAAGCGCCACCACTTCACCCGGCCCGACCTTCAGGTCGAGGCGCTTCACCGCTTCGAGTTTGCCGTACGTCTTTCCGAAACCGCGGAACGAGATCATGCGATCCCTCCCGGGCGTTGCCCGAAGTGAAACAAAGCCACCGCCGCCAGCAGGAGGCCGGCGGAAACCACGATTCCCGAGGCACTCGCAGCACCTCGCCCGCCCCCGGCCCTCGGCACCGACGGAAGCAGGGGCGCATGAGCCAGCGGATGCTCGTCCGCCACCGCAATCTTGCGGAGCACCGGAAAGGTTCGTTCGGCCAGACCCAGCGCCTCCGCGGCGGGCGTATCGACCAGCAGATCCGCGGCGATCACATTGCCGCGAAAATGGTCGAAGACGCTCCCGAGGGTAAAAGGGCGATCGCTGACGCCATCTCCGTCAAGATCGGGCTCCAGATTGGACGTGTAATAGTTGCCGGTGAAGATGGTGTCGGTGCGCATGCCCACGAGGAGGAGAGGGGTGCGGTTCGAGACGAAGGAGTTCGATTCGAACCGGTTCTGCGAAACCGAGTCGTAGAGGACCACCGCGGCGTCTGAACCCGCGATCACGTTGCGCCTCAGGATGTTCCTCGAGGATCCCTCCATGAAGAGCCCGCGCGCATTGTCGGCCAGGAGGTTGTCCTCAGCCAGAACGTCGTCGCAGGCCTTGAGCAGCAGGCCCACCGAGGCGAAGCCACGGTTGCGGATGAACTGATTCCGCCGGAAGACGATCCGCTTTGAATACATGAGCGCCGCCCCGGCCGCGCCGTTTTCGAAGACGTTGTCCTCGAAGAGATTGTCGTCCGAGAACATGTAGTGCAGGCCGTAGCGAATGTCGCTCACCACGTTGCCGCGGATCACCCCGCCGGTGGAGGACTGGACGTAGAAGCCGTCCCGCGCGTCGTGGATCTCGTTGCGCTCCAGTCGAAACGCATGGGAGTTCCACAGGTGAATGCCCGAGCCCTTTTCTCCGGGATCGCGACCGGGAATGCCATCGACGCGGGAATCCTCCACCACGGTCCGGTCGGACTCGCGCAGGTAGATCCCGAAGAGCGAGTTCTTGATGTGACACCGCCTGATCGTGGCATCGGGGCCGGTCACGTGAATCCCCGCGGAGTCCCGTCCGAGATCGCCGCCCGCCTGACCGTCGATGGTGAAGCCTTCGATCGTGACCTGCCCCGCGCGGACGCGGACGACACTGCCATGACCGGATCCGAGGAGGGTCACCTCCCCCTGGGCGCGCAGGGTGAGCGGTCGATCAAGAAAGAGGTCGCCCCGATACATCCCGGCGGGAACGGTGAGGACCGAGCCTGGAGCCGCCTGGTCCACGAGGGACTGAAGAGACGAGCGATCCGCGGGGGCCGGACGGCCTTCCACCTGGCCCGGCGCGACCGCGCCATCGTCCACGGGAGGCTGAGGCGCCGCCCCGAGCCCCAGAAGAGTCACCACTGCCGCGATCGCCCCGGTCAGCATGGCGCGCCTCAGGCCACCGGCGCCTGGCGCGCGCGGCGCGCGGCCATGAAGAAAGCCAGAATGAGCAGAAAGGCCGAAGCACCCAGCGCGTAGGACCCGACCGCAGGGTAGTTGTAGACCTCGAAATTCGCGAGTTGCTTGTATCCGTACATGGGCGGCATGAAGGGCTCCACCTTCACCGCAGCGGTGGGTGCGAGGTTGTGCCCATAGCTCCACATCTTGTAACCGAAGGACCACAGCGCGAAGGCGCCGAAGTAGACGAACAGGACCATGGAATCGACGAGGTGGGTCATCTTGCCCATCACGAGGGTGCGCAGGAAGAGGAGAGAAAACCCGCCGATGACGAAGGGCATCCACTTGAACTCCCCGAATTCCTCGGAGATCAGATCGCGCATGCCGATGTAGTGGTTGAGCACGTTGATCTCGGGAATGTCCTGACCGTTGTTCCC
>JANODX010000200.1:0-5007 GCA_031412915.1 Vicinamibacteria bacterium | reverse complement strand
CCGAAGACCAGAGGGGCTATGGCCCCCATGATCGCGGCATCGGGATCCCTGGGCTTCAAATAGAGGAAGAGGGCAATGGCGATGGCCACGGCGATCAAATCGATGGCGATCATCAGGGCAATCTGTGGTCTTGAAAGGCGGCGCGGGATCGGGGTCTCGGTCATGCCCGATCATTATCACAGCGATCACGCGGCCAGCGAGTGGTGGCGCTGGTTTTCGGCGTCCGCCCCGGTGATGCCGTTCGGTGCGGGCCTTGATACACTTTCGGCGCTTCATTCCTGAGGAGATATCAGAAGTCCATGACCTACGTAATCGCCGAGCCCTGCATCGGAACCAAGGACACTGCCTGCGTCGAAGTCTGCCCCGTCGACTGCATTCACCCCAAGAAGGATTCGCCGGAATATGCGGCCGCGCAAATGCTCTTCATCGATCCGGATGCCTGCATCGACTGCGGAGCCTGCGTTCCGGTGTGCCCCGTCCAGGCCATCTTTCCTGAGGACGAGCTCCCCGACAACTGGAAGCAGTACACGGAAATGAACGCCCAGCACTACAAGAAGTAGGCGGATTTCGGGGAGGTAACGCGTGACCGAAGTCCGGGTGAAGTTCCAGCAGCCGGTGAAACTTGGTCAGGATGCCGCCCTCGCCCTCGAGGATTACGCTCGCGCCACTTCGACGTTCGACGCGGTAGTGGTTCTGGACGCGGCCCACCGAGTGACCGGTGTGTACCTCGCCGCCGGAAATCAGACGGTTCCTGAATCGGTGACCCGGGACATAGAAAGATTCTTCGACTCGCTGGTTTCGGACACGGCAGACAAGCTCGGCTGGAGCTAGCCGCTCCAAGGCAACGGAATGAGCACCTCACGCCGCTCGCGCGGTGTCCGTCTGGCCCGAAGCGTCGCTCTGGCTGCGGCGTTCGCATGGCTGGACGCTGACCAGGCGGCGGCCGGCATGCCTCAATCTCCCGCTCGTCAGGGGGGCCGCGCCCCCCTGAAGGCCAACCCCCTGGGCCGGGATGTCATCAAGGTCGACGGCAAGCTCGACGAGGCGATCTACTCGCGATTTGCGCCGGTATCCGACTTCATCCAACAGGAGCCGAAAGAAGGGGAACCTGCCACCGAGCGCACCGAAGCCTGGGTGTTTTTCGACGCCAGGAATGTCTACGTCTCCGCCCGCTGTTTCGACTCCCATCCAGATCGCATGGTGGCGAACGAGATGCGTCGAGACAACATCAATCTCTTCGAGAACGAGCACTTCGCCATTGTCTTCGACACGTTTCACGACAAGCGAAACGCTTACATGTTCTACACGACGCCGCTCGG
The DNA here is from genome assembly GCA_031412915.1 of Vicinamibacteria bacterium. Taxonomy (GTDB): domain Bacteria; phylum Acidobacteriota; class Vicinamibacteria; order Fen-336; family JAGNNV01; genus JAGNNV01. The sequence continues at coordinate 3,688 of JANODX010000200.1, read as the reverse complement.
CGGTTTGTTCGACGGCCTCGTCACCGACGAGGGCAATACGAACCGCGACTGGAATACGGTGTGGGACGCCAAGGCCTCTAGGGACAGCAAGGGTTGGACGGTCGAATTCGTCATTCCCTTCAAGTCGTTGCGCTACGGCGCGAGCGGCCCCTGGGGCGTCAATTTTCGGCGCCGGGTTCGCTGGAAGAACGAAACCTCGTTCCTCGCCTTCATTCCCGCCTCCTTCGGGCGGCGCGGGCTGAACAAGATCTCCTCGGGCGCCAACCTGACCGGGATCACCCCCCCTCGGAACTCCCGGGCCTTCGAGATGAAGCCTTACACCACGGGCGGGCTCAAAACCGACACCGCCCTGCCGAAGCCCGACGAATGGAACGCGGAGTTCGGGGGGGATGCCAAGCTGACCTTGAGCAGCTCCCTCGTGGTGGACCTCACATACAACACCGATTTCGCCCAGGTCGAGGACGACCTGCAGCAGGTGAATCTGTCCCGATTCAGCCTGGTCTTTCCCGAGAAACGGGACTTCTTTCTGGAAGGACAGGGCTTGTTCACGCTCGGGAGTCAGGGCGGCGGAGGCGGAGGGGGCGGGGCCGGAGGAGGCTTCCGGCCGGTCGAGACACCCGTTCTCTTCTTCAGCCGGAGGATCGGTCTCTCGGAGGGGGTCCTCGTTCCCATCAAGGCCGGCGCGCGGGCCATCTCGAAGGTGGGCGGATGGAGTATGGGCGCGCTCCAGATGCGGACCGGGATCGACCTCGCGCGCCGGGCCGAACACACCGACTTTTCCGTGCTGCGGCTGAAGAAGGACATTTTGAGCCGAAGCACGCTGGGCGTCATCGCCACGCGGAGGGATGACGCGAACGGAACACCCGTGAACCTCGTCTATGGCGGCGACCTCAACCTCGGAGTGGGATCCACGGTCCGGATCACCGGGATCGGCGCCCGCAGCGATTCGGGCGTGGTCTCATCCGGCGATTTGTTCTATCAGGGGAGATTCGAGTGGAACGCCGATCGTTACGGCCTCGAGGCCGACCACCATCGGGTGGAAGAGAACTTCAACCCGGAGGTCGGTATCGTGCCCCGGCCGAACATCGAACGGGACCAGTTCACGGCCCGCTTTTCTCCGCGGCCCAGGAATCCGTTCTGGCGCAGGGTGCGCCAATTCCGCTGGTTTGGGAGCTTCGACAACATCGTGACCGCCTCCACCGGCGCCTTCGAGAGCCGCGAGGTCCAGGGCCGGTTCGAGACCGAGTTCCAAAGCGGCGACCTGGTGAATTTCCAGCTCACGGGCAGGCGCGAGACGGTGGCTGAACCGTTTGAAGTCGCGGGAGGATTGTTAGTCCCCGTCGGTTCCTACCGGTTCGGGGAGTTCGAAGCCCGGTATCGGATGGGTCAGCAACGAAAGTTCGCCGGCACCTTCGTCTTTCAGTATGGCGGTTTCTATGGCGGAACACACACCGCCTTCCAATTCAACCAGGGCCGGATCGAGGTGAACTCGCGTCTGTCCATCGAGCCTCAGATCCAGATCAATCGTCTCGATACACCGTTCGGAAAGGCAACCACGAAGCTCTTCGCCGGCCGGTTGAACTGGACCATGACCCCGCGCATGCTCCTCTCCACCCTCACCCAATACAACTCGACCACGAGTCAACTGGCCACGAACGTCCGTTTCCGCTGGGAGTATCAGCCGGGAAGCGATCTCTACGTGGTCTACGGCGACGCCCGCGACACTCTGTCGGAGTCGCGCCCTCCCGCCCTCGTCAGCCGAAACTTCGTGGTGAAGTTCACCCGGCTCTTCAGGTTCTAGGCCGCGGCCTTCACCTTTGCGGCCTGCCAGAGGTGGCGGCGGGCATGAACGAGAACGATGCGCAGGGCGGCGTAGGCGTTGTACTTCACGCGCGCGTTGAAGGGCGACGCTACCTGCACCGTATCGGTGGCGAGACCGGTGCCTCGCGCGATCAGCCGGCCCAGGTTCGCGTTCCTTTCCAGAAAGCGATCGCGCAGGGTCAAGGGATCCCCGACCGACACGGGTTCGAAGGGGGGCGCGGTTCTGGTCTTCAGGCGCGGGGGCGGTTCCAGCGACTTCGTCAACAGCCAGCCCATGAGACCGAGGCCGCAAGGACGGCTCGCCTTCCCGCCGTCGCGCTCCAACGCGGAAATGACGGTCTCGGCCAGGGGCAGCATCGCGTCGGCGGTCAGGATCAGGTGCTGAAGATTCTCGGCGACGCTCCATCCTCCGCTCGCCGGCCGTTTCATCAGGGCGATTGCGTCCATTCCGTCGGTCAGGGCGCGGGCTTCCTTGGCGACCGCCTCCGCCTCGGATTTCAAGGCGCTCGCCTGTTCGGGTGTCATTCGTTCGGGAGCATACCGCCCGCCTTTTTCTCCTTCATGAAGGGAAGGAGTCCGGCAGTTTCGCCGGGGAGCGCAGACGGGAGGCCGTGGTACGATTCCTGCCCCTCAAGCGACGTGTCAACCTTGAGTGCGCACCCAGGCCGACGTAGCTCAGTTGGCAGAGCAGCTGATTCGTAATCAGCAGGTCCTCGGTTCAAGTCCGAGCGTCGGCTCCAGCGCCCAAAGGGCGCTGAGCCGCCTTCGGACTTTCCCCTTCAGTTGCCAGTAGCTTCGATCCCGCCTCCGGCGTGATCGACTCTGGCGCGCTTCGCTGGCGCTCAGCGTCAAGTCCGAGCGTCGGCTCCAGCGTCGCGCCTTGAACTACCGACTGGTTCGGATTGGGATGAAGGAAAGCAGAGTTGTCAAGAGGAGCGCGCCTCCGGACGCCACGACCGAAATGAGCACCGGGATTTGTCCCTGACCAGCATCGCTGTTCATCGCGATCCAGACCTCGAGCGCAAGCACCCCCCCCAGAAGTCCATCCGAGAGTCGTCTCAACAATAACCATGCGAAGACAGCGAGCAGCGCGAGTGCGAGCGCAACCCGCGCGAGCGACGGGCCAATCAGGCCCCGAGACGCCCACGCGAGCGCGAATCGCGTAGTGGCGTCGTCGCGAACGATGTCGACCCGATCGCAGCCCGTGGCCGGCGGACACCCCACGAAGAATGACTGACTCTTGGGCTCTCGAAGATAGGCGTACACGCGCGGAGGCCCCGGTTGATCGAAAGACGGCTCCTCGGTCAGCCAGATCGCCTTGCGGTCGTCTATGAACACGGCAAGCGGGCGGGAGGACTCACGCTTGCCGTCCAGCCAATCCACTGGATACGTGAGTCTGAAGATGTGGGGTAGCGGGCCCGGCCGAGCGTCCTTCGCAATCGTGAACGATCGGAAGCGGCCAGCGAATGAGGCGAACGGGACGGGTGACTCGGGGACCACTTGCTGGCCGAGGGTCACAAGCTCGGGTCTCGCCGCCATGAAGGCGAGGGGCGCCCAAAGAACGAGTCCGGCGGCCATCTGACCGGCTTTCACAGGACACCAGTCGCGGCCAGAGTATCCAGTTCTCCGAATGCCCTATTTCCCATTCCCGCTCCTCATCAGGCAAGTTCAAGTGTATGCGAACTTCGAAGCGCGTGACGTTCGCGCGACCCCCTTCCGCACGAGCCGCTAGTCATCTGTTCCATAGTTGTCCAGACTTATTGACTCGACATACGTCTCAATCTCTGAAGAGGAGAATGAGACGAGATGCGGATTGCCCCCCGAGTTGAACTGACAGAAGAGCAGAAGGCGACATTGGAGCGCTGGG
>JANODX010000199.1:0-3136 GCA_031412915.1 Vicinamibacteria bacterium | reverse complement strand
TGTGGCCCCGCAAGTTCCGATCGCCGGCTCCAGGTGGCTTCGGCGCGGGCGAGGAAGTGGGTGTAGATCGATCGTCTCAGCGGTCGATACCGGAACGTGAGGTCGGCCCCCCACAGGCGAGTGGTCTCTTCGGGTCCGGCGTCGTTGTGGCCCTGCGCGAAGGACCCGCCCAGATCGAGGTTGGTGGACTCCGTCAGGTCGCGGTATCCGCGAAGATGGGCGACGTAGGCGAGGTCGGCCCGCTTCTCCGCCCTGAAGATTTCCGAATTGCCCTGGTAGACCTGACCGGTGGCTTCGAGGAAGGCGAAGTTGTTGGGAAAGAGTCTGGACAAGCTGATCCCTGAGTCGGAGAGCCCTTCTTCGCCGCCCAGGAGATTCTGAGTCATGAGCGGACGATCCGGGAAGGGGAGGACGTGGGTGTGGGCCGCGTTGATCTTGCCGAAGGCATCCCGCATCTTGCCGACCTTCATGAGGAATCCGCCGGGCAGGGTCGGGAAGGTCATGAAGGCCTCCTCGACGCCGACCTCGTCAGGCCCGAAGGTCAGGAAGACGTCGGCTCGAGCATAGGGGTCCACCACGGCCTGCAGGGACACCTCGGCCTCGTGAAACTCCAGGGAGGGCTCGCCCCCTCCGGGACTCTTGCCCGCGGCGCCGACGAAGTCTCCCATCGCGGCGATGTCGGGGTTGAACATCCTCGACGAACTCGACCTAGGCCCGCTGATCGGGGCCGCGGACGCGGCCACGGGTGCGGCTTCGAGAGGCGTGGGCGAAGGAGCGGCGGCCGCCGCCGCGGTCACGCCCTCCACGACCTTGAGTCGGGCCTCGAGTTCGGCGATCCGGTTTGAGAACTCGATACGCAGAGCATCGACCTCGGCCCGGAGGCGATCCGCCTCGGTGGCCTGGGCGAAGGATGGGTTTGTGAGCGCGAGAAGAGCGAGAAAGAGGGGAACTCGAATGTGGACCATGGGCGTCCTCCAGGAGACGCAACGAATGGAATCTCAAAACCCGCTCCCAAAAAAATCAAGAGCCGAACGGGCCCTTCAACCTCCGGATGTTGAACCGGAGGGGGCGGGACTAGACGAAGAGAGACTCCGCGGGCGGTGCTCGGCCCGGCGACGACGGTCTTTGCACGGAGCCCCTCGCGGGCTGGTTTCGGGGCACGATGGGCCGGAGAGGTCCAGCGTGGACGAATAGCACGGCCCCGGATTCGATTCTTGAAGCCGTCGGGCTCGCCGTGCAGGCGTCGCAATGAACTCTCGACTGAAGATGACAGGAGAAGTCGTGATGCAGGAGGGGTGCAACCAGGGCGACGAGCACATAGAGCAGAAGGACGAGCCCGCGCCCGCGGACCCGACGTCGTTGCCAGGAGACGGCCATGACCGCAGTATAGCCACGCCCAGAAGTGAAGGCCCCCCCCGAAACCCCGCACCAGGCCTGTCGCGCGCAGCGTCGAGGCTCTAGCCTCCGGCCAGTTTGTGGGGAATTCGTCTCTCTTTGAGCACGACCTGGACCGCTTCGCGCCGGTCGCCTTGAAGTTCGATATCGAGATCTTTCACCGCTCCGCCCGTGCCGCACCGCGTCTTGAGCAGTTTGGCCAGAGCCTCGACATCACTCGCCGTTCCCGGGATATCGCCAATCACCGTGACCACACGGCCGGAGGCCCGGCGCTCCACGCGAATCCGCGCCCCCCTGGTCTTTCGCTCCATCTCCTCCGCGAGGGCTTTAGGAGCGCTCCTTGGGGCGGCGCCCGTGGAGTATGCGAGTCGAGTTCGAGCTTCACTCATACCGCAACAAGAACCTCAGGTGAGTTGAATCGCGCCTTCAGGGCCTAGATAGACGGAGTGCTCGGCCTGCGCCACCGGCCGGCCGGAAAGGGCGACGAGGGGAGGATACGCATGAAGGAGCCGAGCCTGCTCGAGTCTTTGAAAAACCCCCGCGACCATCTCATCTCCGAAGCTTCGGAAATAGCGTCGTGCGATAGGAAGGCCCCGCCACGACCGGAGGGCCTGGGCGAAGTCCGAGCCGATCCCGAAGTCTCCGAGCTTCTGGTTCCCTTCGGGCAGGAGACGAAAGACCTCGGAGGGACCACGCGGCCCGGACCTCCCGTTTCCGTCGGTGGCGAAGGGCTCAATCGCGATCACCCCGCGCATGGGCAGCCGTCCCTCCGCCGCCCGCACGGTATTGGTGATGGCGGGCGGGGCGTGGACGATGTAGTGCCCAACGCCGTGGCCGCAGAGGTTGTCGAGGGGCGTGAATCCAGCACTGGTGATCGCGTGCTCGATAGCGGCGCTCACCTCCTTGACCGGAATCCCGGGCTTGCAGACCTGGATGGCGGCGGCGAGCGCCTGGCGGGCCGCTTCGATCATCCGGCCATTGCCGGTTCCCCCGACGTTGACCGTGGCGGCGGTGTCCACCACCCATCCGTCGATATGGACGCCGATGTCGAGTTTGGCCAGGTCTCCTTGCTGATAGGTCCGCTGGTCGTCGGGGGTGGGGCAATCGTGAGCCGCGACCTCATTGATCGAGGTCTGGGTCGGAAAGGCGGGCTTGCCCCCCCGCTTCTCGATTTCGCTCTCGACCGTTTCGCAGACCACACGCAGGGAAGCGCCGGGAACGATGAGTGCCGCGCCCAATTCGCGAACTTCGCGCGCGATCTGGCCGGCCCGGCGAAGGGTCTTCAGGACCTGAGACAAGGGAGGTTTCGAGGAGAAAAGAAAAAGCCCGGGAATTCTCGAGCAGGCTCGAAAACCCCGGGCGAGAAGGGACGCCGCTTGCGTCTCTTCGCTTCTTAAGACCGCTTAGATCTTGTTGACGTTAGCGGCGCGCGGACCCTTGGGGCTGTCCACGACTTCGAAGCTGACGCGATCGCCTTCGTTCAACGTACGGAAGCCATCGGCCTTGATCTCCGAGTGATGGACGAACACATCCGGTCCACCATCACGAGAGAGAAATCCAAAACCTTTGGACTCGTTAAACCACTTCACTTTGCCTTCGATCATTTTTGCTAGGCCTCCTTCGGCCTTTCGACTCGTCTGAACGTCACCGCCGAAGGAGCGCCAAGAATCGGGTCGACATTCGACCCGCCCGACCTCCGTGACCGCCGGAGAAACGACTACGAGTACGGTTGTAAGAACGA
>JANODX010000198.1:0-30613 GCA_031412915.1 Vicinamibacteria bacterium | reverse complement strand
CTCCGCGGAGGCGTACTTCGCGGCCAGGGTGTCTCCGCGCAGCCGCGCCGTCAGTCGGAGCAAGGTTGCGCGAATGGTCCACTCTCTTTCAGGTCCTCTCGGCAGTCCGCAATCCGCGGACGTACCGGCCGCTCGCGCGGTGGGACGCTTTATTCTGAAGCCTCGACCGTCACCCTAGTTCAGGGATGGGCCCCGGGTATGTTCGGCAGCGTACCGAGGGTCGGGACCTGGGACGGCCGCGGGCGGCGGTACGAAAGGTCAGGGTTGGGGCGCCACCCGGGTCAGCAGGTGGAGTCCGCCCGCCCCGGAAGCGGCCAGCAGGTCGTCGGGCGCCCGCGCGTCGATCCCGAGGGCCCACACCCGGTCGGTGACGAGGCCCTCGTCCTTGAGCCGGCTCCAGCTGAAGCCCCGATCGTCGCTCCGATACACGCCCCCCCACGCGAAGTCGCTTACGAAGATGGCGTTGCCCCGAGGCGACACGGCGATGCCGGTAAAGTCGGAGTCGGGTAGACCGTGCGCCCCGAGGGACCAGCTGGAGGCGTCGTCGGAGGAACGGTACAGACCCCGGCTGGTGGCGGCAAAGATCACCCGCGGCGCCCCCGAAACAACCGCCAGACTGTTCACACGTGCGAGGCCCGGACTCGGTATTCCCGTCCAGGTCCGTCCTTCATCGCGGCTGGCCTGGAGGCCAAGCCCGGTCGCGGCGAGAGACATCTCCCCGACAGGAGAGAGCACGATCGCCGTGACCTCGCCGCTGGCCTTGAGTAATTGAGTCCAGCCGCGGCCGGAGTCATCGCTGCGAAAGACCCCGGCGGACGTGGCGGCAAGGAGAGTCCGGCCTCGAAGGGTCGCGACGTCGTTGATCCGCGGCGCCGGAGTTCCCGCTCTCGCGGTGAGGGCGAGACGCCGCCAGGTCTGCTCCGGCGGATCGAGAGCGAAAAGGCCCTGGTCCGTGCCCGCGAACGATCGCGATCCGGCGACCGCGAGGGAGAGGACCTCTTGGCCTTTGAGCCCCCCCCCGAGCCGGACCCAGGGCGAGCGCGGCTCCGGTGCGACGAAGACGCCCCCATGGGTGCGATCGCCCCAGACCCCGGCGAGCACACGTCTTGACAAGGGGTCGAACGCGATTCGCGAGACGAACCGCTCCGAGAATCCGGCATTCGAGGACGCCCAGGTGCGGCCGTGATCGCGGCTCAGGAGAACCCCCGCTCCCTCCGTCCCCGCAAGCACGAAGCCTCCGGGCAGACTCACCAGTGCGTTCACGACCACGTCCAGGGCGGTGGCGGGCCGCCATCCCACCGTGTCGTCGCTCGACACCCAGAGTCCCTGGGTGGTGCCGGCATAGAAGGTATCCGGCCGTTCGATGTCCTGAGCGAAGGCCCGCGCGCGCCGGCTGCCGAAGGGCATGCCCCGGACCCGCGACCACTGCCCCGCCCCGTCGCCAGTCCGGTAGATGCCCGAGCACGCGGTGGCGAGGATGCGATCGGGATTCCGGCGGTCGAGGGTGAGGGTGAAGACGTCGGAGTCCTCGATCATCCCCCGGGGCACGGACTCCCAGGTCGCGCCAAAGTCGGTGGTCTTCCAGGGCAGATGCCAGGTGCCGACGTAGATCACGCGGGGGTCCCGGGGATCGATGGCGATCGACTCCACATTCCGAAGCTCGTCGTGGTCGAGGGGCGTGATCCGCCGCCACGTCCCTCCGCCATCCGAGGATGCGAAGACGCCATTGAGCGAGCCCGCGATCACCACATTCGGATTGGAGGGAGCGACCCTTATGGCGCGAACTGACTCGCCTTCCAGACCGAAGCGGAAGGTCTTGCCCGAGTCGGTGCTCACTGCGACACCCCCGCTGCGCGAGTGCGCGTCCCAGAATCCCACCAGGAGGACACCGCTCGGGCCGACCACGAGTTCGTCCAGGGTCTGGTTTCGCCTCGGGAAGCCGGGGGTCAGGCGTCGCCAGGTGAGGCCCGAGTTCTCCGACCGGTAGAGCGCCCCTCCCGCCGTGCCCAGGTAGACGCGGCCCGGGGTAGCGGGGTCTGCGGCGAGCGAGCGCACGTCGCCGCCATCCGGACCGATGGGGATCCAGGTCGCCCCTCGCTCCGACGGGGAGGCGCCATTCGCCGCCACCAGGAGCCACGCCATGAGCGCGGTGCGAACATGAATGTGCAGGGCCTTGTCTCCACCAGAAAAACGAACCGGGGCGGACCCAAAGACGTCTCGGGCCCGCCCCGGCTTTACACGATGCCTACTTCTCGGACGGAGGTACCGCACCCTCGGGCACGAAGATCACCTCGACCCGGCGGTTGCCCTGCAAGGCCGGGGCCGCCTGCGCCTTCGAGGCGCCGTCGCCTCGCACGGTGACTCGCGTCGCGTCCACGCCGCGCTCACGGGTCAGGTACGCCTTGGTGGCTTCGGCGCGCTGCCTCGACAGCAGTTCGGGCCGGGCCTCGTTCTTGTTGGCATGGCCGATGATCAGGACCCGGCTGCGGGGGTCGTCACGGAGCCGCAGGGCGACGTCGTCAAGGCAGGCCTTGTCGACGTTGTTGAGACGCGAGCGGTTGTGCGGGAACCCGGTCGCGGCGCAGGTCATGGTCTCGGGCTTCCGGTCCGGAGCCGCGACCCGGAGGTTGCAGGTCGACTCGGCGACGCCGCCCCGGCCATCCGCCACCCGGACCGTCGCGTTCAGGTTCGCGGGGCCGGTGACACCCGCGGTGTCCAGCTGCACGCTGGAGGTCGAACCGAGGATGCGTCCCCCGCTCGTGGTCCAGGTGTAGCTCAGGTTGTCGTTGTCTGGATCCGAAGCGTTGGCGCGGAGGCTCACGACCTCGCCGGCGCGGATGCTGGCGCTCGCGGGGTCACAGGCGACGGTGGGCGCCCGATTGACGGGCGGGGCGGGCGCGGGTGGCGGAGGCGGCGGAGGCGCCGGAGGCGGAACGGCGATCGCGCAGCACTTGGTGGCGGGATGGTATCCGACCGAGAACTGGAACCCGGTCGAGCTCTTGCCACCCGAGTCGAGGCCACGGTCGTCGAAGTTCAGATTCCTCGAGATGGCGGGCCGGATGAAAATGCCCTTGCCGAGCCAGACCACCGGGCCGATGACGAAGTCCAGCGGATTCGTCTGTTCGAAGCTCGCGTCCCCGTAGTTCGTGGCGGTCAACTCGGCCTGAACCTGGACCTTGCTGCAGGCCAGGACGTTGATGCCCACTCCCCACTTGAAGGCGTTCCCGATGTCGATTTTCCGCGGCTCCTCGGGATCGCTGTTCCACTGGTAGCCGAGGGCGGCGTGAATGTCGGCCTTGCGCCCAAGCGACTTGGACATCAGGAGGTTCACGCCGGTGGAGCGCTTCCCCGTTCCCAGGCCCTTGTCTTCGCTGGCCGTCGGGAGCTTCACGTAGCCCTGCAGGGCAAGTCCCACCGGGTCGGAGCCGTAGTCGTCGAGCAGCTTGAGCTTGGCGCCGAGCTTCAGATCGCCGGCGCCGGTCTGCCAGCCCGTGGTCACGAACGGATAGTCGTTCACATACCCCGGCTGGAAGAGCGCATCGGCGTCGATGCGATTCTGCAGGCCGAAGCCCAGGGCGAGTTCGAGCCTGCTGGTGACGCCGTAGGCGAAGGTCACGCCGTGGATCGAGATGTCCTCGTCCTTCGGGTCGCGATCCAGGTTGTCACGGAAGAGGCTGAATGACACGCGCTTTTTGGGCAGGGTGTAGGCGGAAGGAAGGTGGAAAAGGCCGGTCGAGCCATCGTAGGCGGGTGTCGCCGGATGCGCTTCGTAATCCTTCCCATCGACCGTAATCACCCAGGACTTCACGTCTTCGCGGCGGACCGTGGATCCATCGCTGGTCTGGCTCTGCGCGAGGCCGGCGCCGGCCAGCATCAAGCCGCCGAGCAGGACAGGCATCAATTTCCTCTTTTTCAAAGTCTCTCTTCGCATACTTCTTCTCCTTTGCGGCGATAACCGAATGGAACCACCGGCCCCAGACTAGAGAGCCGCGAGCCTCCCGTCCGTTCTCTATCGCACACAAGTCACTGGCGTATCCGCAGGGGCTCCGTGAGTTCGAGGGACAGGGTTCCGCCCTCGGCGATGTTGATGTTCTTGCCCTTGTCGATCAGGACCACTCCGGTCCCGGCACCCGCGCCGATCAGCGCTCCGAGCCCGGCTCCCTTTCCGCCATCGATGATTCCACCGATGATCGCGCCGGCGCCCGCGGCTCCGCCGATGGTCACGGCATCGCGGGTGTGGGAGTCGTCCGCGGTGATGTCGACCGTCCGGGTCCCGATCGCATGTTCAGCTCCGCCTTCGAGGACGATCTTGTCGAACACGAAGGCAAGGCGGGCCCGGGTCTTCACCCGGCCGGAGGGCACGGCGGCGGTTACCTGGCCGCTCACCTTGCTGCCCTCCCGCGCCACCACCTTGTTGTTGACGAGGAGGGCATGGGCCAGACGGGCCTCGATTAGGTCGCCGGCCTGGGAGGTCTTCGAGGACATCGCGGTCTCCACGATGACCGACAAGTGGGCGCCCGCCGGGACTTCGAGAACCGCGGGGGGCACGGGCGTGCTCCGGGTCTCGGCACGCGCGGCGCGGGCGGCGGCCGGGGCCTCGGCGGGGGCCTTCCCGTCGGCGCCGGGAGCGCATGCCGCGGCGAAACCAAAGGATAGGGAAATGGTGAGGCAATTGGCGGATCTCATAGCCTCAAGGGTAGGGGCCCCCGGGATCTGGCGTCTGTGCGCTATCGCTCCGACCGGCCTCATCGGCCGCCGGCAACATGGCGCGAGGGGCAGCTCGCAGCCAGGGGGCCCTACGCGGAACTCCTCGAGATCCAGGGTTCGGCGCGGCTGGGGCAATTACTTCCGCACCGGGAACGCGGCTCAGAAGTTCAGGGTCTTACGGAAATGCCCGCGAATTCCCGCGTGGCAGGAAGATAAGGTCTACCAATGAAACTCCGGGGCGCCTGTGCAGGTCTCTCATCCCTGGCTCTCGTTCTGCTCCTCGTCTGCGGCCCGGCCACGCGATTCGGCCTGGTCGGCTTCCGGACCGGCCTCCTTCTTTTCGGAGCCGCGATCCTGTCCGCGATCGCCTCCTTCACCATCGCCGTCGTGGCCCTGGTTGTTCCGAGGCTCCGAGCCGACAACGCGAAGCCCCTGGGACTGGCTCTGGCCATGAGTCTGGTGGTGATGGCGGGGCCTGCGGTCTTCGTGCAGAAGGTGCGAGGTGTTCCGGCGATCCACGACATCACCACCGACACCGACAATCCACCTGGGTTCGTCGATGTCGTTCCGCTGCGCCAGGCCGCGGGGGCGGTGAACCCCCCGGAGTATTTGGGTGAAGCGGTGGCGGTCCAGCAGAGGAAGGCCTATCCCGACCTCGCTCCCCTCGACCTGACCGGCGCGCCCGCCGAGTCCTTCATGAGGGCCGCAGCGACCGCTCGTGCGATGGGCTGGGAGATCGTGGCCGAGAAGCCCGCGGAAGGCCGCATTGAAGCTACCGCCGTCACCCCCTGGTTCGGCTTCAAGGACGACATCGTGATTCGGGTGGCCGCCATCGCCTCGGGGTCGCGCATCGATGTCCGGTCGAAGTCGCGCGTGGGCCGGGGCGACGTGGGCGCTAATGCCGCCCGCATCCGCGCGTATCTGGCGAAGCTGCGGTCGTAGGGGGCGACCTGCGGGACGGCGCGGCCTGCTCGGCGGGCGGGATCGAGGTGACGAGACCATCTCCGGAGGGCGGGGTCCGGATCGAAGACGTGGCCCTGGTGAGGAAGAACGGCTCCCGGAACCTCACCCGCGTCTCGAAGATCCTGGAGATCTGACCTTCATTCCTCCGCTTCGTAGCAGCCGCGGCTGGGGCTGCATATCTCGGGCGAGCAGCAGACATCATCGGGGCCGATCGCGGTGGCGGTCAAGGAACACCAGTATTGGGAGGTGGGGGAGGACGTGCGCAGGTCGACCGCGGATCGCCCCAGGACGTAGTACATCTTGTTTCGAATCCTCTTGCAGGGGACGATGTCCGGCTCGACCTCGTCGTTCTTCGGTGCGAATGTCGCGGGAATCTCGTTCATGATGCTTCCTTATTCGAACTACGCGAGCTGCGCGAGGGTGCGGCGAACCAGGGTCTGCACCAGGCCGACCTTGTAGCCGTTGTCGGAGAGGGGTGCGGCGCCCACGATGGCGGCGCGGGCCGCTTCCTGGAGAGTCGCCTCGGTGAGCGGTTTGCCCATGAGGGCGGCCTCCGCCCGGTTGGACCGCCAGGGTATCGGCGCCACCGCGCCCAGAACCACCCGGGCGTCCCTCACCACACCCCCGTCCAGCCGGACCGTGGCCGCCATCGACACGAGCGGCCAGTCAAAGGCCTGCCGCTCGCGAACTTCGTCGTAGATGGATCGGCCCATGGCCGAAGGAACCCGGATTTCGGTGAGGATTTCGCCCACCCCGATCGAATTCTCAACCTGCGGGTTCTTGGTAGGAAGCTGGAAGAACTCCGCTGCGGGCATGGTCCGCGCGCCCTTCGGACCATCGAATACGAATTGGGCGGCAAGCGCCACCAGGGCCACCGCGGTGTTCGAGGGGTGCGTCGCATACGAGGGGCCGCCGCCAAAGATCACGTGATACCGGTTTTCACCGCCTACCGCGTAGCAGACATCGCCGCCCTTCTTGAGGCACTTGTACTCTTCCAGGCGGTAGTACCAGCACCTCGGGCGTTGAAGGACGTTGCCTCCAATGGTGGCGACGTTCCGAACCTGAGGCGATGCCGTTTCTCCGGCGGCGGTGGCGAGCGCTCCATGCGTCTTCCTGACGCGTTCGTCGCTCGCCACGTCGGCGAGCTTGACCAGGGCGCCGATGCGCAGCGCTCCGTCCGGCTCCACCTTGATGTCGGCCAGTCCCGGGATGCCCTTGAGGTCGACAATCCGGGGCGGCGCCTCGAGGCGCTCCTTGAGATGGTCGATGAGATCGATTCCGCCCGCTTTGTAGGAACTCCAGGCTTTCTCCTGAACAAGGTCCTTGGCCTGGGCGAGAGTGAGAGGCTTGACGACTTCGAAGCGATTCATGGGAGTTAGGCCCTCCGCCGGGCTTCCGCGAGCGAGGCGAGCATGCGATCCGGGGTAATGGGAAGCGAACGGACGCGCGCGCCGGTCGCGTTGAAGATCGCGTTGGCGACGGCAGCCAGCGTGGGCACGCTCGGCGGCTCGCCGATTCCCGCCGTGGACGTGTTGTTGCCCAGGTTGGCGACCGGGGTGAGGATAGGGACGGCCTCGAACATGTCTGTTGGCATCAGGATCTTGTACGACTCGAGATTGGGGTTCAGCATCGTGCCGTAACTCCGGTCGAGAACGCGATTCTCGAAGAGCGCCCAGGAGACGCCTTGAATCATCGAGGAGATGACCTGACTCTCGGTGGTCAGGCTGTTCACGGGAATTCCGCAGTCGTTGACCGAGACCATCTTGACGACCTTCACTTCGCCGGTCTCGATGTCGACTTCGACTTCGCAGAACTGGGTTCCCGCGATCTCCTGCCGGAAGACCTCGTACTGCTTCTTTCTCTCCGCGGTGGCCGCGACCTGCTCGCCCGGGATCTTCGCCGCCGCCTGCTTGAAGGAAAGGGCCTTCGCCGGCTTTGCGGCGACGAAGACCTTCCCTCCCCTCGCGTCGAGTTCCGCCGGGGGCGCGCCGAGCGAGCGGCTCACCGCGGCGAAGAGTTTCTGCTTCGCGTCATACGCGGCCTGACGCACCACCGGAGCCACCGAGTTCGTGGTGTTGCTGCCGCCCGACCCGGGGCCTTCCGGCCAGCGCGTGTCGCCCACATGCATCGTGATGTCGCTTGGCCTCAGGCCCAGCTCTTCGGCCGCCACCACGGCCATGGCGGTCCGGAAGCCGCTGCCGATGTCCTGGGCGCCCGAGAAGCACTCCACCGAGCCGTCGCGGTGGATGCGAACTTCGCAGCCCACACCACTGCCGCGAGCGATCACGTTCCACTCGCCGTTCGCCATGCCGATGCCTCGCTTGCGCGGACCCTTGGCGTCTCCCGCCTTCTTGCTGCGACGTTCCCAGCCGATGGCTTTGGCGCCGACGTCGTATTGCATCATCCGGACCGGCGAGGATTCGTTCTTGCGCCGAAGCTCGAGCGGATCAATGCCCATCTTGTCCGCGAGCTCGTCGATCGCCGATTCCAGGGCAAAAGCACCCTGGGGATGCCCGGGGGCGCGCAACGGGGCTCCGGGACCGGCGTTGGTGAAGACGGAGTGATCCTCGCCCAGGATATGGGGAGTGTTCTGGTAAAGGTTCGCGAGGGGGGCCGCGGTTCCCGCACCCGGGGCCATTCCCGCCGATCCGTGGGACCGATGATGAATCGCGGTGAACGTTCCATCTTTCCTGGCTCCGATGTTGACGGTCATGAGCGCCGACGGGGCGTTGCCGGTGCAGAGGTGCTCCTGCCGCCGGTCGAGCATCAGCTTCACCGGGGCGCCCGCAAGCTTCGCGAGTTTGCAGGCCACCACCGCGAACTGACTGCCGGTGGCGGAGGGAGCGAGCTTGCTGCCGAAACCTCCGCCCATGTGCTCGGTGATGACCCGGATCTTGGTCCTCGGGATCTTGAGGGCCTCCGACATGCCTTCCTTGACCGTGAAGATGCCCTGGGTCGAGGCGTAGATGGTCAGATCATCGCCTTCCCAATGCGCGATCACACCGTGGGGTTCGAGGGCCGCATGGGTGTGGGTGACGCAGCGATACGTCCCCTCGAACGTGACATCGGCCTCGGCGAGCCCGACCGCGATATCGCCGCGCTTCAGACCCCGGCCGGTTTGCGGACCGAGGATGTTTCCATTCCGCGGGACCGCGGCGTTCCCGGGAATCTGTTCCGGCGTGTAGACAGGCGGCGCTCCCGCCTCCATGGCTTTCTCGAGATCGGTGACGAAGGGTTTCTCTTCGTACGTGATCTCGACCAGGCGCGCCGCGTCCTCGGCGATCTCGGGAGTGGTGGCGGCGACCGCGGCGATATCCTGGCCGGCGAACCGGACCGTCCGGGCCTCGGTAGTCCAGACGGCTTTCACCCCGGGGAGCTTTTCGGCCTTGGAGGTGTCGATCTTGACCACTTCGGCATGGGGCACCGACGAGCCCACCATGCGACCCCAGAGCATTCCCGGAAGTTTGATGTCGTAGGTGTACTTGGCCCGGCCGGTGACCTTGAGCGGGCCTTCCAGCCGCGGATACCGCCCCTTCATCACTGCGAACTTCGTGTCCAGATCCCAGGGCTTGAGGTCGCCTTCGGCCGGGTTGATGTCCATCTCCACGGGCTTGCCTTCGAAGCCCGCCTTCGCCTTCATTCTGACCGTGGGGATCTCGGGGGTGGGGGCGGGTGTGGGTTGCTGAGCCATGGCTTACTCTCCCTTCTTCGCGGGGGCTTTGCCGGGCGCAGGCTTCGCCAGGGCCATGGTCTTGGCCGCTTTGTCGACGGCTTCGAAGATCCGGCTGTAGGTTCCGCAGCGGCAGAGGTTGCCGGCGAGGCCCGCTTTGATCTCATCGAGCGAGGGGCTCGGGTTCTTCTTGAGGAGAGCCGTGCTGCTCACCACCATCCCCGGCGTGCAGAAACCGCATTGATAACCATCGCACTCGACGAAGGCCGCCTGGACGGGCGAGAGTTTCGCGGGTGTTCCGAAGGATTCGACGGTGGTGATTTCGTGACCCACCGCGTCCCAGGCCATCAACATGCAGGCGTTGACGATGCGACCGTCCATGAGGACGGTGCACGCCCCGCACCCGCCGCGGTCGCAGACCTCTTTAGCGCCGGTGATCTCGAGCTCGTTGCGAAGGGCGCGAAGCAGGGTCACGCGGGGCTCGACGGTCACCTGTCGAGGCGCGCCATTGACGGTCAAGGTGATCGTGGAGGCGTCGGGGCCTATGACCAGCGGCTTCTTGTCCTGCGCCTCCACCGAAGCGCCGGCGATGGCGGCGCCCGCCCCGGCGGTCTTGATGAAGGAGCGTCTTGAGAATCTCGACGCGGGTTTTTCCGACTCGGTCATGTCTGTCTCTCCAAACTCGAGGGTGGTGACCTTCGCCCGAAGGCTACGTTCACCTGATTCTTGGCTACCGGTGGCCGTCGCGTCAAGCCGGAACATGCCTCCACGCCCACATTTTCCTTCGACCGGTGAACCTCTCTTCGGAACCAGTTGGAGCGAAAACCGCCCGGTACAAGCGGGCTTCACCGCTGCCGCGAAGGCACCCATGCGGAAGTCCGGCCAGCGACGGTGGCGTGAACGATCGTTTCACCTTTGAAAGTCCTTGCGTTTTTTACCCGCCCCCAGCGTCGATGGAAGAGCCAGGTTCGCGGAAAACGGTCGGAGTCGGCATTCACGGCCACCGCCCGACGAATGATGCGCAGGAGCGTCGATCGCAGGCGGCCGACTTCGATCTTCGAAAGCCCCGAAGCTTTTCGCTGGGGACGGATCGCGGCCTGATAAAGAACCTCGTCGGCGATCCAGTTTCCGACCCCCGCGAAAGTCGACTGATCGAGCAGGACCGCTTTGATGGGCGCTTTCCGCGAGCCAATCAACTCGGCCAGTTCCCCGACCGGGGGAAGGCCGAAGAGAGGATCGTGGCCAAGTCCGAGGAGAGGCGGCTCGTTCCTCGGATCACGGGCCAGACGGAGGCGCCCGAAACGACGGGGGTCGGCGAAAGCGAATCGGCGGCCGTCGTCGAGGGTCAATTCCAGCCTCAGGAAACGAGGCGTTTCATCGGTCGGGCCGAGAAAATGAAAACCGCCGGTCATGCCGAAATGAAAGACCGGCCAGGGTTTCTGATCGAGCTCGAGCCAGACGTGCTTGCCGAAACGGCCGGCGTCCTCGATGGTGGCCCCGCGCAGAGCCTTCTCGATGCGGCTTGGAGCGACTCCCGAGAGAACGATGGTGTCGGGCGGGCAGTGCGCGCCGACGATGCGCCGGCCCTTGAGGTGGCGCAGTGCGGCCTTTCGCGCAGCCTCGACCTCTGGGAGTTCGGGCAAGGAGACGAGCTACTCGACGCGAAGGCTCTTGAAGAAGGCCTGGACCGCCGCGTCCCACTTCGCGACGGTCCTCGCGGGACCCACGAGCCGGACGAAGTAGGGGCCGCCCTTCCCTTCGATCGCCGCGGCGCGGAGATGGAAGCCCGGCTTGTTGTACCGCTCCGTTGAACCCGGCGCTTTCTCGGCCACGAAGGTGCCGGGAAGATCCATGATCGACAGGGTGAGATCGTGGGTCTTCAGAACCGACGTCTTCGCGTGATCCTTCGAGGCGCGACCGTCGGGCTGTTCCATCTGAGTGAGCCAGCGGTCGAAGTTCGCCTGAACCGTGCCGCCCTGACCGCCGAAGAAAGTGACGACCAGGGTCGCGTCCTCGGGATCGCCATCGGCCTTGGGGAGAACGAAGTCCGCGAGACGCATCTTCGAGGACGGCGGTTTGCTGATCCATCCCTCCGGCATGTCGTACTTCAACGCTGTCGGCGGCGCCTGAAGCAGAAGGGCGAGCGCCGCGACTACAAGTGAAAAAGGCATGACGCGATTCTAGTGCCCTGCCCGCAAACTCTCGGCTTCGCGCCCGGGGACCGGCCGGACAATCATGCTCAGCACGAAAGCCGGACGGTCGGAGAGGCTCGGGCCTTAGAAGGCGGCGGCGTTGTCCTTGACGAACTGCTCGAAGCTCACTGGATCCTTGCCCGTAACCTCCTTCACTGCGGTGGCGACCCGGGCAGATCCGCCCTTTCGATAGAACTGGCTGAGATCGATCAAGTAATCGGCGTAGACCTCGGGCATTCCCGCAGCGAGCATTCCCGCCTTGGCCGCATCATCGGAAACGGCCACGTAGCTCACCTTCTTCCCGAGAACCCGGGTCAGAATTTCGGCCGCCTCACCATAGGAAAGCGCCTGCGGCCCGGTCAGGTCATAGGCCTTGCCTTCGTGCCCGGGCCTGGTCAGAGCCGCCGCGGCCACCCGAGCGATGTCGCGAGCGTCGATGTGGCTGACCTTCGTGTCCGCCGCGTTCTGATAGAAGACGCCCTGCGCCTTGATGGACGCGCCCATGTAGTTGACGAAGTTCTGCATGAAGCCAGTGGGCCGGAGAAAAGTCCATGACAGGCCCGACTCTTCAATGGCTCGCTCGACGGCCCGGTGGATCTTCGCGAACGAGAAACCCTCGCCCTCGGCTCCCCAGACCGAGAGTTTCACGATTCTCTTCACTCCCGCGGCTTTCGCCTCCCGAACCACGTTGGTCTCGCCCTCCGCCTGGCCCCGGCCGCCCGACCCGAGGAGGAACACGGTGTCGACTCCGACGAGGGCGGGCCTGAGGGTTTCGGGTTTGGCGAAGTCCAGCGCGACCGCATCCCCGCCGGACGCGGTCATCTTCTCGGCTTTTTCTTTCGTGTAGTAGGCGGAGCGGAACGTCTGGTTCGAGGCTTTCAACTCTTCAACGACAAGACGGCCGACGGTTCCGCCGGCTCCAGTAACGAGAATCATGTGTGGTTGTCTCCTTGGGTTTGTTGGTGGACGGGTACTATCCTTCAAAGGGAGCCATTTGTGAAGTACATACTTCTTCGTTCTGTACATACCCATCGGTGCCTATGAAACCGCGATCGTGCGACGTCTTCAACCCGGAATGTCCGTCGCGTCAGGTCCTGGACCGGATCGCCGATCGCTGGACCGCCCTCGTCATCGGGGCTCTTTCCGAAAGAACCATGCGCTACGGTGAACTCAAGCGAAGGATCAGCGGCGTCTCCCAGAAAATGCTGACCCAAACCCTGCGCAGCCTGGAGCGGGATGGCCTGGTGGTGCGCAAGATCCACCCCGTGGTTCCACCCATGGTGGAGTACACCCTCACCCCTCTTGGCCGCACGCTCATCAAACCGCTCGAGGCCATTTGCGCTTGGGCCGAGACTCATCTGCCCGAACTCCTGGCCGCCCGAAAGAAGAGCGCCATGCGCCTGGGGCCCTCCACCCCGGAGCTAGCTCAGGGCGCGGCCTGAAGCCGCGAGGGCGGCTCGGGTTTCCTTTTCGTAGCTCTTGAAGAGAGAGGCCGCGGCCAGGGCGCCCAGAATGTGCCAGATCGCGTGACCTTGAATGAAGCTCTCCGGCGCGCACGCGATCCGCTGACGATCGACAACCCAGATCAGAAAGGCGAGGGCCATGAGGGTCGCTCCGGTCGCGAGCCATCTTCGACCCTGCCTTGATGAGCGCCACTCGACCGCGAGGGCTCCCGCTAGAAGCACGGCGAACACGACCCTCCGGAGCGAAGGCGTCGTCACCTGGGCGGCCATGAGGGCGGCATTCACAAAGGTGAAGCCCACAACCATCCCCATCGGAGAGATTCTCCACTTCGGCCCCAGACGGTGAAAGAGGATGAAAGTCGCGATCAGGTACATGCCGGAGACATCGAGCACCTGGCCAACGAAGGTCAGGGACGCGTGATAGAAGGCGCTGCCCAGGCCCACGACGAAAAGGGACCCCGTCAAGAGCCAGGCGCTCGAGGCGTTCAGGGCCGTGCGCTCAGCGCCTTGACGTCGGATCCGAAGGGCCATCCAAAGAGCGGCCAAGACGAAAGCGAAAGAACTCCAGGTGTTGGCGGGTTGACGAATGAGGCCTCCGCGGAGACCTTCGCAAAAGCAGTCGTCGGGAAGGCACGTGGCCGGACGCCAGGACGCCCAAACGGCCGTGACCGCCAACGCGGATTGCCCCATGTCCACACAATAACGTTTGCCGGGGCGCGGGCTCGAAGCTCTTTCTGATCGACGTCGTCCGGGGCCGGAATCCAGACCACCGACACCGACACCTTATGCTCGTTACATGGAGCAAAGAGTATCTTTCGAAACTCGCCACGACGACGGCGAAACGCGCGACGAGAAGATGGTGGAAGAGGCTGGGAGCCGCCTTTGAAGGCGCGGGGACGAATTTTCGGAAGCCTCCTGGTGGCCTTGACCACCGCGCGGACGGGCGCCGCCTCGGGCATCGAACTCGCGGTGTTCAGCGGTCCCACGATTCCCACCTACAAACAGACGTTCACGTTCAGCGGCACTTTGCCCCAACTGCAGCTGGCCAGACTCAACGTGAAGGAGGCGCCCTCCCTCGACGCGAAGGGCGGGCTCGCTTATGGCGCCGCGGCCACGTTCTTTCTCTCGAACTCGTTCGGCCTCGAAGCCCGCCTGGACAGCGTGGACATCGACCTGCAGTCGTTCGGCGGCAACTACACCCTCGAACTGGGACCGGCGGGCTCGCCCATTTCGTCCGTTCCGGTGACTCTGGGGGCGGGAGAAACGGACCTTCAGCGAGTGAAGCCCTTTTCCGTCAATCTGCGCTTTCAATCACAGGGGCGGATCGGCATTGGTTTTTCCGGTGGGGTCAGCTACGTTCCGGCCCTTGAAGTCGACGCCCTTCCCACCCTAACCGTCGCGAACCTCAACGCCTCCTTTCCGGTTTCCCTCACCGCCTCGCCGGTGAACCCGGACGACACCTCTCACCTTGGTTTCAACGGAGGGGTCACGGTTCAGATAAAGATAGGGAAGGGACTTTCGGTCGTGGGCGAGGCCCGGGGCTTCGCGTTTCAACGGTCCGAACTGAAGTGGCAGTCGAAGGAAACCGGGGCTTTGAGTGCTATCGAGAAGGCCCTTCTGAGCTCGATCGCTTCGCAACTCGAGATCCCGGAATTCACACCCGGCTTCTGGACGGCGCGCGTTGGTGTCGCTTTCCGGTTCTAGAAGAATCGGCGCAGGCGGGAAGGGCGGAGTCGTTCAGACCATGGAGTTCCTCCCCTCCCCTCTCCTCTCGAGAGTCCCCGGCCTGACCCACGGTTTCGGAACGCGGATGGCCGGCCCTCGGGCGGTGGCTCGGGAGGCGGCGCGCAAGGCCTTCCTCGAATCGGGGGAAGTGTTCTTCCTCCAACAGGTCCACGGTTGCACCGTGGCCCGGCCGCCGTGGACGGAACCACCCGAGGCGGACGCGAGTGTGGCCAATGGGTCGGGGACGGTACTCGCCATCGAAACCGCCGACTGCCTGCCCCTGCTCATCGTGGACCCGATCGAACACCGCCTCGCCGCCGTCCACGCAGGCTGGCGTGGCACCGCGTTCGGCGTGGCGCGCGCGGCCGTACGGACGCTCGTCGAGGCCGGCTCGGATCCGAGACTTCTTCTCGCGGCCCTCGGGCCAGCGATCGGCGCCTGCTGCTATGAGGTGGGTAAAGACGTGGAGGAGGCTTTCGGGACCGCCGGGTCGAAGTTCTTCGTCTCCGGCCCCGGAAGTCGGAAGCATCTCGACGTCGTGGCCGCGAACCGAGCCCAACTCGAAGAGGCCGGCCTGGTTCCCGCCAACATCGACAGCCTCGATCTGTGTACGCGATGCCGCGGGGATCTCTTCTTCTCGTATCGGCGCGATGGCGCTTCCGCGGGGCGGATGATCAGCGTCGTCGGATTTTCGCGGTAGGCGTCTTCCTGGGTGAAGTCTCGCCGGGTATCTCGCCGGCACGCCAGCAGTACCAGGCAGCGAGCGAGCCATAGGGCGAAAACTTCCGGCCATAGGGAAGCGCTTGTTTGGGAGTGGGAAGCACGCGTTTCCCAAAGGCGCGCCCCAGGCCCTTCCGCACCCCAAAGTCGAGCACCGGCCAGACGTCGGGCCGGCTCAGGCCGAAGATCAGGAACATCTCCACCGTCCACCGCCCAATGCCGCGGACCTTGGTCAGGCGCTCGATCAGGTCTTCGTTGCTGAGTTTCTGAGCCTGGGCGCGGGTGGGAACGGTTCCATCCAGGGAATGCCGGGCCAGGCTCTTCACCGCAGCGGTCTTGGCCCTCGACAGTCCCGCGGCGCGGAGGACGGCGTCATCGGTCTTGAGAAAGTCCTCTGGCGCCGGGAAGCGCTTCGGCGCGTAGATCGCGAGCACCCGGCCCAGAATCGTTTCCGCGGCCCGGCCGTTGAGTTGCTGATAGACGATCGACTGCACCAGCGCCTCGAAGGGCGGAAGGGTATGGACGGTGAGGGTGCACGATCCCACCCGATCGACGAGGGCGGCCATGCGCGGATGCGCCCGCCGCAGGTGGTCGACGCCTTTGGCCACGTCGTACGACGGCGGCTTCTCTCGACGACTCACTGGACTTCGGTCTTCACTCGGCCGACGAAGCCCACGGGCTCGCCTTTGGTGATGGGCGGGGTGAAGACGACATAGAGCATGATCCCCGCGAAAGGCGCGCGCACTTCGGCGAGGACCCGGCCGGACGCGTCTTTGACCCGGCCAACCAGCGACCCCGCGACCACCGCGTCCTTCTGATCGATCACGGGTTCCCATACGCCGGTGACGGGCGAAGTGAGGACCTCGTTCCTGTCGATCCACACCGGCTTCTCCACTCGCACCGAGGGCGCCACCATGATGCCGAGGTGGTTGATGACGGAAAGCGCTCCCTGGAGGTGGATCGACACTGAGGCCTCGTCGGTACGGCCGAGGCCTCCAGACTCCGCGGTGATCGACGGCTTTCCGCGCAGGATGCCGGTCATGGCGGTGTACCGCGAGTCCTTCACGTCCTTCGAGCGGTCGTGGTCGATCACGATGTGGTCAAGGCCGTAGGCAAGGTTCAATTCCTTCGACTGGGCATCCACCGCGGGATCGTTTCCGGTCATCCAGTACGAGTAGGGACGAAGAGACTCGTTGCCGTCCCCGGAATGCATATCGACCACGTGAGTCGCCTGATCGATGACTTCTCGGGTGAGCGCCTCGGCGATGCGCTCGCTGATCGTGCCGTCCTTCCTTCCTGGGTAGACGCGGTTCAGATTCTTGCCGTCCGACGAGGTGTAGATCCGTCGTGCGTAGAACGTCTCGGGATTCGCGAGGTGGACGAGGACGACGCTGCCCTTCATGCGAGACGGGTCCAGTTGCGGCAACAACTGCTGAAGGGCCAGGATCGAGGTGTACTCGTACCCATGCGTCCCCGCGATGAGGGCGAGCACTTTCCCGGGCTCTTTGCCGTGGATCACGCTGACCGGAATGTCCAGACCCTTGTCGACGCCGTCAGGGATCCGGATGACTCCCGTCGCCTTCGTTCCCCGCGCCGCCGAAACATCCCCGACGCGAAGCGGGTCCTGAGCCAGGACGAACGGAGCGAAACCAAGCAGAACAACCGAGGCCGATAGAAACCGCTTCATGACAGATCCCTCCAGAAAAGCTGGAGTGACGCTACACGAAGGGAACGATTCTCAGACTATGGAGCCTTCCGGAAACGCCTTGAGCTTGCGGCTGCGCGACGGATCTCGCAGTTTGCGCAGCGCCTTGGCTTCACGCGCTGAACGCGATCGAGGGGACACCTACGCTCTGCCGGTTGGGCTGCGAGCTTCGCCCGCCACTTCTAGGCCTTCTCGGGTTGCTGCTCAGGTCTCGCGAAGCACGCCCACTGACCCTCGCCGCACGCCCTCTGACTCCAGTCAGTGGGGGGCCGTGCTGGCCGCGAGCGCATCGACCCAATTCAGGACGACCTGGAAGGTCACGGGGGTGGGGGATCGGGATTGAGTTGAAACGAACCCGAAGAACCGACCGTCCGGAGCGACCTCGAAGTTCCTCTGGATCGCGAGGCTGACCGAGGTCATCCCCTGGGCAGAGAGTTGGATTGGAGTGCTCACCCCGAAGACTGGCTGCACGGTTACGTTCGCGACAAAGAAGTTCCCAGCAGACCAACGCAACTCCTTGCCGTTAGGGGACCACACCGGGGCCACGCCGGGTCCGATCTCGCACACTGCTCCGGTCGACGGGAAGGGCTGAACCCGAAGAGCCCGTTGCCCATCCGCGGAGGTCGCGTAGGCGACCCACCGGCCATCCGGCGAGAAGGCCGCGCTGGTTGGGTCGGGCGACTGCACGTTGCCAAACGGGGCGACCTTTCCGTCCGAAAGGAACAGCGACCACAACGTCACGCTTAAGCCCTTTCTCACGTCGAAAAGGATGTACTTGCCGTCCGGCGACCAGGATTCCGGGGCGTGGGATGTGTTCGGCTCGGGGCTGGTCAGACGCTCCGCCGCGTTCGTGCCGTCGGCGGATTGGACGAAAACCGCGGGATTGCCATCGCGGTCGGACTGGAACGCGACCCGGCGCGAATCGGGGGACCAGGTGGGCAACGTGTTCCTTCCTCCAATAGTCAGTCGACGCAGGGGACTCGTGCCCGAAAGGTGGTAGATCCACACATCGGTGCCCTTCCCGTCGCTGACCTCGACGGCCAGATACTTCCCGTTCGGGGAGATGCGAGGGTGCCCGTAGGCTCCCGGCGGGAGTTTCAGGGGATCCAGGGCGCCCTTCAGGTCGAGGTAGGCGAGTTGCGACGAGTCAGAGGGCGTCTCGTCCGCCCCCGGGACGTAGACCAGCGTTCCTGTGTTCGACACGCTGAACTGCATCGAGCCGGACAAGCCTCCGCTTGCCCTCACGCCATCGACGACCGGGACCGGTTCACCGGTCAGTTCGAGCTGGCGGGAATTGAATGGGGCGGCGAACAGACGGCCGCGCAGGCCGTAGACCAAGTGACCGGAGGGGAGGTAGCGAGCGTCCGTACCGCCTTTGACGAGCGTCTTCCGCTCACCGCTCTTGAGCGACTGCACAACGATGTCCGCGCTGTCCCAGCGACCGGCCGCGGTTCCCGTGGCCAGAGTGAACAGCACGTGGTCTCGGTCCGGCATTAGCTGGGGCCCCTGCGCTTCTTCATCGTCTTTGACGCCGATGACGAGCGCGGGTGTCCCTCCACTTGCCGGCACCTTCAGGATGCCCCGGACGCCCGACTCCTGGGCGAAGAGGATCGAGTCGTCCGCCGCCCAGCTCAGCCCATACACCGGGCCGGCCGGGCAGATGGTGGTGGCCGCCCCTCCGATCAGACCCACCCTCTTCAACACTCTTTCCCCCACTGCGCCGAACACGATCGATCGCCCGTCGGGCGAGAAGGCCGGATTCTCTGCCGCTGCGTTGGTCGAGGGGATCGGCTTTGCCTCGAGGTCGGACAGTGAGCGAAGGTAGAGCTGGCCATCAGCCACATACACCACCCGCGTGCCGTCCGGCGAGATCGCCACGAACTGATGGAGGGGCCGCGAGATGCGCTGGCCGTCTGGGAGCGGAAACGAGAGCCGGGTGATCCCGGAATGTTCGGAAGGCCACAAGCGCCAGGCGCTCACTCCACCGATCACCGCCGCCCCCAGGGCTCCCAGGATCGCCATGGCCAGGCGTCGCCGCAGGGGCTGCTTCAGGGCAATCGGAGGTCCGATCGAGGGGATCTCCGGGCTCTCACCGATCCATCGCAACTGAAGCATCACATCGTGCGCGGACTGCAAGCGGTCATTCGGGTCCTTGGCCAGGCACGACGCGATCAGGCGATCAAGGGCCTGGGGCACATCAGCGCGGATCAAGGAAGGCCTGGAGGGAGTGTCCTTGAGGATCGCGCTGAGCAGGCTCGGGATGGTATCGCCCGCAAATGCCGGCTTACCGATCAACATTTCATGGAGCACGACACCCAGCGCGAAGATGTCGGTGCGTGCGTCCATCGGCTTGGCCTCGATCTGTTCGGGGGCCATGTACTGAGGCGTACCGATCATCATCCCCTCTCGAGTCAGAGGGGTCGAAACCGTGGCGTCGTCGCCCCCCCCTCCGCCAATGCCGGCCTGACTGCCTGAGCCAGGCCGAAGTCGAGCAACTTAACCCCCTGCTTCGTCAGCATGATGTTTCCCGGCTTCAGGTCCCGGTGCACGATCCCCTGCCGATGAGCCTGGCTGAGCGCCTCGCAGATCTCGACGCCATGATGCAGCGCCTCCTCGATGGGCAGAGCCCCCCTCTTGATCCGACCGGCCAGCGTCTCTCCCTCCAGGAGTTCCATGACCAGGAACGGGCTGCCGTTCTGGGAACCAACGTCGTAGAGCGCGCAGATGTGAGGGTGCGAAAGCTGCGAGATGGTCCGCGCTTCGCGCTCGAAGCGCTCGCGCGCTACCGGCGAGGCCAGCAGGTCCAAGGAGAGAAGCTTGACCGCCACCATCCGGCCCAGCCGTGTGTCGCGGGCCCTGTAAACCTCGCCCATGCCGCCTGCCCCGAGGGGGCCGGTGACTTCATAGGGCCCTAGGCGCGATCCGGGCGCGAGTGTCATGCCCTCGGAGTCTAGGTCTTTGGGGGCGGGGCTTGGTCGACGAGTTGGATCTCGGCCCCTTCTACCAACGGTACGAACGGTCGGCGACGGCAGGCTTTCGATCCGCTGATGAGGGTGACGGTGCTGGTTTGCGCATACGCCTCGGGAGCGTCTTCGATTCCACCGGCCGCTGTCCTTCAGCACCGACGCGACGGTTTCCCCCCAAGGGAGAGCCACAAGACCGCGATTGCCTCCAAGCGGTATTGAACCCCCGTGTTCCGGGCGGAATCAGAGCGGGAGGTAGCAGACGTTTCTGGTGAGCATCATCGTGATGAAGATGAGGCAGGTGACCATCGGTCCGGGGTACACCCTGCCGGTGATCCTGAAGAACCACCGGTTGAAGCACGGCAGCAGGATCATCATCGGGATCACGCCCAAGAGCAGGTTGACGTAGAGCCACTCCTCCGCCTCGCCAAGTGGACGAGGACGACGCTGCCCTTCATGCGAGACGGGTCCAGTTGCGGCAACAACTGCTGAAGGGCCAGGATCGAGGTGTACTCGTACCCATGCGTCCCCGCGATCAGGGCAAGCACCTTCCCGGGCTCTTTGCCGTGGATCACGCTGACCGGAATGTCCAGACCTTTGTCCACGCCTCGGGGACCCGGATGACTCCCGTGGCCTTCGTTCCCGGCACCGCCGAAACGTCCCCGACTCGAAGCAGGTCCTGAGGCAGGACGAACGGAGCGAAACCAAGCAGAACAGCCGAGGCCGACAGAAGCCGCTTCATGACAGATCCCTCCAGAAAGTTGGAGTGACGCTACACGAAGGGAACGATTCTCAGAACATGGAGCCTTCCAGCGATTGTAGCGAGCCCACCCCCCTCAGCTTCGCGCGTCAACCAGGCCTGGCACCGGTGGACCGCAGAGAGTCCTGGGGGACAGAGCCAACTGCCTGAGCCGAGGGTGGTTGTCCCAAACCGCTCGAGGCGGCACGCCGCTCGCCCATGGGAGGAGCATGGTCGCTGCCTGTCCGCGCGTTTCAACGCGTGCCTACACGGTCGCAGTAAGCTGTCGGAGCCATGCGTCCTCTTTCCTCCAACCTCGCCGACGAGGAGAAGCGGCCCTATTTCCTCTGGGATGAGGACATCTCGCTCCGGGAGTTCAAGCAGCGCCTTCGCGGCCCCGACGCCATAGATCGGATTCAGATGCTCGCCAAGCTGATGCGGGAAGCGAGAGACACCGATGTGTGGATGTTCATCACGCCTCAGGAAGCGGCCGATGCGCTGCCTCTTCTCACCCGAAAGCTCGGGCGACGACAGGGCTTCTGGGATTTTCTGATCGAAGGCTTTAGGCGCCATGGCGTCATCGCCCGATAGGCTGACCTCGCTCCAGCGAGACTTGCTTCTCGCATTCTTCGAACAGGAGCGCGGCTTCTTCCTCACCGGCGGCGCGGCATTGGCCGGCTTCTATCTCCACCACCGAGAGACTACGGATCTCGACTTCTTCACCCATGACGGCGAGGCTTTCGAGCGCGGCGCCTTCGCCCTCCGGGCGGCGGCGGCCCAGCTGGGCGCCGAGGTGAGCATCAAGCAGGACGCACCCGGTTTCAAGCGCTACCTCGTCACTCGAGGCGACGACTCCGTCCTCGTCGACACGGTATGGGAGCGGGTAAAAGCCGCCTACCCTGACAAGAAGGAGGAGGGGCGCATCATCCTCGATTCGCCCGAGGAGATCACGGTCAACAAGCTGACGACCCTGGTCTCGCGTTCGGAACCCCGGGACGTAGTGGACCTCATGCTGTTAGAACGCTTCGGCCTCTCCATCGACGCTGCCCTGCCAAAGGCCCTGGAAAAGGACGGTGGCTGTACCCCGGCGACGCTCGCCTGGGTCTTGTCGCAGGTCCGCATTCCGGAGGGAGCGGCGTTGCCGGGCGACGTATCCGCCGCAGAGACGCGGGCCTTTCTCGCCGGCCTCGTCGAGCGCCTGCTGCGGGCCGCCGCACCACCCGCGACGTAATCCCCTCACGCATCCGCTACCCGGAACCCCAGAGGAGCGCGCGGGAGATGATCTGCGGGCCGTCACTTTCCCGGTCGAAAGGTCGATGGAGGTGAGTTCGATGGCGCGTCGCTCACCCTCGATGGGTGTCGAGCAGGAGCTTCACCCGAGCGCATCCCAGTCGGCTGCGTCTGAAACCGCGCTCACCAGGTCTCCCCTCACTCGGCCACGATCCTTCATGGCGCCAAGCCACTCTGGCCCCGTGGCCCGGGCGCGCGGGGGGACCACCTCGGCGAGCGGTTTTCCGAAGCGCGTCACCCGCAGCGGCCGCCCCGTGCGGCGGACCCGATCGAGGGCCGCAAGGCACGTGGCCTTGAACTTCGAGACGGCGATTTCATCCATGGCGCAAAATACTATGGTCACCGACCATGGTCCATTCTTCTCTTCGGATTCCCCTGGTATCGCGCGCCGGTAGGCTGGAGCAGAGGGGGCGAGGTGCGACTGATCATGCGGGTCTCTTCGGGCCGAGCCCCAGTCGCTCACGGAGCGCCGCGAACCGGGGGTCCGCGCGAAGCGCATCGAATCCCGGGAAGCCGGTGTAGTAGAGATTGGCCTGGTACTCGTCCATGGCCCGGTCGATGACGTCGAACGCCGCCTCGGTTTCGCCGAGCGCGCCGAGCAACCACGACTCGGCGGTCAAGGTGGGCGCATCGTTCGGCCGAGCGCGCAGTTCATCGAGGAGGGCACGACCCTCGTCCTTCCGCCCCGCGGTCGCAAGCGCCCAGCCGAGCAGGCCGACGAAATGTCCCGCGCGCCCCGTGATGTCCACGACACGTCGGAGCGTGGCGATGCCTTCATCGGTTCGACCGAGGGCGACGAGCGCCGCGCCCGACAAGTACAGCGCCGCCACGTCCTCCTTTTCAAAGGCGAGCGCGTCCTCGAAGTACCGCTGAGCCTCCGCCACCCGGCCGCAGTCGAGCAGTCCGAATCCGGTGAGCATGCAGGGAAAGGACGCGAGCGGATCGGCCTCGCGGGCACGGGTAAGAAGTGCGAAACCCTCCTCGAACCTTTCGCGCATGCAAAGAGCGATTCCAAAGGAGCCCAGGGCGAGGACGTGAGTGGGTTGAAGGTCGATCGCGCGTCGCCACGCGGTCTCCATGTCCTGCCACCTTCGCTCGATCATCGCGACGAAGGCCTCGACATGGAGGGTGTTCGCGGACTCTCCCTCGAGTTCGACCGCGTTCGCAACCGCTTTCCTGGCCGAAGCACAGGCCTCCCGGGCGGGCAACACGTTGAAGTGGGCGGAGAGCACCATGCACTCCGCGAGCCCGGTCCACGAAGCGGCATGCGACGGGTCGAGGCGGAGAGCATCCTCGTAGGCGGCCATGGCTCCGGCGTGGTGCTCCTTGCCCCGGAGATGACGGCCCTTCAGGTAGCTGCGGTAGGCATCGAGATTCCGCGCCTGCGGCCGGACATGAACGATCGAGGCTCCCGAAGCGAGCCGGGCGCGGACCGCTTCGACGACACCCACGGAGATCTCGTCCTGCACCGCGAACACGTCCGTGGCCTCACGATCGAATCGCTCCGACCAGAGATGGTAGCCGGTCGCGATGTCGGTGAGCTGCGCGGTGACCCGGAGCTTTGTCCCCGAGGTGCGCACGCTGCCTTCGAGGACGTGGGTGACGCAGAGAGCGCGCGCGATGGCGGGAAGGTCGGAGTTGTCCTGGCGGGCTCGGAACGTCGAGGTGCGCGAGGCGACCCTGATTCCATTGATGCGCACGAGCGCGTTCATGATCTCCTCGGCCATGCCCTCGCACAGGTACTCCTGGTCCCTGGCCGGGCTCATGTCTGAGAAAGGCAGGACCGCGATCGCAACCGCGGACGGCGCACGGTCCTTTGGCATCGGGACAACAGGCCCTTCGTGGCCGGCATTCGCGGTTCCGAGGGTGAGCCCTGCCTTCCGCCACCCGGCGACCAGGCGCTCCACGTGTTCGGGCTCCCACCACATCGAGGCGATGCTGCGCGCGGTGGCGGCGAAGTCGGGCCGCACCCTGAGCAGATCCTGCACGGCCCGGGCCGCCGCGTCAGTCCTCCCGAGCTGCCCGTAGGCCGCGGCCAGCGCCGCGTGGGCGAACCAGTGCTGCGGCATGTTGACCTTGAGGGCCAAGGTCAAGGCGCCGGTGTCGTCGCCCTGACGGTAGGCGTTGTAGAAGTCGGCATGCCAATACCAGCCGGGGTGATGGGGATTGAGCTGCTTGGCTCGGGCAGCGAGGCTTAGTCCGCGCTCCGAATCGCCCGCATACGTCAGCAGTTCGCCAAGAAAGGCGATGGCGAGGCCGTCCATGGGGTTTAGGGCCACGGCCCGTTCCGCGGCAATCCGGAAGCCCTCGAAGTCCTTGTAGAAGAAGAGGGCCTGGGCGAGACCGCAATGGCCCAGATGGTTGGACGGCGCAAGCTCCACCGCTCGCCGCGCCGCGGTGAAGCCACGTTTGAGGCAGTCCGGTTCCGGGTCGAAACCATGCGCGTAGGCCTGGATGTACAGGAAGGCCAGCATGGCCCACGCATCGGCATAGGCCGGCGCCTTCTGCACGGCCAGCTCGAGCCCGGCGCGCGCGGCCATGAGCGCTTCGGCGGTGCCCCGTGCCGGATAGCCGAAACCGCGCAGGACAGCCTCGTAGGGGCTCAACTGCTCGGGAGGGCGAGTGCTCACCGCTTCGCTCATGATGCGGGGCAAAACCCCCTGCATGTCGGCCACGGTTGAGACCATCCGCGGGATGAGTTCGTCCTGGAGGGCGAAGAGCTCTTCCGGAGCGAACTTCCGGTCATAGGTGTCCGCCCACAGGTGGGCGCCGGATTGGGCATCGATGAGTTGGACCGCGATCCGGAGGGTAGGGCCGGCCTGCCGGAGGCTTCCTTCCATCACGTACCGCGCACCGACCTGCTGGCTTGCGGCTCGCCCGTCGCCGTGGGCGATCACCCTGAGGTACGAGAAGCGGGAGAGGCCGGTGATGATCTCCTCCGACAACCCCTCGGTGAAGGTCCTGAGGTCCTGGTCCGCGCCGCTGTACTTGAACGGAAGGACCGCGACCCGGAAGCCAAGATCGGCGCCGGACGGTCCCGAGCCGACGATCGAGCTGGTGCGGACGGGATCGTGTGAAGCGCTCGTGGACGGGGGTCTTGCGGTGTCGCGCAGCTCGTTGCCGATGTCGCGCGCGGTCTGTATGCGATGACGCGGATCCTTTTCGAGGCAGCGTTTGATCACACGGGAGAGATCCGCGGGGAGATCGGCGCGCGTATCCGTGACCGGCGGGACCGTGTCCCGAAGGATCGACGCGAAGATCTCTGCGTTCGACTGGCCATGAAAAGGACGTCGTCCGGTCGTCATCTCGTAGAGCATGACGCCCAGGGAGAAGATGTCAGTTCGGTGATCCAGCACCTGGCCCTGGACCTGCTCCGGCGACATGTAGGGCCTCGTCCCCATGATCACCGAGGCGCTCGTCTGCATCGCGGTCGAGATCTCCGAACCGGTCCCCGGCCCAAAGGCGCCGTGGAATTTCGCGAGGCCGAAGTCGAGGACCTTCACTCTGCCGTCCCTGGTCACCATCACGTTCGCGGGCTTGAGGTCTCGATGAATGATGCCCTTGTCGTGTGCTTCGGCGAGGGCGCCCGACAACTCGTTCGCGATATCGAGGATCCGGTGGACTTCGAGACCGCCCTGCGGGATGAGCTGATCGAGTGAGCGCCCCTCGACCAGTTCCATCGTGAGGAAGTGAAGTCCGTCCGCTTCCTCGACGGAATGGATCGTGACGATGTGCGGGTGATTGAGGGCGGCGACCGCGCGCGCCTCGCGCCGGAAACGCTCGGTCATCTCCGCGCTTGCCGCCATCTCGGCGGGCAGGACCTTGAGCGCGACCTCGCGGCCGAGCCTCACGTCGGTGGCGCGATAGACCTGTCCCATGCCACCCGCGCCGATGGCGGCGGTGACGCGGTAGTGGGCGAGGGAACGGCCGATCATTGCCGAGGTTGGATCATGGTCCGAGTCGAGTTCCGGGCGGGTGATGCATCAAGGGCGCAGTCTAGGGGATCGCATAGAGGCCCGCCGACGCTTCGCAGCCCTGTCCGCGACTGGCGGTCGTCTCGGGTCAGCGGGGTGGGTCGAATCGGCGGCCGCCGAGGTAGGTCGCGTTGATGAAGTCGAGCACCCTTTGAGGGGCGACCCTCGATCTAAACCGCGGTCGCTATTTCTTCGGGAAGTACTTGACCCCTTGAAGCGATTCGAAGTCCTCGTCCTGCGTCCACAGCGTGGCGCCGGCGCGCCGCGCGATGGCGTAGATGAGGCCGTCGGCCATGGGCAGATCCAACCGGGCTGCATCCAGGGCGGTCGCGATATCGACATCTACGATCCGCCCGCTTCGCAGCACCCCAGCCGCCTCCAGCGCCGCTGCCTCTCCCCGTTCGCGCCTGACCTTCTTGACCACTTCGTAGAGAACCACCACCGGCACGATGAGCTGATCGGACGCCTCGACGGCCGGTGCGAACAGGCGGGCTCGCGTCGAGCCCGCGAAATACTCGAGCCAGCCCGACGAATCGACGACGTTAAAGGTACTCACGCCCGGTCGCGATCGCGGGGCACTTCGGTGTCCAACCCTTTCAGGAAGCCCCGAAGTTCGGAGGCTTTGCGCGCGGGCAGGAGTTCTATGCGGTCGCCATAGCGTATGACCCTCATCTTCCCGCCCGCTTTGAGGCCCAGCTCTTCGCGAAGGCGGCGGGGCAGCACGACCTGAAACTTCGGAGAAATGGTAACGGTGTCCATATCGATAATTCTACCGTACTACACCATGTTGATCGATGCGCCGGAGGCGCGCTCTTCGCTACAAGGTCGGCCTGGTGCAGACCCTGGTTCGCCGCACTCTCGCGCAACTTGCGTAATCCGAATAAGGAAGCATCATGAACAAGATTCCCGCGACATCCGCACCAAAGATCGACGAGGTCGAGCCCGACATCTGTGCAACCCGAACCGCGTCTGCTACGAAGGGGAAGAATGACGCTCCGGGAACACCCGACCTGGGAACGCGCGGTCAGATCTCCAGAATCTTCGGGACGTGGGTGAGGTTCCGCGAACCGTTCTTGGTGACCAGAGCCACGTCTTCGATCCGAACCCCGCCGATTCCGAGGTAATAGAGGCCGGGTTCGACGGTGACCACGTGACCGGCGCGCAGCAACGAGCCGCGTCTGGAAATCGAGGGGGCCTCATGGATTTCCAGGCCCAGACCGTGCCCCGTGCCATGGAAGAAGCCCTGCATCCGGCCGTTCCTGACTCCCGTCTTGAATCCGCGCGAGTCGAAAAGGGCCAGGATCTGATCGTGGATCTTTCGTCCATCCGCCCCCGGCCGGACCTTGCGGTGGGCGAGCCGAACGCCCTCTTCGACGAGGGCGTAGACCTCCTTCAGCTTTTCGCTCGCTCGTCCCCTCACCACGGTTCTGGTGAGATCGCCGAAGTACCCCGTCGCCTGCGAACGCGGGAAGATGTCCATGACAATGGGCGAGTGAGCACGCAACGGTCCGTGGCCGGTCTCATGAGGATCGACGGCCTGATCGCCGCCCGCGCAGATCGTCCGCACGGGGATCCCGCCGAGCTTGAGGATGGTGATGTCGATGACGCCGCGCAAATCCTCGGAGGTGAACCTGGCTCCGCCCCGCCACAGCCAGCCGTCGCGACCGATCCGAGTCGCTTTGAGCGCTTCGATTCCGGCCAGAAGGCCCGCTTCCGCCGCGCGAAGGGAGGCTTCGATCTTCCTCACTTCATCGCGAGTCTTGATCTCTCGTTCGGGCCAGAACGGCTCCTTGGCCACGCGCAGCCGGATCCTGAGGCCTTCGAGCTTTCGGGCCAGGCCCAGGGGGAACGAGGCGGGAACCTCGGCGGTCTTCGTGCTCAGCCGTCTCAGGCAGGCCGCGATGACGTGCTCCACTCGCGGCGGAGGCGCACCCACGCCCACTCGCTTCGCCATCCGGGTCCAGGACCAGACCTGTGTCGCTTTCGATTCTCGTTTCGCCCGATCCATTTCGAGGTCGCTCATCACCAGAATCGTCCGCGACCCTTCGAGGAGGCAGAGAAACGGATCAGGGGCAAAAAAACCGCTCGCGTAGAGGATGTCGGCGTCGTGGTCCGACGCCGCGTAGAGAAGCCGAGTCATTTATTGAGTTGGGGGGCTTTCGGGCCTGCGCCTTCTCCGGTCGTCCGTCGTTCCCTCAGCGCGCGGGGCATCGCGCGACATCGACCAGCACATCGTAGAACGTGGCCCCGCCGCCGATATCCGTGAGCGCCTGCCCGGTGACCGCGTTGGCGTTGCGTCCGCCCGGGCAGAGCTTGGCCCACCAGACCGAAAGCCCGACCACCACTCCGGCGCGCGCGGCCTCCGAAACCTCGGCCCTGGCCAGGAACTCTCCACGATCGTTGAACGTCCTCACCATCTCACCGTCCACGATGCCCCGATGGCGAGCATCGTCGGGATGGATGATGAGCGCCGGTTCACCGCCTTCCCGCCGCATGAACATCGGCTGGGCGGAGAACGTCGAATTCAAGAAGTGGTGGGCGGGCGGCGAGATGAACGCGAGGGGATAGGTCTTCGCGAGCTTTGGATTGCTGATCGGGCCTTCCCGGGGAGGGACGTAGTGAGGCAGGGGATCGCGCCCGCCGCTTTTTTCCGCCTCCGAGTAGAACTCGCACTTGCCCGAGGGGGTGGGGAAGTTGCCATGGGCGAAAGGCGCCCATTCGGCGGGCACATTGAGGCGCACCGAGGTTTCGCGGTTCAGCCGCTCGATGGTGATGCCCTGAAGACGAGGGTGGGACCAGTCGAAGGCCTGCCGCATCAATGTTTCGTCGCTCTCGAAGAGGCGAGCGTCCGTGAGGCCCATCCGTTCCGCGAGTTGGCGG
Source organism: Vicinamibacteria bacterium (assembly GCA_031412915.1). Taxonomy (GTDB): domain Bacteria; phylum Acidobacteriota; class Vicinamibacteria; order Fen-336; family JAGNNV01; genus JAGNNV01. The sequence goes on along the minus strand of JANODX010000198.1, from coordinate 1,622 downwards.
AAGACCTGGGTGTTGGACCGGCACTCGCCCAGGGGTTCGATGGCCGGCCGGTTGATGGCGAGATGAAGGTGTCCGTAGGACTTGAAGATGTCGGTGTGTTCCAGGACCGTGGTCGCGGGCAGGACGATGTCCGCCCAATCCACGGTGTCGGTGCGGAAGAGTTCGTGCACCGCGACGAAGAGGTCCTCCCGGGCCAGACCACGAAGCACATCGTTCTGATCCGGAGCGATCGCAGCGGGATTGGAGTTGTAGACGTAGAGCGCTTTCACGGGGGGCTCGAGCTTCGGGTCGAGCGCCTCCCCGAGCGAGGACATGTTGATGGTGCGCGTCCCTTCAGGAACCAGATCGGGCCGGGTCAGGGCGTTGTTGTCGATCGGATACGTGCCTGAGGAGGAGAGTTGAATGCCCCCGCCCACGTGACGCCAGTCGCCGGTGAGAGCGGGCAGGCACGTGATGATCCGCACGGTGTTGGCCCCGCCCGCGGCGCGGTTCAGGCCATAGTTGATTCGAATTGCGGATGGCCGGGTCGTTCCGTACTCGCGGGCCAGTTTCTCAATCAACTCCGCCGGGAGGCCGGTTTCCGCCGCGGCCCGCTCCGGCGTCCATTCCTGAGCGCGCGCTTTCAGACCAGAAACCCCGAGCGTGTACTTCGCGACGTAGTCGTCGTCGATCAGGCCGTCGCGAAACAGGACATGCATCACCGCGAAGGCCAGGGCCCCGTCCGTTCCGGGCAGAGGTGCGATATGCCAGTCGGCCTTGAGGGCGGTGCGCGAACGATAAGGGTCGATGACGATGAGGCGGGCTCCCTTCTTCTTTGCCTGCTCCACGAAAGGCCAGAAGTGGACGTTCGACGAAATGATGTTGGCGCCCCAGGCGACGATCAGTTTCGCGTTTTCGACCTTCTCGGGGTCGAAACCGACGGTCGCGCCCATGACCGTCTTGTAGCCGTCGGACCCCGCGGAGGCGCAGATCGTGCGGGCGAGTTGCGATGCGCCGATGGCCCCGAATAACCGGCGGTCGAGGCTCCCGTAGTGAATCAGGCCGGAGTTCCCGGCGTACGAATAGGGAAGGATCGATTGCGGGCCGTGCGACTCGCGGACTCGCCTGAAGTTCGAGGCGACGGTGTCCAAGGCCTCGTCCCAGGAGATCTGCTCGAATTTGCCCTCGCCCTTCCTGCCGATGCGCTTCAAGGGATGAAGGATCCGATCCGGCGAGTAGACCCGATCGAGGTAGTGGTTGACCTTGGCGCAGAGGAACCCCTGGGTGAACGGATGATCCGGATCGCCGCCGATCTTCACGGCCCGGCCGTTTTCCACCTCCACGGTGGCGACACATGTATCCGGGCAGTCGTGGGGGCAGACGATCTTGTGGGTGGTGGGCATGATCGGGCAGAAGAAGGATAACCATTTGGCCCCGAAAGAGGCTCGCCCGTTTCGGGTGTGCGACATGTTTGTGGGTGGAGAGCGTCAGTTCGCGCCCGGCGAAGCGGTCCGATAGTAACGAGGCGGTCGGGCGGTCGCTGAGGGAGGTCCGTATTGAAGTACTCGGTGACGTTCGGGGGAAGCCGATCGCATCCGGTCCCTGAGCTCGTCGAAGGGACCGGCGTTGGGGGTGGCTTCGAC
>JANODX010000197.1:0-4142 GCA_031412915.1 Vicinamibacteria bacterium | reverse complement strand
GATCGCGCCTTATACCGTCCCTTACGATGGCCGAGCGAGCCACCGATCTCCCGAGATCTCAATCGTTCCCTCACTTCACCTTCTCTGCGTGCTGTCGCTGTGTACGCCGGGGATGACGAAAACGGTTCGACTCGATACCCGTTCCGTTGCTGCCTTCGCCAAGGGACCGGAGGCTCGGCCATCCCTGTTTCGCCGGGCTGCCCAGTTGTGTTGGCCCGGCTGCTTTACGACGCCACATCACGTTCCCATTCAGGTACGGCCCGCAGATTCACCTCTCATCCCTCGCTGGGGCGTGGACAATTTGTCGGATCACTTCGAGAACGCAGGTCGCCCCACGCCCCGGATCCCAGGCTAACGAGCTTCGAGTTATTGCTCGTGGAAGAACTTTGCACCTCCCTGATGTAGTGAGTCTCGATTCGTACGGTCCCTGAGCTTGCCTGCGCTGAGCGACGCAGGGTCCTTGGGGCGACCTCACGACGACTTACGCTGAAAGACGGCGCATCCCTCTTCGGCGTGAGGGGCCATCGTGAAGCCCCTATACTGCTCCTGCCAAGGAGGCAGCGAGAGGATGAGTAGTCGCGAGGATTGGGCAGTGCTTGGGACCACCGCAGAGCTCTCGGGCCGGCAACTCCAGACGGTGACCGTGCGTCGCACCCGCATTGCGCTGAGCTACAGGGAGGGTCGCTTTTCCGCCATTTCCGGGGTGTGCAACCACGCGGGCGGACCACTCGGCGACGGTCGGCTCGAAGGGGACTATGTCGAGTGCCCGTGGCACTTCTGGAAGTTCCACCACCAGACGGGACTGGGCGAGCCCGGCTTCGAGGAGGACGCGGTGCCGGCCTACGCGCTCAAGGAAGAGGCTGGAAGTCTCTTTGTGGACCTGGCGAGCGCCACCCCCCGCAGCCGGAAGCCGCACGCTCCCCACCCCCTCGCACGAAAGGTGGACCGCGGCACTGGCCCGGTGCGGATCGTCGGCATATCGACCACCGTCATGACAAAGGGCCATCCCAGATTCAGCACCTCGGAGGCCCTGCTCGACGAAGCGCTTCGCCACGGCGCGAGCCAGGGTTATGAGACGCGGCTCATCCGTTTGCGCGACCTCGACTTCCGGGCCTGCGAGGGCTTCTATTCCCGGGCGGCCCGCGCCTGCACGTGGCCCTGCTCCATCACCCAGATGGACCCAGGCGATCAACTGGACCAGGTCTACGAAGCGCTTGTCCACTGGGCCGATGTGTACCTGATTGCCACGCCCATTCGCTGGGGATCAGCGAGCAGCCTCTATTTCAAGATGGTTGAACGCATGAACTGTGTCCAGAACCAGGAGACCATCGCCAACCGGCACTTGCTCAGGAACAAGGCCGCCGGATTCATCATTACCGGCGGCCAGGACAATGTGCAGGGCACCGCCGGTCAGATGCTCGGCTTTTTCGCCGAGCTGGGAGTCCAGTTCCCGCAGTTCCCCTACATCGCTCACTCGCGCGGTTGGAGCGCCGAGGACATGGAGAACAACATGCGCGTGGTCGCCGAAAGCGAGGCGCTGCGGGAAGGCGCCAGGGCGCTGGTGGACCGCTGCGCGGAAATGGCGGCGTTGATGATTCACGGGACGCTGCCTGCACGAGCGTTGGTGCGGGGCGGCCGCAAGGCCCATCGGCCGGCCGGGGTCCACGAGGCGGAGAGCTGACCGTCGGGGACGGGGTCGAAGCTCTGATCGCTTCAATTCGCTGAGCTCTGGCGACGCCGCCGCGTTCTTCATTCTTGCCAGCCCGAGGCCGGCGCGATCTTCCGGAGCACGCGTCGCCGCTACTCTCTTCGGAGATTTCCATTCAGCCTGATCTCCCAGGTCACGGCAGAAGAGATTCGAGTCATCGCGGTGGCGCATCAACGGCGGCGTCCCGGCTACTGGGCAAGGCGAGAGTAGCAAGCTGCGCACCCTTTGATCCGACGCTGACGGACGGGACCCGAACCGACGCGGGCCGTGGATACCATCGCGGCCTCTCCCTCGAACCATTGGAGCCGTCATGCCTGAAAACGAACTCGAGGCCGTTCCCCCCGCCAAGCCCCGCCTGCTGGATCGAGTGCGCGAGGCCATCCGTTCCCGTTACTACTCGCCGCGCACCGAGAAGGCCTACGTCTTCTGGATCCGCCGCTTTATCGTTTTCAACGGCCGGCGCCACCCCGACGCCATGGCCGAGCCCGAGATCACGAGATTCCTCGAAGCCCTGGCCACGCGCCTTCGCGTCTCGGCGTCCACCCAGAATCAGGCTTTCAGCGCCATCCTGTTCCTCTATCGCGCCGTCCTCGGCCGCGAACTGAAAGGCCTGCAGGGGACACCCCGAGCCAAGCTGCCCGAGCGCGTCCCCGTGGTCCTCTCGCCACCGGAAGTCGCGGCGATCCTCGAACGCATGAGCGGCCCGGCCGCCCTCGCCGCCTCTCTCATCTACGCCTGCGGTCTCCGGCTGATGGAGGTGCTGCAACTTCGGATCAAGGACATCGACTTCGATCGCAAGGAGATCGTGGTGCGGCGCGGCAAAGGGCAGAAGGATCGCCGGACCATGCTCCCTCCCGGACTCGAGATCGCCCTCTTGAGCCACCTCATCGAGGTCCAGAGACAATACGAATACGACCGCGGACGAGGCGGGCCGGGGTGGCTCTCCCGAACAGCCTCGCGCGCAAATATCCAAACGCCGCGGAGGAGTGGGTGTGGTACTGGGCCTTCCCGGCAACGCGCACCTATGTTGATGCCACCGGTCGCCGATTTCGCCATCATCTGCACCAGACGGTCCTTCAACGAGCCTTCAAGGATGCCCTTCGCCTGTCGGGCGTAGCCAAGGCAGCAAGTTGCCATACCCTGCGACACTGCCCCAAGTGTCAGAGCCTGGATCAGGCGCTCTGGGTCGAAGCCCAGATCCACGACCTGCTTCCCGTCCTCTACTTTCACGAGGTCTTCACTCTCCCGCCCTGTCTCCATCCGTTCTTCCGTCGCGACCCGACCATCGCCTACGCCCTCCTGTTCGAGGCCGCCGCGAAGACCGTGGTCGACGTGTGTCGCACCCACCTCGGAGCCACACCCGGCCTCATCGCTGTCCTCCACACGTGGAATCAGCAACTCGGGTATCTCCCCCATATCCACTGCATTTCGACGGGTGGAGGATTGAGCCTCGATGGCACTCAATGGATCGCATCCCGACCGAGATTCTTTCTGCCGGTCAGAAAACTCTCCGTCGTCTTTCGAGGAAAACTCCTCGAGGCGTTTGGAGTCGCTCTTGCCCAGGGGCGTCTGCGCATCCGGGAGGCCGCAGGCCGCTTCCTGCTGCGTCGCGCTGCCATCCAGAAATTCGTCGTCTACTCCAAGCCACCCATGGCCGGACCGGAACAGGTCCTGCGCTACCTCGGCCGATACACGCACCGAATCGCCATCAGCAACGAACGCATCTTCGCCTACGACAATGGCAAGGTGACTTTCCGCTACAAGAATCGCAGACACGGCGGCCGCACAGAGACCCGAACCCTGAGCGGTGTGGAATTCATCCGGCGCTTTCTGCGTCACGTCGTCCCCAGACGCTTCGTCCGCGTGCGCCATTTCGGTCTCCTCGCAAACGGCATCAAGGTCCACCGGCTTGCCCTGGCTCGCGAACTCCTCGACGCTCCCGCGCCCCCGACGCCATCTCCACCCCGACACGAGTCCTGGGAGGAAACCTATCGCCGCCTCGTGGGGAAGGATCCGTTGCTTTGCCCTCACTGCCACATCGGCCACCTCGTCGTGGTCGGAGACATCCCCAGATCTCTCGCTACGCCGAGGATGGCGTCTCCCTCGCGCTCCCCATGACCGCTCACGAGCCTCCTCGCCACCAAACACGCGCCCGAGGTGTGTCTACCAGCCGCCCCCGCACTCGAACTCCGCCGCTCCCCCCCAAGACAAACGCCTCTCTCCGCGCCACCCTCGTGCCGGGCCAATGCCGCGTGCCCACGGCCCCCCCCAAAGCCGCAAGGCGCCCCCCTCCGCACCCGCTCCCTCGCCTACAATCTACATAGCGTCGCTGCCCGCGGCTTAGTCCAACAGGTTGTTCACGTAATCGCTATGAACCATCACTCCATCGATTCACGTCATCGTGTCCGCGACTACGTGAACAACCCTTTACGTT
>JANODX010000196.1:0-20858 GCA_031412915.1 Vicinamibacteria bacterium | reverse complement strand
GGCGAGTCCGCCCACCATGGGGGCGGCCACGCGCTTCATGACGTCGGCCCCGGTGCCCATCGACCACATGATGGGCATGAGCCCCATCATGGCCGCGGCCACCGTCATCAGCTTGGGCCGCACGCGCTTCACCGCGCCGTGCACGATGGCCTCGTGCAGGTCGGACATGGAACGGAGCCGGCCCTCGGCCTTCGCCTCGGCGTAGGAGAGGTCGAGGAAGAGGAGCATGAAGACACCGGTCTCCGCGTCGAGGCCCATGAGCGCGATCATGCCCACCCAGGCCGCGATGGAGACGTTGTAGTCGAGGAGATACATGAGCCACACCGCGCCCACCACGGAGAAAGGCACCGCGAGCATCACGATGCTCGCCTTCACTCCCGAGCCGGTGTTCAGGTACAGGAGGAAGAAGATGGTGAAGATCGTGATCGGCACCACCAGCTTCAGCCGTTCGCGCACCCGGAGCATGTTCTCGTACTGGCCGCTCCACTCCATCGAGTAACCGGGCTTCAGGGTTACGCGTCGCCGCTTCTTTGGCGCGTTCCACGAAGCCGCCGATGTCGCTCTCCGCGGTGTCCACGTAGACGTAGCCCGCGAGCAGGCCGTTCTCGTTGCGGATCATGGACGGCCCTTCCACCTTGCGGATGGCCGCCACCTGCGAGAGCGGGATCTGTGCGCCCGAGGGGGTGGCCACGAGGACGCGACCGAGACGGTCGAGATCGTCCCGCAATTCGCGAGGGCAACGAACGTTCACCGGGAAGCGGGCGCGCCCTTCCACGGTGGTCGTGACGTTCTCTCCGCCGATCGCGGAGAGGATGATGTCCTGCACCGAGGCGACACTCAGACCCCGCCGCGCGAGCTCCTCTCGATTGAGCTCGAAGTCGACGAAGTAACCCTCGGCGGCTCGCCCGGCGAACACGCTGCGAGCACCCTTCACCTCGCGCAGAACCTTTTCGAGCTCGAGGCCGACTGCTTCGATCTCCTTGAGGTCGTCGCCGAAGATCTTCACCCCCACGGGGGTGCGCTCGCCGGTGGTGAGCATGTCGATGCGGGCCTTGATGGGCATGGTCCACGCGTTGGTGACGCCGGGGAGCTGCAGGGCCTGGTCCATCTCGGCCACGAGCTGAGATCGCGAGTTACTTCGAGCGAGCCACGTAGACCCCGTCCCAATCTTCGGGCGGCGGGCTCGCCAGATAAGCCCGACACCGGGCCAGAAGGACCGCGCTTGGAGGGTCGGTCGCCGCTTGGGTCTCCAGGATCGCGATACCAAGAGAGAACTCGCCTGCGGTGTAATGGTCGAGAGCGCGTTCGTAGCCTCGGGCCCACACGATACGCGGCCCGGCTAAGCCCGTGTCCCCAAGCAGTTCGAAAACCGCGGTGCCTTGACTCTTGCCCTTGACCGCAACCCGGTCGAGCCTGCGGAAGACGAACATGTCCTTCGCCGCGCTCCAGGACGCCTCGCTCAAGAGGATCGAAGTGCCATACTGCTTGTTGAGGCTTTCCAGACGAGCGGCCAGGTTCACTCCGTCGCCGAGGGCGGTGTAACTCATGCGATTCGGAGCCCCGAAATGGCCGACCATCACCTCTGCGGTGTGGATGCCCACCCGAGTCAGGAAGCGCGGACGGTCGCCCCACGAAGGAGACGCGTAGAGCGCCTCGGCGGCGGCGATGCAGTCGAGGGCGGCCCGGCACGCGCGCCGCTCGTGTCCTTCGCAGGCCAAGGGTGCATTCCACAGGGCCATCACCGCATCGCCGATGTACTTGTCGATCATGCCGCCGGTTGAATGCACGGCCGTCGTCATCGCTTCAAGATAGCGCCCCAGGGCGTCGGCCAGGGCATTTGCCGAGAGGAGTTCCGCATACTGCGTGAAACCGGCGATGTCCGTGAACATTACGGAGAGGGCGCGCAATTCGCCGCCCAGGACCGGCTCCCGGTTCGCCTTGAAGAGTTGCCGCACGAGATCCACGGGCACGTATTTGCCGAGCGCGCGCAACGACGTCTTGGCCTGTTCCACGCTGATCAGCATGGTCTCGACCTCCCGAAAGGCGGCCACAGGTTCGGTGGGCGCGAAGTCGAACTCGCTCATGCGGCGGCTCTGAACGAGGACTTGGCCGAGGTCACGCCCCACGAAGCGTGCCGCCATGACCCCGCCGGCCACGATTACCGCCATCAGAACGAGCGCCCACCCCAGCATGCCCCTTTGCTCGGTCCGCAAATCGGAAAGCCCGGGCAGGTCGTCCTCGGCGACCACCATACCCAGGCGCCAACCCTGGGTGGCTTCGAGCCCCTCGAATCCGAACAGGAAAGCGCGGCCTCCCACCTCGAACCGGCCCGCGCTGGTGAGTTGTTCGGGACGGATCTGGGCGAGTTCAGGACGCGCCAGGGCCGCGACGACCTCGGGGGGCGTCTTCTTCGAAGAAACCCGGAGATCGCCGTCCTCGTCTTTGAGAACATCCTCTTTCGAGAAGCGGGTCAGCAGGCGGCCCTGCTCATCGCAGAGAAAAGTGCGCTCGGGCGCTCCGGGCTCTGGCGCGGCCAGGGTGTCGAGGGCGCGGTCGAGGATGGCCGCGCGCAGGACGCCGATGAAGGCTCCGCTTCTGTCCTCCACCGCCCTCATTACCGTGACCACCACTCGCCGCTGGTTTTCGGGCTTCGCAGAGTCCAGCTCGCTTTGACTGAGATCGCTCCAGACCGTCTGCCCCACGAACGCCTTCGAGGCGGGCGTGCGGAAAGTTCCATGGGTCGTCGGGTCCGCCGACGCTTCAAGGAGAGTCACCCATGCGCCGTCGCGGAGCCCGCCCCCGGCGCCCCGGAGGCGCGACCGGACGACGATCCTCCCGCCGCGGAGTGCCGTCTCGCGGGTCAGGATCGCGCTTCCTTCTTCGGCGCTGTCGCGATACACCGACACTTGGAATCGATCCGCGGGCAGAAGTTCCGACATACCATCGGCGTCGAAGCCCGAGCGGTGGGCACGGGTGAAGGCCAGTTCCGCCAGGTCGCCGCGGTCCAGCATCTCCGCGAACAGGAAACCCTCGGCGGTCGGCGGGTCCGGCGTGGAGGCGACCAGACGCAACCGGCTCTCGACTCTCGAGACCGCTTGCTCCGCCTGGGAAAGATACGTGTCGACACGGGACACGATCCGAGCGCTCAGGGTGTGCCGGCGTTCCTCGGAACTGCGGATCAGGCCGCGTTCAGAGACTCGGGCCAGGGAAACGAACAGAATGGCGAGGAGCGCCGTGACCCCGGCCATCGTGACTACGACAGCTTGACCTAAAGTCGGGCGCAACCGCAGCATCATTTCCTTCAGCCTATGAGTCGTCGGTGCGGTCGGTCAAGCCGCCGTCCTGCGGCGGCTCAGGCGTGCGGGGAGGGGAGCAGGCGTCGAGGCACCTCCCGGTGGCGTTCATTGGCTTCTGGCCAAGCACCGCAACGCCCGGCTCAAAGTGCGGCGAACCTCTCCGCCACTTGTAGGCGCCCTGCAGAGCAGGACTTGCCGCAATCGTGAACTGATCGCGGCCCGCACGGCCTCGCCGGCGTTGATGGCGCCCGCGCCCTGACGCTCGTCGGAGGCTCCGGGCACGCGCTCGGCGGTGACGATGAGCAACTCAGCGATCTGTCGGGGCTTGAGGCTTCGGTTCGCTTCGAGCACGCAGGCTGCGGTGGCCGCGACGATCGGCGCTGCGAAGGACGTGCCTTCGACATACTGGTAGTGCTTGACTGAGCCGGTCTTCGCGCAGGGGTGGCCCTCCCGGGCCGCGCGGCAAAGGCGGCGTCCCCCGAGGGGAGGCTGCGCGCTGACGCGCGAGCGGGTCTCATGTCTGTCTCCTCCATGCTCGTGACCAGAGACCGCCCCGGGGCCCCGCCCTATTCCTCGTAACCTCGCCACGGCCGCAGCATCGAACCCACATCGGCAGTTTCGCCGAACACACTCGGGGCGGGGGCTCGATTTGAGCGTGGCCCTTAGTGGTTTCGGAGCCGCCTTCGGGGTACCAGGATCGCGCAGTGACGCCGCTGAGTCCCCCGCCCATGACATTCCGGGCGTTGGATCAGTCCCGCCGAACGAGGCTGTTCCAGCCGCCCATCCCGTTGCTGATGCGGTCGGGGTTGGCCGGATCGGTCAGCCAGATCACGTCGTCGACCAGAAATCTGTAGCCGTGGAGGCCAGCTGCGAGGCCCTCGACGGAAACCTCCCAGAGCCCTCCCTCAATCTGGTTGGCCAGCTGGCCCGGGCGCTGCCAATCGTCCCAGCTTCCGAGCAGCCGGACCTCCTCGGCTTCGTGGTCGTGCAAGAGGAACCGCACGCCCTCGGGCGTCACGATCGGGCTGTGGGTGAAGTCGGCGGCATCACTATGTTGATCACCCAGAGCACGCGCCAGGGCCCGCCCCGCGTCTACGGCGCCGGCGCCCTGGCGCTCGCGCGGGGCGCCAGGCACGCGGCAAGCCGAGGCCATCAACAGTTCGCGGATCCGTCGCGGTGTCAGCGCAGGGTTCGCTTCCAGCATGCACGCCACCACACTCGTGACGATGGGCGCTGCGAAGCTCGTGCCTTCCACGTGCTGGTAGTGCGGCGTCACCAGCTTCGTTTCCTGCAGACGTAGTTCGACGGAAGCGTCGCCGGCGGCGCGGCGCGCGAACAGGCCGGCCGCTTCGTCGGCCAGCGGCGTGTCCGGCAGCACTGGCGCTACCACCCACAGGCTGGGTGCAACCAGCTCCGGCTTCAGCGCGCCGTGCGCGGTCTCGCCGTAGTTGCTGTGCCACAGCGCCATCTCCGCGTGGTCGAAGGTGTTGCGATCATCGATGCCGCCAATCGTCAGCGCCTGCGGCGACGTGCTTGGCGGGACCAGCCGGCGCTCGCCGTCGTTGCCGGCGGCAGCCACCACGGTCACGCCCTGGGCCACGAGCGCCGCCACGGCCTCGTCCACGGGGTTTCCGCGCAATGGAAAAACCACGTCGCCGCCCAACGACAGATTGACCACGCGCACCCCGAGGCCGGGCCCCTCGGCCTCCAGCCAGCGCAACGCGCGGGCGATGCCGGCATTCGTGATGCGGCCCGAGGCCTCGCGCACCTGTACCAATACCAGCTCGGCGTCCTTGGCCAGGCCGCGGTAGAAGCCGCGACTCACGTGGCCGTTCCCGGCTGCCGCCACACTTGTCATCAGCCCGTGCCATTGATGCTCCGCCTGTGCGTCCCAGCCGGGCCAGCGGGGCTGGTCCTGCGGCGCGTAGCGTTCGACGAGCACCTCATCGGCCGACGCGTCCGCCCAGGCCCGGATCCGATTGCTGGGCCGCACCAGGTCGGGGTGAGGATAGAACGCGGCGTCCACCAGCGCGAGGGTCACCCCGCGCCCGCCGTACCGGGGGTCGGCGCGCAGCCGCAGCGGCGTCGGTAACGCACCAAACGCCGCCTCCGGGTCGAGCGGCCACACGCGCTGAATGCTCTCGTTCAGCGCCGCCTCGCCGTGCTCGAGCAGCGTCGTCAGCAGGGTCTCCTGGACACAGGCCGGGCACGCGCCGTCCTCGCGCTGGGCGCCGGGGTGCTCGGCGAGCATGCGCACCGACACATCCGGCGCCAGCCACAGCGCCTCCGCCAGGACTTCGCGCCTACTCGGAACACCGCACAGTGTGCAGGACTCGCTGCTCATTGAGGAGGCCTCCATCTGCGGCCGACTAGGCACGCTGAGCCATCACGCGTTCGAAGCTCTTGCGCAGATCGGGCAGGTTGGCGGCCAGCAGGGTGAACTCCAGTTTGTTGAGACTGAGCACGTCCATCGACTCCAGGCAGCGTACCGACGCGTTGCGCGTCGTCTGGTTCAGCAGTGCCATCTCGCCGAAACAATCGCCGCCGCGCAGACGCACACTCAGCGATTCGCGCTCGTCGGCCTCGTGCCGCGTCACCTCGACTTCGCCGTTGAGGATGATGTAGATCCGATCTCCCAGGTCGCCCTGGTGGAAGACCACCTGCCCCGGTTCGAAGTGCTCACGCAAGATTCCCTTCGTCCCGAACAGCTTGAGCTGCACCAGCTCCGCCGGCAGGAACAGGTCGAACGTCCATGACGCCGCGATCTTCAGGCGTCGGCCCCAGCCTGGCATCTTCATCAAGTAGATCGTGCGCCAGATGAACCAGGCCAGGAATCCGGAGATGTTCACGCCCAGCACCTCGGCCACGGCCGATCGATGTCCGAGCGATCCCATCTTGCCCAGGCCCTTGAAGTCGAAGACGCGCCGCTTGCCGCCGCGCAGACTGGCCACGATGTTGTGCGCTGTCACGTCCGCCTGGCGCGTGGCATGCTGGGCCGTGGGAGGCGCGAAGCCACCTTCCCGCGCTGGCACCACGGCGCAGTCGCCGAGCGCCCACAGGTCGCTGTGGCCTTCGACTTGTAGCTCGGAGGTCGCGAGGATGCGCCCGTTCTTGCCCTTTGGCAGGGCCAGAGTGCCCAGAAGCAAGTGCGGAAACGACGGCACGGTGGAGACGAGCGTGCGAGTGCCGATCCGCTCGCCGCCCTTGAGGATGGCCTCGTCGCCGGTGGCCGCCTCCAGGTAGGTCTTGAAGCGGATCTCCACGCCGCGCTTGGCCAGGATCTTCTGCGCGAACACGGCGAGGCTCTCGTCCACCTCGGGCAGGATCCGCTCGCCCGAATGCAGCAGCAATACGCGGATCTCCTTCGGATCGAGACCCGCATAGTTCTTGGCCACGCCGCGCACGAAGTCGTTGAGCTCGGCGACCACCTCGACGCCCGAGAAGCCCCCGCCGGCCACCACGAAGGTCAGCAACTGCTTCCGCAGCCGCGCGTCGTGCCTCTCGATCGAGGCCTCCTCGAGCGCCCGCACCACTTGGTTGCGCAGGCGGAGCGCGTCGCCCAGATCTTTGAAGGGGAAGGCGTGCTCGGCCAGGCCACGCATCCCGCGGAAGTCGGTCACGCTGCCCAGCGCGAACACCAGGTGGTCGTAGGGGAGGGCGTGGGCGTGCGGCCGGAAGCCCGGGCTCGTTATCACCTGCTTGCGCTCGAGATCGATCGACTCGACGTCCCGCACGTGCAAATCGGTGCGTTTCAGTAGGCGACGGATCGGGCTCACCACGTCGAGCATCCCGATCGTGCCGGAGATGACCTCCGGCAGCATCGGCTGGAAAACGAAGTAGTTCTCGCTGTTGATGAGGGTGATCTCGAAGTCGTCACGCCTCGCGAGCGCTTTCTCCAGCGCGAGCGCCGTGTAGACGCCCGCGAACCCGCCCCCAAGAATCACGATGCGCGGCTTGCTCATCTCACCTCCACCAGCTGGACCGCATGGCCGTCCGGGTCGCGCACGAGCGCCGCCTTCCGCTGCGGCAGCTTGCCCTCGGCCAGCGCCACCGCGCCGGAGGACACGAAGTCCACCCGCCCCAGGAGGCTCTTGGCCGCCGCCTCGACGTCCATAGTCGTGACGAGCGTCTGCCAGTGCGCGATATCGTTGGACTTGAGGTCCGCCGGGGCCGGCCGGCCGTCTCGAGGCGCCAGGTACTCGAGGAACTCGACGCCCGGCCCGCCGCCAGCGGCGCGCAGTCCCGTGATGCGAAGGCGTGCGCCGAACACGTTGTTGAGACGTTCCTGCTCGGGCCCGTAGTTCTCGCTCTCCCCCGCTAAGGTCAGGCCGAGCTTGTCGCGCCAGAAGCGCAGACTCGCCTCGGTGTCGCTCACCACGATCGCGGTGTGGTCGATGCCGAGGAACAGCTTGTCCGTGGTGCGGTGCCACTTCGCCGCCCCCTTGTCCTTCGGAAAGGCCAGGATTTCCAACGCGTGGCCATCCGGGTCCTTGAAATAGAAGGCCTCGATCCCGCCCGCGTTCTTGTTCCAGTCCGGCAGCCGCTGGGGGCCGGTGCTGGCGTGCTCGACTTTGTGCTCGCGCAGCCAGCGATAGGCCTTCTCCATGTCACTCACGATGATCGCCACGTGCTGGAAGGCGCGGTCGTTGCTGCGCGCGCCGGGCGCGATCGGACGTCCGCGCGGGGCCAAGTACTCGGTCAGCTCGATCGCCTCGTCGCCGAGGCGCAGCCGCACGACCCGCGCCCGCATCCCGAACACACCCGCGAGATGCTCGTAGGCGTCGCCCCAGACCTCTACGTCCGAGAGCTTCTCGAAGCTCAGGACGCGGGTGAAGAACTCGACCGAACGGTCCATGTCCGAGACGGTGAAACCGACGGCGTCCACCGCCCTCGCGGTCTGCGCCCATGCCCCGGGCGCCGACAGCAGCCACAGCAGGGCCATCCCAAGGAACGCGCGTCCCATCGCGGCGGACCTTGTTCCCCTCTTCTTGTCCATGCTCATGCGAGCCGCTCCTTGAGGTGTTCGCTGACGCGCAGCGCGTTGGCCATGATGGTGAGTGCTGGATTCACGGCCGCGCTGGAGACGAAGAAGCTGCCGTCGACAACGTACAGGTTCTCGACGTCGTGCGTCTTGCAGTTGAGGTCGAGCGCCGATGTCTTCGGATCGCGGCCGAAGCGGATCGTGCCGTTCTGGTGGGCGACGCCCGCGAGCGGGATACGCTCGCCGAGGAACAGGTTTCGGCCGAACAAGCCCGTATGGCACGAGGCGCCGTGCATCGTGCACTTGCGCTGCCCTCCCATCATCTGCTCGAGCTTCGAGCGCAGACGCTTGTGCGCCTCTTCGTTGTTGGCCTTGTAGCTGAGGACGATGTTCCCCTGCTGGTCGAGCGTCACGCGATTGTCAGGATCCGGCAGATCCTCGGAGGTCAGCCAGAAGTCAAGCGAGTGTGTGGCCATCAGATCAAGGGTGAAGCCGGGCGCGATCGCCGGCGCGCCGGCCGACAGCGCGACTCCATCGAGCTTGCCGACGAAGGAGATGTGCCCCATCGGGAAGTCCCAGTCCTTCGAAGCGAAGTAAAAGTCGTTCACCGCGAGCGTCTTCTGGAAGATCGTCGGGTTCGAGCACTTCGAGATCGCGAGCAGCACCGAGTTGACGTGGCCCATGTAGTGCCGGCCCACCATGTCCGACGAGTTCGCGAGACCGCGCGGGTGCTTGTCGTTCGCGGAGCGCAGCAGCAGCGCCGCCGAGTTGATTGCGCCGGCCGACGAGACCACGATGCTCGCGCTGTAGCTCTCCTTGGCCCCGTTGCGCTCGACGTGGACCGCGGTCACTTCGCGCCCCGAGGCGCTCGTCTCGAGCCGGCTCACCAGCGCGTTCGTCAGCAGGGTCACGTTGGGGAACGCGAGTGCGGGCTCGACGCAGCACACATGAGCATCGGCCTTGGCGTTCACGAGACAGGGATAGCCGTCGCAGGTGCTGCAACGGATGCACGCGCTGTTCCGATCGCCTTCCTTCAGCATGATCCCGAGCGGCACGTGGAACGGCTTGTGGCCGAGCCGTACGAAGTCGTCATGCAGATCCTGCAGGCGCGGCTCGTGGCTCACGGCCGGATAGGGGAACGGCCCGCTGGCCCAGGCCTCCGTCGGGTCCTCGCCGCGGCTCCCATGGACGTGATAGATCTGCTCCGCCTTGGTGTAGTACGCCTCCAGGTCCTCGTACGCGATCGGCCACGCGGGCGAGATTCCGCCGTGGTGGCGCAGCTCGCCGAAGTCTTCCTTGCGGAAGCGGAACAGAGCGGAGCCGTAGAACTTGGTGTTGCCGCCCACGTAGTAGTTGGTGTGGGGGTGGAGCGGCTTGCCCTTGTCGTCGCGCCACTCCTCTTTGGTGTTGTAGCGGCCCTCCACGTTCACCGCGCGTGAATCCCAGTTCTGGCGCTCGCGCCGGACGAAGTCGCCGCGCTCCAGCACCAGGATGCGCTTCCCGGTCGGGGCCAACGCGTGCAGCAGCGTGCCGCCGCCCGCGCCGGTTCCGATGATTATGACGTCGTAGCGGTCCATGTGGCCTCCAGGTCAGTCTGCGGCCGCGTTCTGGCCGCGGAACGATCCAGACAGAAGATGCAGCGGCGGTCGTTCTGATGATGCAATTTCGCGCAGTGATCGCGGCGCCCGTAGATGAGCCAGGCCTGGGCCGCGCCCAGCATCCCCACGGCCGGTCCAAGGAAGTAGACCCAGATCGAGGTCCACTCGCCGGCGGGCAGCGCCGACGCGAACGTGCGCGCCGGATTCATGCTCATGCCCGACAGCGGGGCTTCGAAGGTGATGAAGACGAACACGAGCGCCGCGGCACACAGGCCGGTCAGGGAGCCAAGCTGGGGATGGCTGGAGGCGTTGAGGACCACCGTCATCATCACGAACGAGATGAATGCCTCGGCGGCGAACGCGACCGCGGCCCCCCCCGGTCCCGGCACGGTGACCGCATAGTTGATCGACGGATGGGCGATCGAGGCCGGCAGCAATGCCGCGCTCAGGACGACACCGAGAGTGCCCCCGGCGAACTGGGCCAGTACGTAGAAGGTCGCGTCGCTCGGATTCACCCGGCCGAGACGCAGGAAAGTGAGGGTGACGCACGGGTTGATGTGTGCGCCCGATTGCTTACCCCATGCCGAATAGAAGATGCACAGGGCGGTGGCGGCCATCGCCAGGCCGGCCAGTGCGCGTCGCACGAAGCCGTTCGGCAGTGCCTGGCGCACCGGCGAGTCTGGGTGCTCGAGCAACGCCCCCACCAGGCAGGCCGAGAACATGAAGGCGCCAAGGAGAACCGCCTCCATCAGGTACTCGGGCCAGTGTTGCCGCAGCGCCCTCAGCATGTCGCTAGGATGCCGGCCGCCGGGGATCGGATACCAGGGCGGATCATCGAGCGCCACCGGCTTCTGCCACCTCCGTGGCGGCCGGTGCGAGGATCTGCAACTCCAGTCTCAGCGCCTCGCCAACCGACCACGCCTGGAACGGCGCACCGCGCGGTGTGTGGGGCGCGTCGCCATCGGCGATCTCGGAGATGTGGCCGAGGCCGGCCTCGTCGAGATGGCGCAGCAGCGGCTCGAGGAAGCGTGTTCTGGCTTCGTTTCGCGTTTGGGCGGTGTTGCCGTGCACCCGGAGCCAGGCCTCGGTAAAGGCGCCTAGCAGCCAGGGCCAGACCGTGCCTTGATGGTAGGCGCCGTCGCGCGCGCCGGAATCGCCCTCGTAGCGACCGGCGTAGCCTTCGGCGTCTCGGGCCAGCGACCGCAGGCCGAGCGGGGTCAACAGCCGCGATTCCACGGCCTCGACGACGCGCCGCGCCGGCTTGCCCGAAAGAAGCGGGAACGGCAATCCGCCAATCGCGAAGATCTGATTCGGCCGGACGCTGGCGTCAACGCGCCCGGCTTCGTGCCAGACGTCGACGACGTCGTACAGGCACTGCTCCGCGTCGTTCCAGAAGCGCGCCTTGAAAGCGGCGTGCGCGCGTGCGTCTGCTTGAAGCCAGCGTTCCGACCACGCGCCGCCGATCCGAAGCGCGTTGATCCAGAGCGCTTGCAGCTCCACCGGCTTGCCCACGCGCGGCGTCACTTCCCGGCCATCCACACGGGCATCCATCCACGTCAGTTGCACACCCGGTTCGCCGGCCGCGAGCAGGCCGTCCGCGTCCATGCGGATACCGTGGCGCGTGCCCGCGGCATAACCGGCGAGGATCGCCTCGACCGCGTTACGCAGGGTGTCCGTGACCGACGCAGGCGTCGCGCGGTCGGCCTCCAGGTACTCGTGAACGGCGATCACATACCAGAGTGACGCGTCGACGGCGTTGTACTCGGGCTCCCCGCCCTGGTCCGGGAATCGGTTGGGCAGCATGCCCTGCGAAATGGTGGCCGCCCATTCCACGAGCACGTCGCGCGCCTCGGCGAGCCGGCCCGTGGTCAGGCACAGCCCGCGCAACGCGATGAACGTGTCCCGGCCCCAGTCGGCGAACCAGGGATAGCCGGCCACGATCGTCTTGCGTTCACCGCGTCGCACCAGGTAGTCATCGGCCGAACGGTGCAGCCGCGACGGAAACGCTGCGCGCCGTGCTTTCTCGGCCACTCGCAACGACGCGGCAACCGTCAGGGCGCTTCCCGCGGGAATCACGGGCGACTCGGTGGTCTCGGCCCCGAGCACCAGCACGGCATCGCCCGCGGCCAGGTCGAACGTCAGAGTGCCCGGGGAAACCAGGTCCTCGGTGGCTTCGAAACCGCGGCGCCGTTCCTCTTCATAGAGGAAGTTGCGGTACCAGTGCGGATCGTGCGCGTAGCTCCCGTTGCTCAGAGCCGCCACGGCGGGCACGCTCTCGTAGGTGTGCCAGCGGATCTGCTCGCCGTCGACCGCCGCGTCGAAGCTCGCTTCGTCATTCTCGTGATGCAGCGCGTGATAGTCGCGCCCGGAGAGGAACGGGCGGACCGTGAGCGTGCCCGCCTTCGCCCGCCACACGATCACCACGAGCGGCGATCCGTGGCGCACGCAGATCTCCTGCTCGACCAGGGTGCCGTCCTCCAGCGCGAACGTCCACCGCGGCCAGGGCGTCGGCTCGAACTCACGGATGCGCCGGCCGCCATCCGGGTCGGTGGCGCTGGGCTCGTAGCGTTGCGCCGACAGCGCGTAGCGGCCGGCCTCGGTTTCGACCCAGGCGTCGAAGCCGTTCACGAGCACGATGCGCTCGGTCGGCGGGCGCCGCGAGGCGAGAAGCAGCGCGTGATAGCGCCGGGTGCGCGTACCACCGACGGTGCCGGAGGCGAAGCCGCCGAGGCCGTCGGCCTCCAGCCACTCGTCCTCCGCATCACGCCACCGCGGGGCTTTGTAGTCTTCGGTCATCGCATCCTCCCTTCACGCATGCGGGTTGGCGCCTTCCTCGTGCGCGTGGGTGTGGGTGTGGTCCGCGTGTGGTCCGCGTCTGGTCCGGCCTCGGCGCCGGATCGGGCGTGAGCGCGGTCCTGAAGGAAGCGCACGGCGAGCGCCGTCCATCCGGTCTGGTGGCTGGCCCCGACGCCACGGCTGGTGTCGCCGCAGAAGTACTCGTGGAACTGCACCAGATCGCGCCAGTGCGGGTCGCTCGCGTAACGCTGATCGTGCCCGTGGCAGGGCCGGGCGCCGTTCGCGTCGGGCAGGAACACGCCACCCAGTCGCCCGGCGATCAGTTGCGCCACCTGACCCAGATTCATCATCTGCCCTGAGCCGGTCGGGCATTCCACCTGGAAGCTGTCGCCGTAGAAGTGGTGATAACGCTCGAGCGCCTCGACGATCAGGTAGTTCATCGGAAACCAGATCGGCCCGCGCCAGTTCGAGTTGCCACCGAAGAGCCCGGTGCTCGACTCGGCCGGCGTGTATTCCACCCGGTGTTCCTCGTGGCCCTCCCGAAACACGTATGGCTGGTCGCGGTGGAACATCGACAGCGAGCGGATGCCGCCCGGCGCCAGGAACTCGCGCTCGTCGAGCATGTAGCGCAGCATGCGCTCGAGCCGCTCTCGCGATGGGATCGCGAGCAGCCGATGCCCGTGGCCCTCTGCGCCCAGATAGGCGGTGTGCTGGGCCAGGTCCGGGCGGTTGTCGAGAAACCAGTGCAGCCGCTTCTTGAAGCCCGGCAGCTTGTCTACCACGGCATCTTCCAGGATCTCGGCCGCGAACAGCGGCACCAGACCCACCAGCGAGCGCACACGCAGCGGGATCTGCCGGTTCCGGGCGTGGAGCTGATCGTAGTAGAAGCCATCCTGCTCGTCCCACAGTCCGCTGCCGCCCAGGTGGTTCATCGCGTCTGCGATCGCCACGAAGTGCTCGAAGAACTTGCTCGCCATGTCTTCGTAGGCGGGGTCCTCCTGCGCCAGCTCGAGCGCCATCGAGAGCATGGTGGCGCAGTAGAACGCCATCCAGGCGGTGCCGTCGGCCTGCTCCAGGTGGCCGCCGGTCGGCAGCGGCTTGGAGCGGTCGAAGACGCCTATGTTGTCGAGCCCGAGGAAACCGCCCGAGAACAGGTTGTGGCCGTCGTCATCCTTGCGGTTGACCCACCAGGTGAAGTTGAGCAGCAACTTCTGGAACACGCGAGAGAGGAACACACGGTCGCGCTTGCCCCGCGGCCCCGTCATCTTGTAGACGCGCCAGCAGGCCCAGGCGTGCACCGGCGGGTTCACGTCGCCGAGCGCGAACTCGTACGCCGCCAACTGCCCGTTCGGATGCATGTACCACTCGCGCAGGAAGAGCACGAGCTGCTCCTTGGCGAAGTGCGGATCGATCTGGGCGAACGGGATCATGTGGAACGCCAGGTCCCACGCGGCGTACCATGGGTACTCCCACTTGTCCGGCATGGAGATTACGTCGCGATTGTGCACGTGCGACCAGTCGTGGTTGCGGCCAGCCAGCCGATCCGCCGGCGGCGCGGGCTGCCCCGGGTCGCCGGCCAGCCAGTCCTTCACCACGTAGTAAAAGAACTGCTTGGACCACAGCAAGCCCGCGTGACCCTGGCGCACCACCTGGCGTTCCTCCGGCGTGAGCAGCGCCGGTGTGTTGGCAGCGTAGAACTCGTCGGTCTCGCGCAGCCGCTGCGCGAACACCTGGTCGAACTCCGGACCCAGCGGCGGGCTGGGCGGGGCTTCAACGACTCCCCCGGGACCCTCCTCGAACAGCCGCAGGCGCAGCGTCACGGAAGCGCCTGCCGGGATCTCGAGCCGGTAATGCGCAGCGGTCTTGGTGCCCACGCAATCCGGGTTGACCGCCTCGGTGCGCCTTCCGATCACGTACTCGTGGAACGCGTCCTTCACGTACGAGTTCTGATTCGGCGCGCCGAACAGCCGTTGCACGTTGGTCTCGTTCTCGGTAAAGAGGAACGGGGGAGGCGCGCCGTCCGGTCCAACCCCGGCGACCATGCGCATCCGGCCCAGCGTCGCGTGCTCACAAAGGGCGTCCGAGCCGTCGATCCGGATGCTCGGCTTGCCCCAGTATTCAGCGCCGCTGCGGCCCCATGACCAGGTGTTGCGGAACCACAGCGTCGGCAGCACGTGCAGGACCGCCGCATCGGAGCTGCGGTTGGAAAGCGTGAGCTTGATGAGGATGTCGTTGGGCGCGGCCTTGGCGTACTCGGCGACCACGTCGGCGTAGTGGTTGTTGTCGAACGCGCCGGTGTCGGTGAGCTCGAACTCGGCGTCGCCAAAACCACGTCGCCGGTTCTCCTCCAGCAGCCGCTCGTACGGGTACTCGCCGAGCGGATACTTGTAGAGCGCCTTCATGTAGGAATGCGTCGGCGACGAGTCGAGGTAGTAGTACGCCTCTTTCACATCCTCGCCATGGTTGCCCTGCGGTCCGGTCAGGCCGAACAGCCGCTCCTTCAGGATCGGGTCACAGCCGTTCCACAGCGCGAGGGCAAAACACAACCGGCCCTCGCGGTCGCTGATGCCCAGCAGCCCGTCTTCACCCCAGCGATAGGCGCGGCTGCGCGCGTGGTCGTGGGGCAGGTAGTCCCAGCAGGACCCGCCCGGGGAGTAGTCCTCGCGCACCGTCCCCCACTGCCGCTCGGCCAGGTACGGGCCGAAGCGCTTCCAGTTCTTCTCACGCCGCGCGTCTTCGTCCAGGCGCTGCTGTTCCGCTAAAGCTTCATCCATCACGCGCTCGCGAACGCGATCAGGTTCTTGATGCCGGCCGGGCGCCCCAGCAGCAGGTCGCGGTAGCCCTCGATCGGGAAGCGCCCCGTGATCACCTGCCGGATCGCCTCCGGCCAGCGCTCCAGGAACACGGAGAGATCGGAGACCGCGGCCTCGAAGGCGTCACGGCCCGCGTTCACGGTGCCGAGGACGACCTGGTTCTTGAGCACGAGGTTGCGCATCAGGGTGTCGGTGTCGAGGGGCTGGGGCCCGCGCAGGGCGGCGACCCCCGTGAGGACGAAGATGCCGTTCCGGTTCATCTCCGCCATGACGTCGAAGGCGAGGCGCGAGAGCCCGACCGCCTCGTAGACGAGATCGATGCCACCCACGCGCTCGGCGAGCCGGGCCGGGGGCGTCGCCTCGGTCGAGATGTAGCTCGCGCCGAAGGAGCGGACGAGAGCGTCCTTGGCCCCGCCTTCCGCTTCGCGCGAGTAGACGAAGGTCTTGAAGCCGTCGCGTACGAGCGCCATCGCGCCGAGCAGGCCCACCGGCCCTGCGCCGAGTACGACCGCGGAGTGGCACCAGCCCTTGGTGCGCGTCGGGCACGACCAGGGCAGCCGGGCCTGGATCTGGTGGACCTGGATCAGGGCCTTTTCGACGATCGTGAGTGGCTCGACCAGCACGGCCACGTCACGTATCGCCGTCGGGACCGGAATCAGCCATTTCTCGTCATCGACGACGTACTCGGTCATGAAGCCGTGAAGGCCGTTGATGCCGCGCTCGACATGCTCGCCGGTCGAGCAGAAGTCGGGGCGGCCCGCCCGACACGGCTCGCACTCCAGCCGGTCACAGGGCCGGCGCACCATCACGACCACCAGGTCGCCCGGCTTCACCCTCGTAACCCCGCCCCCCACCTCGACCACCTCGCCGAGCGACTCGTGACCGATCACGAGGTGCTCGGAGCCTGTCGGGGGGATGCCGTACTCGAAGGCGCAGATCTCCTTGTCTGTCCCACACACGCCAACTTCGAGGATTCGAATCCGCACCTCGGTGGGCGAGCCGATCCAGGGCTCGGGCATCGTTAACAGGCGTATCTCGCGACGGCCGGGCAGGACTGCGATCGCTCTCATGCTCGTCGACATCTCGTCTCCTCAGGGTGGTTGTCTGGATCCACGGTTCTGTCGGCTTCGATGCCCGCGCGCGCGGGCGGTTTCATCCACGCCGTTGAAACAGTCGGTGCCCAGGACGGCGCGCTCCTCGGCAATCTCACACACATGGTCGTCGCGACGGTGCACACGCTCTACGCCGAGCGCGTGGCGAGGGATGGTCACCCGTGCGCGAAGACTGGTTAGTCGTGGTGGTGCAGAGGACCTCGTGGCACCGTCTTGGTCAGGCCGTTTTGACTCCTGCGAAAACTCCCTCCGCCGTCCACTGGCGGAACCAGCGGGTGAAATCGTCCGGCGATGCGCGTTTCGAGCCGCGTCGGGCCAACGAACGGTCTACCACTCGGCCTAGGGGTTGGCCGGCCACGATGTCTTCAAGCACATCGAAGGCCGACGGCGAGAGCCTGAGCCTGAAGACCGAGTAGTTCCTTCGGAACACGAGAATGAACGAGCGGTCTTTCGCGATCTTGGGATGACGATGGTTCTCGTCCCGCACACTGTCGAGGTACTCCCCGGCATTCCAATCAAGCGCCAGCAGACGCAATGAGGGCACGGTGAGCAAGCGCGTCTTCGCGATACGGCCCGGTGGGATGGCCTCGAAATCCGCGGCGGAGAAGGGCGATCCTTGGCACTCGTCGAAGGCTTCGGTGAGCGACAGCTCCAGCCGGGCCAGATCGACCAGGAAAGGGCGGGGCGAAAAACGTCGCTGGTGCTTCAGGAAGGCGGGAACGTGGTCGCCGAGGCGATTGAGTGTGTAGCCTCGCGAAGGGTGGGCCGCCGTGTACGCCGACACGAACTCCTGAAACCGGTCGCCCAGGAAGTGTTCGATGCCCGGATAGTCCACGGCCAGCGCGTCGTACATGCGCAACGGATACATCTCCTGATAGACCACGATGCGCTCGGCCGGAGAGAGGGAGGGGGAAGGCAGAAGCACGCTCTGGAGATCCGAGGCGTTGAGGAGGCGACTCGCCGCGGGCGAGCGCAGGGCCTGGTTCGTAGTGCCCGGGTGCACCACCACCGCCTGCATCCACTTCTGAAGAACTCCGAGCTTCATGCCGGGAGGGCTCGGCGGAACTTGTCCGCCTTCCGCGCTTCCTTCAGGACCACATCGAACGCCGGCACGTCTTCATCCCACTCGTAGAGGGTCGCGACACGGCCGGTGCGCTTCACCGAGTGGGCATAGAGCTTCCACACTTCATCGACCGCGTGATCCGAGTGGGTGTCGATGATGTGGGTTCCCTTGTTGGTGTGACCGGCGAGGTGATACTGAACCACGCGATCGGCCGGGATCCCATCGATGTATTCGATCGGGTCGAAGCGGTGATTGAACGAACTCACGAAGACGTTGTTCACGTCGAGCAGCAGCCCGCAATTGGCCTCTTCGGCGAGACGCGCGAGAAAGGTCCACTCCGGCATGGTGGAGTGCGCGAACTCAACATAGGAGGAGGGGTTCTCGAGCACCAGGGGACGTTCGAGAATCTCCGAGACCTGCTTCACTCGCTTGACGGTGTGGGTGAGCGCTTCCTCGGTGTAGGGCATCGGCAGGAGGTCGTGAGTGTTCCGGCCAAGGACGCCGGTCCAGCAAAGGTGGTCGGAGACCCAATGCGCTTTCGTCCGATCGGCCAGGGACTTGAGCTTCTTGAGGTGCTCGCAGTTCAAGGGATCCGTGCTGCCAATCGACATCGAAACACCGTGGAGCGCCACCGGATAGCGTTCCGCCACCTGGTCGAGCACGTAGGCGGGCCGGCCGCCGGTATCGAGGTAGTTCTCGGAGAGGATCTCGAACCAGTCGATCTTCGGGGCCTTCGCGAGAATGTGGGCGTAGTGCGCGGTGCGCAGACCGATGCCGATTCCGAGGTCTTTGAAACCGAATCGGTTGCCTTTCGGCTTGGGGTTCATGGGCGGTTCCCGGGTAAGAGGAAAGAAAGCCGCGGGGAAGAAGCCCCGCGGCGATAAGGACGACGCGAACGAACGGAACTAGGACTTGGCCTTGGGCTTCTCCTTCATAGGAACCGCACAGCCGCCCGTTCCCTTGCAGGTGTTCTTGCCCGCGCAACCCTTGTCGCCGGTCTTGCAGCCACCCTGCCCCTTGCACTCGTTCTTCTTGGCGCAGTCGTGCTTTGCCGCCGTGGCGCAGCCGCCCTTGCCCTTGCAGGTGTTCTTGGCGGCGCAGCCGCCGTCGCCGGTCTTGCAGGCCCCCTGGCCCTTGCACTCGTTCATGCCCTTGCAGGCGTGCTTGGCCTTGTCGGTGGTCTTCTTGGTGTCGTCCGCGAACACCTTGGTTCCGGCCACAACACCTGCCGCGATGCCTGCGATGGCTTTTGTGAAATCTCGACGCTTCATAAGTTTTCCTTGGGACTCCTGATTCAGCGCCCGCTTCGAAGCGACTCCCCGGGCGTCGCCGAGCGCGAACCTCAAAAAGGGGACTGGTGGTTGGCGAGCCCGAGCCGACCCTCGGCTTCAGACCCGGTTGGTTCTGGCAGTTCCATGCGCGAACTGGGCCTTTGGATGGCGGAAAGGGCCGGGCAGTTTCAATCAAGACCGAAGTCCCGCCGGAAAAGACGGCAGGAGACCTGGGACAGGAGCCAACGGTCAGCGCAGGGCGGCGGCCTTGTCCCGGCGAGAGACCGGGCGGCCCCGCACCAGCCTCTGGTGTCCTGATCGTGAAACCTCGACGACCGCTGCGTCATCCAACGATCCATGAAACTCGGCCCGTCCATGTCCAAAGGAACCCTGTTGATCCTCGTCGGCACGACCTTGAGCATGGCGTGCAGTGGCGGGTCCACGCCGTCCGGTCCAGCGCCCCAGGTGGTGATTCAACCCGCACCTACGCCCGCGCCTACGCCAACCCCAACCCCGGTTCCCACACCCCAGCCCACACCAACCCCCTCCGCCCCGACCGGGAACGTCACCGACGACGCTTCCTTCTGGGATGTGCTCACACGCGTCGACCCCTTCGGGAGCTATCGCCCATTTCCCGGCGTCGAGGAAATAGCCAGCGGACGTCTCGACGGGTCGGAGGCTCACCCCCGAGTTCGAGTCACCATGAACGCGACCGCCGTCCGCGTGCTCGAGAACGGCAGGCTGCCCCCGGGACGCGCGTTCCCCAACGGATCCATCATCTTCAAAGAAGTCATCGGCCAAGGAATCTACGCGGTGATGCGGAAGGACAACGGAGGCCCTGTCTCCGGCGCGGGCTGGGCCTGGGCGGAGTTCCGGAGCAATGGGTCGGTCGTCTACTCGACCTCGGGACGCGGAGGCGCCTGCATCAGTTGTCACTCACGGCAACGCGGTCCGCAGAACGATCTGGTGAGGACGTTCGAGAGGCAGTAGAAGCCAGCAACCGAGAACGTGCAACAGGAGAAACAATCATGGGCGCAATCGAAATCCGCGCGGTTCTGGACCGGGGTCTCAAACTCCTCGGGTATCTCGACTCGGTTCCTGGGCTTCTGACCCGTCTCGTGGTGGGCTTTGCCTTCTTCGACTCGGGTCGAGGGAAACTGAACAATATCGAGAACACGGTGAGCTTCTTCACCGATCTCGGCATTCCCTTTCCAGAACTCAACGCGGCCTTCGTTTCGCGGCTGGAGTACTACGGCGGCATGCTCCTTCTCATCGGAGCCCTGACTCGGATCGTGGCTCTGCTGCTCTCCTCGACCATGATCGTCGCCCTAGTCACCGCGGATCGCGAGGCCTTCGTGGGGGCCGTGACCCGGACCGGCGAGAGCGGCCTCTCGGACATCGCGCCTTTCGTACTGGGCGTCTTGCTCTCCTGGCTGGTTATCAAGGGAGCCGGAACCTTGAGCGTCGACACCCTGCTGAAGCGGGTCATTGGCACGCAGGATTCGAAGGAGACTCCCTGAGAGTCGGACCTTTCGGGTCTGAGATACCGGGTCGCATCGGGGCACTTTAGGGACAACATGCAATCTAGATGGCGGTTTTGTGCGGGCGCGCGTCGCGCGGCCCTGGTTACGCGCGCTTTGGGGCCTCTCGTCGGCCGCGGCGGAGGCGGGGGCGGTGACTCGGCCTCGCCAAGCTGGACGCCGACAGGCCAGGCCCTGCCGGACACGCGCTACGTCTGTCCGTGCCATGGTTCAACCTTCGACCGCGACGGACGAGTGCTGGTCGGACCGGCCACGGCGGCCCTGCGTTCGTTCCCATCGACCTTTGCCGGAACCGTCCTGGTGGTCGCCCTTTGAAGCGGCGCCCCGGCTTCGCTTGCCGCGCGGGCCTCACCAGTGCGCTCGCCGCCGTCCTCGCTCTTCCCGCCG
>JANODX010000195.1:0-19872 GCA_031412915.1 Vicinamibacteria bacterium | reverse complement strand
CGTGGACAGCTCTACCTCGATGCCGGTCTACAGAACCTCGAAACACGGTCTGAGGCGGACAAGGTCCTGGCTCTGCGAAAGCGCGCTGCTCGCCTCGGTTTCGAACTTCTGCCCTCTCCGCAAGTCTCTTAGAAACAATAGGTCGCAGCAAGGTTACTCAGCAACTACACGATTCCGAAGTCCCGTCGGCCCAGTGGTGACGCAGGAGGCGCTCCCGGCGCAGCAAGCCCACACCAGCGTCCGGCCCCGCGGGCCACCACTACCAAGCCGAAGAGATCGCCTCGCGGGAGGCCAGCGCTTGGCCCGGCCGAGCTTGCCTGCTGTGAGCCGGTCGGACGGAGAAGGCACCCGCGGTCGCTTCGACGCTTCGACAGGCTCAGCGCGGGCCGGCTCAGGGACCGTTGGACAGCGTTTGCCTCAAACAGGTCCTCGTGAACTCGCGACGCGCGAGATGACGTCCAAATCCCGGTTACGCGGGTAGGCCCTTCGCCGCCACCTGCTCCATCTCGTCCGCGAAGGCGTCGATCTCCTCCACCGTGGTGTAGACGTTGGGGGTGATGCGAAGGCCCTGATACTCGGCGTGGACGATGGCGACCGTGAAGATCCGCCTCTTCTCCCACAGGTGGGCCTGCAGTTTCGGGGTGTCCACACCGCGAATGCCGACGTTGCCGATGGCGCAGCCCATCTCCGGCTTGAAGCTGGTGTTGATGACGAACTTCGGCTCGGTGGAGAGACGTTTCATCCAGCGATCGCGAAGGTAGCGAAGGCGCGCGGCTTTCCTCGCCGCACCGATGCCGCGATGGAACACGATCGCTTCGGCGATGGCATTGTGATTGGCCGCCGGATGCGTGCCGATCTCCTCGTACTTGCGAATGTCGTTGTCCTGCCTGGATTCCGCCGCCATCAGGGGCCAGAGGGACTTGATCCGGTTCTTCCGCACGTAGAGGAAGCCCGTGCCGATGGGCGCCAGCATCCACTTGTGCAGGCTGACGCCATAGAAATCGCAGTCCACGTCCTTGTGCTTGAAAGGCCACTGCCCGAAGGCATGGGCCCCGTCCACGATGACGTCGATGCCGCGCGAGCGCGCGAACTCGCACACCCGCTTCACCGGGAAGATCTGGCCGGTGAGGTTGGTGACGTGGCAGAGCAGGATGACCCTGGTCTTCGCCGTGACATTCTTCACGAACCGCTCGTACAAGTCGTCCATCGAGGGCGGCGGCACCGGGAACGAGAACTGCTTCAGGACCACGCCCTCGCGGCGCTCGCGCTGCTTCCAGGCCGTGATCATGCGCGGGTAGTCCTGGTTGGTGGTCAGGATCTCGTCGCCGGGCTTGAGGTCGAGGCCCATGATGCAGATCTCGAGGGACTCGCTGGCGTTGCGCGTGATCGCCATCTCTTCGGGATCGCAACCGAATTCGGCGGCGAGATCGCGCCGCACCGCCTCGATTCCGGGCTCCAGCTGCTGCCACATATTCCAGACCGGAGCCTGGTTCGACTGATCGAGATAACGCTTGAAGGCGTCCATGACCACGCGCGGCGAGGGGCAGACTCCGCCGTTGTTCAAGTTGATCATGGTGCGATCGAGTGTGAAGGCCCCCTGGATTTCCCTCCAGTAGTCTTCGTTCGTCGCCATCTCCGCGACCGAGGCATCGCCGACCGAAGCACCCGCCGCTTCGACGATCCTGATGGCATGATCCTGGAAGGTCACGGCCGCGGCCGCGGCCGCCCCCGCCCGAGAGAGAAAAGCGCGTCGTGTGGCCATGGGGATCTCCTAAGGGTCTTTCCGGAACCGAGTCGCGGGTCGCTCGATGGGGACGCCCACCGCGATGGTCGCCCGCGTTTTCACGGAGCATAAGTGCATTGAAACCCCAGGCGACCCCGGACACACTGATTTTTATCCGGAGGACCACGGTACTAGAGTGGTGGGATGGTGACCTCCGTCTCGAACCGACGACCCTCGGCGATTGATGCGCTCGGCGAAGGCATCTCGCACATGCGCCAAAAACTGTTCCCATTCAGCTTCTCGGGGTGGATCACCCTGGGCTTCGTCAGCCTGCTAGAGAGTTGCGGATCGGGCAGCGGCACCGGCACCGCCCCAAACCCGCTCAGACCGGGCGGAACGCGAGGATCATTCGAGGATCCGATCCGGGCGGTGGAGGGAGCCTTTGCCTGGATCGCCGTGCACATGGTCCTCTTCGTGAGCGTCCTGATGGGCATCCTGCTGTTGTCATTGCTCATCATGTGGCTGCGCTCCCGAACCGTCTTCGTCTACATCGACGACGTGGCGTCGGGACGATTCGACCTGGTTCGCCCATGGGGCGAGCACGGGGCTCGCGCCGACTCCTTTTTCGTCCTGAGTCTGGTGGTTCAGGGAGCGGCCTTCGTGCTGATGGTTTTGATCCTTGGCCTGGGCGGCTACTTCGTCCTGTGGACCAGGACCTCCGGGTGGCCGGTTGGCGCGATCGCTCTGGGCGTGATTCCGATCGCCTTCATCTTCATCCTGTCCCTTCTCCTGGCCGGCCTCCTCAACATGGCCCTGCGGGACTTCGTAGCTCCGTTGCAGATCTCTCGCAACGTCGGCGCGCAGGAGGCGGCGGGCATTTTCGCCTCGATGCTGGCCGCGACTCCGGGCCTTCTGATCGGTTACGCGATCCTCAAATTCGTGGTTGGAATCGCGGTGGGCCTCGTGGTTCTCATCGGGAGTTGCCTCACCTGCTGCATCGGCGCGCTGCCGCTGGTGAATCAGACCCTCTTCCAGCCGATCTACTACGCCGAGCGCGCCTGGTCTCTCAAGCTCCTGGCTCAGATGGGAGAGGACGTTTTCGCGAAGCTCGGTCCCCCTGGATATGCACAGGCGGCGTACCCGGATGAGGGCGATGCTCCGACCGAACCGATCGACTTGTCGCAGATTGACTGGGAAAAACCGCCTCAGAGCTAGGTCTTTTATTTCCCCGTTCCGGCGTAGGCCACGCAAAACGTGATATCAGTGTCCCTGGAGCAGGCTCGATGCGCAGGCGACTTCGTAAGAAACGACGCGACGGCGAGTTCGGGAGTTACGCCTTCGGCGTGTCGTATGTTCTCGACGACCTCTCGAGCCTGCAGGTGGACAGATTCCTGAAGCAGTTCGTCGAACAGGCGATCGATCCGAACAAGTTGCAGTGCCTGGGAAGCCGCCGCGACCGCATATGGGACTTTCGCGTGGCCTGCCTCGACCACTCCAAACCCACGCCAGCGCAGCGAGAAGCGGTGGTGAAGTGGTTGAAAGGCCGGAAGGAACTGATCGAATTCGAGGTCGGAGAGCTGAGCTAGTTGTGATTTCTCAACACGTTGTTCACCCGAGGCAGGTCCCAGGATGTTTGTGGTGTCCAAACCTCGAACAACCGGGAGAAACCCAAGTGAAGCTACACAGTAGAGCAAGGACCGGCCCGAACCCACGGTATTTCGACCAGGTCCGGAAATGGGTTCATCGAGCGAAGCGAGAAGAACCCGGACGGAGAGAGGTTCAGCGGCTCAATCGATGGACCGTGACCCGAAGACTCTTCCCATCGATCGCGGGATACCGGAACATTTCGCCTTCAACCGCGGCGAACAGGGTCCGCAGCCGATCCGGATCCACGATTCCCTCTCGGACGAGCGCTTGCACATCGGCGGTGTCGCGATCGTGGCCCCGCTCGAGTTTCGACAGGGCCTGGGTGTAAGGATCGAAGTGATGGACGGCGAGTTGGCCGAGCTGCTCGACGAACTGGCACCGGTCGCGCCAGCCGGGAAGGGCGGGCACGAAGTGCGCGGGCGAGACGATTTCCACGTTGAGGTTCAGGGTCTCCTTGAGGGCCAGCATCGCCCGGAGCATTTCATCGCGCTCCGGGTCCAGAGTGAGGTCCACGTCGACGGTGGAGTCTCGAAGTCCGCGCAGGAGTTGAGACGCTCCACCGGTCAGGTACAGGCGGGTGGTCTCCCGAGCGGCTCGCGAGAGTTCCTCCAGGAACCTCTGAAGGCGGGCGCGATCTACGGCCTCACGCACGCAAGCGCCCTTTCATAGCTCACGAGCCGACGGACCAGAGCGTTGTACTGACCGTGCGCGTTGTCGCCATGCTGCCGACCGAGAAGGAAGTAGAGCCGGTGCTCCGGGTGGTCGAAGGGCGAGGTGAACTCAAGACCCAGGGAACGCAGTTTCGGACCGCCAATCGAAACCAGCAACGACTCGACCGTCTCCTCACCTCGGGCCAGATCCGCCAGGCCCTTCGTGATCAGTTCGCCGCCCGGCAGCCCTTCCATGTCGAAGCGATTCTAAGAGTCCCGCCTGGCTTTCGCGTCGACGGCGGCGCGTATTCAGCCAACCCTTCTCAAACAGGAGAGTAGCGGCCTATGCCGCGCGCCCGGGTGATTCCCTCCCTTGTCGCTCGCGGGCCGTGCGCCAAGGAGCGTGGGTCCGACTCCCCCAGGAATCAGCAGGATGCCGCGTACAATCGAGGCTTCCGACCCGGCCCCCGCCAATTTCGGCTGGTCGCCCCTTCCGGAGAATGGAGAGAGATATGCGCAGAATCTTGTTTCTAGTATCGGCGTTGGTCGCATCCGCCACCCCCGCCAGAGCGCAGGATGCGGTAACGGCCGACCCGAAACACTACAAAGTCGAGTTCGAAAACGACCATGTCCGGGTACTCCGAATCACGTACGGCCCCCACGAAAAGTCGGTCATGCACGCTCACCCGGCGAACACCGCCGTCTTCATGACCGATGGGCAGGTCAGGTTCACCATGCCCGACGGAAAGACTATGGACGCACCGGTTAAGGCCGGCACGACCCAATGGGATCCGGGCGGCAAGCACCTCCCCGAGAACATGAGCGACAAGCCTTTCACGGTGATCCTGGTCGAACTGAAGAGCAAAGCCGCGGCGGCCAGGTAGGGCAGATCCCACACCCTCACCCGGTCCATCCGTCCGGGCATGTCCCGGACGGGTTTTCGGGTCAAAGAGGAGAGTTCACACACAGGAGAGTTCACACAGATCGCGGGCGTGACCGACGACGACTGACGCTTTGAGCCAGAGCGAGAATCCGAGCAGTCTCAGAGGCGCGCAGTAAACCGCGTGCGCTATGATTTCGCAATATGTGCGGCATCTTTTGTCTTTTCGACCTCCAAAAAGACGCCTCGCCAGCCACGCGCGACCTCGCACTGAAGCAGGCAAGGCTCCTGCGTCACCGCGGACCGGACTGGAGCGGAATGTGGGCCGGCGATCGCGCGGTGATGGCGCACGAGCGGCTCGCCATCGTGGACGTGCTCCACGGCGCGCAGCCGCTGCAGTCCATTGACGGCAACCTCGTGTTGGCCGTAAACGGGGAAATCTACAACCACCACGAACTACGCGCGCAGGTCGGCAACCGTGAGGCGTTCCGGACGGACTCCGACTGCGAGGTCATCCTCCCGCTGTATGCGCAGGAGGGCCCGCGCCTGCTCTCGCGGCTCCGGGGAATGTTCGCGTTCGCCCTCTACGACGTGGCGAACAACGACTGGCTGATCGCGCGCGATCCCATCGGGATCATCCCCCTTTACGTGGGACGGCGGAAAGACGGTTCCCTCGCGGTGGCATCCGAATTGAAGGCCCTGGTCCCGGTGTGCGACAGCATCGAGGAGTTCCCCCCGGGCCATTACCAGACCCGCCGCGACGCGAAACCGGTGCGCTACTACACCCGCGACTGGGAGAGCTTCGACGCCGTTCCCGACCGGGAGGTCGATCCCGCGGAGATCCGCGAGGCGCTTTCGGATGCGGTGCACTCGCACCTGATGACCGACGTGCCCTACGGCGTGCTGCTGTCGGGGGGGCTGGATTCCTCGGTGATCGGCGCGCTCGCCGCGGGCTTCTCCGACAAACGGATCGAATCGGGGGACCGCGAGGCCGCCTGGTGGCCGCGACTGCACTCGTTCGCTATCGGGTTGGCGGGCTCGCCCGACCTCGTCGCGGCCAAGCGCGCGGCGGAGAGAATCGGCACTGTCCACCACGGGTTCGAGTTCACGGTGCAGGAGGGACTGGATGCGCTTCGAGATGTGATCTGGCATATCGAGTCCTTCGACACCACTTCGGTGCGGGCATCGACACCCATGTACCTCATGGCCCGCCGCATCCGGGCGACCGGGGTCAAGATGGTGCTCTCAGGGGAAGGCTCCGACGAGATCTTCGGGGGTTACCTCTACTTCCACAAGGCGCCGTCGGCCCGCGCCTTCCACGAGGAACTGGTGCGCAAGCTGCAACTCCTCCACCTGTACGATTGCCTGCGCGCCAACAAGTCGATGGCGGCGTGGGGCATCGAAGCGCGCGTTCCCTTCCTCGACACGCGGTTCCTCGACGTCGCGATGCGCATCCCCGCGCGCCACAAGATGGTGGCTAAAGGCGGCATCGAAAAGAAGATCCTGCGCGAGGCGTTCCGCGGCGCCCTCCCTGACGAAATCCTTTGGAGACAGAAGGAGCAGTTCTCGGACGGTGTCGGCTACTCGTGGATCGACTCCCTGAAGGCCCACGCGGAGGTCCATGTGACCGATCGCGAGCTCATCGAAGCCGCGAAGCGCTTCCCGATCGGCACCCCGACGACGAAGGAGAGCTACGTCTACCGCGCAATCTTCGAGGAGCTCTTCCCGCACCCGTCGGCGGCGGCCTGCGTTCCCTATGGCCCAAGCGTCGCGTGCTCCTCCCCCGCCGCCCTCGAGTGGGACCCCTCATTCAAGGCGAACGCCGATCCCAGCGGAAGGGCGGTGAAGGGCGTGCACAAGGACGCGGGGTAGACCCAGGAATGCGAAGCGCTGGCCCGGCCGGCGGTGGACTCAGGGTTCAGGAAGCGGGGCCGAGTTCAAGGCCCCAGGCGATGACCCGGCGCGTCAGGTCCGCTCGATGCGCGAGCACAGTAGCGGCGTGGTCGAGATCAGGCAGGAAATCCGCCTCGATCCGGCCCCCAATGCCGAAGGGCGAGAACGTGTCCTTGAACTGACCGGGGTAGTTGTAGTCGCGGAGGGCGTCGCCCGAATAGATCATGTGGAGCTTGACGCCTCTATCGAGCAGTGTCCGGAGGCCTCCGGCGAATTCAGCCCTGGAGGGAATGAAGTCGATGTGGCCGAGTTGCGGGACGGGTGGCTTCTCGCCGCCGCCCCTCCCCCAAAAAGCCCGTCGTGCCAGGCTCGAAGCACCTCGCCGAGCCGCCCCGAAAAGCCCTCGCAGCAGTCGAGGTTGGCGCAGCCGGGCCCAATAGTGGTTGAGGTGAGTCTTCAGCGTGGGATACCGGTACGCGTCGACCATCAGGATCCCGGTGACGCGCTCGTCGGCCAGGGCCGTCGCGAAGGCGTGATAGGCGCCCGAGCAGAAGCCGAAGATGGCGAAGTGCCGGAGGTTCGCCGCGGCGCCGAGCGCATCCATCGCCGAGCGCAGGTCTATGACGGCCTGCGCTTCGAAGGAATGGTCGCCGCTCGGGCGGATGCTGTCCCCGTGCCCGGCCAGGTCGAAGCGTATCGACGCGATCCCGCAGGCCGCGAGCTGGCGGGCCATGCGCACGTTGAGGCGATGTGGTCCGACGCGGTGGATGACGCCGGCGTTGAAAAGAAGGAATCCGATGCCCCTTCCGGGCGAGTCGGGCAGGGTCAGCGTGCCGACCAGGCCCTGGTTCGGGCCGAAGACGATGGAGCGCTCATTCGTCATTCCTCATTCCTCCGTGATGGCGAGAACGAGGGTGCGGATATCCTCCGGAAGGACCATCGAGTCTCTCAGCATCTCATTCGAGGTCCACTCGATGTTCGATTCCATCGCCCGGGTGCGCACCTCGATCTCCGAACTCGTCAGCTGCTGCTGAAGCCTCGCCAATTCGCCGGCGCCGCTCGATCCCAGGACGCTCACCTGTTTCGCCTTCAAACCCCCGAGGGACGACAGGGAAAGCGCTTCCAGCTGCGTCTTCAGGTTCGGAGTCAGCGGATATCCGAGCACCTCGGTCCGGGCCTCCTCGGCCACCAGCGACCGTAGCCGGGTCTCGACTTCCCAGCGCAGTTCGAAGAACTCAGCGCGGGAAGCGATATGAGCGTTCACCAGTTCGGCAAGATAGGCGGGCCCGTCGACGATCGGATCCCAAAGGACCAGTCTCCTGGGGCTTCGGGCCGCCCTCGGTGAGGCGAGCGCCGCCAGAGTCGCGCCGAGCCGCAGGCCGAACCACGCGCTGCGCTGCGAGCCGCTGCGGCGGACGAGTTCGTCATGGGCGCGCAGGATATCCTCGGTCCAGCCTTGGAGGTCGCCTTCGTGATCTTCGCCGGTTGAATCGCCGGTGCCGAAATAGTCGAAACGCATCACATGAAACCCCGAGCGCGACAGCCGGTCGGAGATCATCCGGTAGACCCGGTGGGAGCGCACCGCTTCCTGGCCGAACGGGTTGCACAGCAGGCAGCATTCCCGCCGATCCAGGTCCGAGGACGGCAGCTGGTAGAGCCCGAGCAGCTCCCGTCCCGGCGCCCCGAACCTTACGGGAATCAGATGGGGTTCCGCCGCCGATGCGGTGGCGGCCGCGGCCACCGGCAGAAGTACGGGCGAGGGAGCCCGATCTGGCGCGGGTGCGGACGCCTTCGCAACCGGCGTCTCGGGCGCGCTGGTTACGCCCTTCTCCTTGTTGAGCGCCGCGGCCATCTGCGCGATCGTTGAATTCTCGAACAGGAGCTGCATCTCGATCGCGGCCCCAAACGCCGTGCTGATGCGCGTCACCGCGCCCATCACCATCAGCGAGGTCGCACCGAGTTCGAAGATGTCGTCGTGAACGCCCACGCGATCGAGGTTGAGCAGGCCGGTCCAGATCCGGGCCAGGGCTCGTTCGGTTTCGGTGCGCGGGGCGACGAAGTCATGCACGATCGCGGCATCCTTATAGGTCGGCGCGGGCAGCGCCCTGCGATCGATCTTGCCGTTCTGGGTGAGGGGGAACGACTCGAGAAGGACAATATGCGCCGGCACCATGTAGTCCGGAAGGCGCTCCTTCAGGAACCCACGCACCGCGTCCGCGACTGGCGGTTCGCCCTTGCGCGGAACCACGTAGGCGACGAGTTGCTTGTTCCCCGGCGTATCCTCGCGGACCACCACCGTGCAGGACTGCACCTGCGGCTGCCCCGAGAGCGTCGCCTCAATCTCTCCAAGCTCGATCCGATACCCACGGACCTTGACCTGGTTGTCCACTCGGCCCAGATACTCGAGAATTCCGTCGCTTCGATAACGCGCGAGATCCCCGGTCTTGTAGAGACGCGCCCCGGATCGCCCGGAAAACGGATCCGGAAGAAAGCGCTCCTCCGTGAGGTCGGGCCGGTTCAAATAGCCGCGGGCGACACCGGCGCCACCAATGTACAACTCACCCAGCGCGCCGACCGGCACGGGCTGCAGGGACTCGTCGAGGACATAGAGTTCGGTATTCGCGATCGGTCGCCCAATCGGAACCGATCCGTTCTGCGGGTCCTCGGGGCGCACCTCATGAACGCAGCAGCCAACGACCGTCTCGGTCGGCCCATATTCGTTGATGAGTCGCGTCCCCGGCGCCGCCTCCCTCCAGAATTGGAGACTCTCCGCGGTCAGATTCTCGCCGCCGATGACGAAGGCGCGCGTCATCCGGCTTACCTCGTGCGCGCTGACCTGCTGCGTGAGCAACTCGAGGTGAGCGGGCGTGATCTTGACCAGACTGCAATTCTTCGCCTGCCGCAGGCTCGCGAGGAGACTCTGGGCGCCTTCATCTTCCGGCAGCAGTTCCACCTGGCCCCCTGCGAGCAGCGCCGGATACAGGCTGGTGACGGTCAGGTCGAAGGAGATGGACGAATGCACCGGGACCGTACCGCCGGGCTCGGCGCCATAGGTCCGGATAGCCCACCACAGGTAATTGACCAGACCACTGTGCACGATGAGGGCGCCCTTCGGCTTGCCCGTCGAACCGGAGGTATAGATGACATAGGCCAGGTTCGATGGCCTGGCGCCGGCGCCCGGATTGTCGCGGCTTCCCCGCTCGATCAACGTCCAGTCGGCGTCGAGACAGACAAGCTTTCCGCCGGCTCCCGGGAACAACGACCTCGCCTTAGCATCGGTCAACAGGGCGTGCACCGCCGCATCGTCGACCATGAAGGCCAGTCGGTCCGCCGGGTATGCCGGGTCGAGGGGCACGTAGGCGGCCCCCGCCTTCCAGACACCCAGCAAGCCGATCACCATCATCGGTGTGCGATGGAGGGACACGCCCACCAGCGTGTCCGGCCCGACCCCGCGGCCCCGCAGGTAATGCGCAACCTGGTTCGCGCGTTCGTTCAGCTCCTGATAGGTCATCCGCTGGCCACCGAACACGAGGGCGGTCGCGGAGGGGTCGCTCGCCGCCCGCTGCTCGAACAACTCGTGCGCGCAGACATCGGGGAAGTCGGCCTGGGTCTGATTCCACTCGTAGAGGACCCGGCGGCGCTCGGCCTCGGACAGCGCGGGCTGTCCCCCGGCTTGCCCATCGCCTCCGAGGCGACCGGCTTCGTCAATTTCGGCCGATGTCACGTCCGTGTTTCCTGAGGCCGATCGGCGATAAGAGTGTTCTTCATAGAGAGGGGTTTCACGGAGAGGGGTTTCACGTGGCGGGCGGAACCACCGGGGCGACTTTTAGGTCAAAGCGACCAGGCGATGACTTCCTTCATGACCTCGCTGGTGCCGGCGTAGATCCGCTGGACTCGGCTGTCGATCCACATCCGAGCAATCGGATACTCGGTCATGTAGCCGTAGCCGCCATGGAGCTGGACGCATTCATCGATGATGCGGCATTGGCGTTCGGTAAGCCAGTACTTCGCCACCGCCGTGGTCACATCGTCGAGCCTGCCTGCGACCGATCGCCCGATACAGTCGTCGATGAAGGTGCGTCCGATTCGCACATCGGCCGTGCATTCGGCCAGCTTGAAGCGTGTGTTCTGGAAGTCGAAGAGCGGCTTGCCGGAGATTATGCGCTCCTTGGCATAGCGGACCGTGATCGCGACGGCCTCTTCGGCCATCACCACCGCGGCCACCGCGATCGACAGGCGTTCGTAGGGCAACTGCTGCATCATCTGGCCGAAGCCCCGGCCCTCGGCCGTTCCGAGCAGGTTGCCGCTCGGAACGCGCACGTTGTCGAAGAACATCTCGCAGGTGTCCTGGCCATGCATCCCGACCTTCTCGAGAGGGCGGCCGATGCTGAAGCCGGGCAGATCCTTCGTCTCGGCCATGATCATCGAAATCGCCCGCATCGCCGGCGCGGTCGGATTCGTCTTCGCCGCGATGCAGACGAGGCCAGCGTGCCATCCGTTCGTGATGAACGTCTTCGAACCGTTGATGACGTAATGGTCGCCGTCGCGGCGCGCGGTCGTCTTGATTTCCGCGAGGTCGGACCCCGCACCCGGCTCGGTCATCGCGATCGCCCCCACCAGCTCGCCGCGGGCCATCCGCGGAAGCCAATGGCTCTTCTGCGCCTCGGATCCCTGGGCGAGGATGTAGTGAGCGACGATGCTTTGGACACCGGCGCCGAAGGGAACTCCCGCGCGGGTCAGCTCTTCGATGACGACGCATTCGTGGGCGTAGGTTCCCCCGCCCCCACCGTAGACGCCCGGCACGTCCGGCAGCAAAACACCAATGCGGCCCGCACTCAGCCACGCTTCCGCGTCGGGGCGGTGCTGCTCGCGCCAACGAGTTTGCTGCGGTACAAATTCATCCTGGATGAACCGCCGCACCGAGTCGCGGAACATCTGCACATCCTCGGTCTGCCACGGTGCAAGAGAGGCGTCACCAGCCATCTTGGCTCGCTACAGGAGAGGCCGAATGCGCCCGGCCGGATCTACCGGTCGGCCTTGTGAACCCCAGCGCGAAAACCAGCCAGCGCTGTTTGGGTCGAGGGCGGGCAGGAACCGCACAGTCACTCACAGGAGAGACCTCCCGGCCACGATTACTAGTCAAAATGAGGTCCTCTCGGAGAGATACGTCCAAAACAATCTTACGCAACTTGTCTCTTCCTCCGCAAGCAACTCGCCCGTTCTGGCCGGCGACACGCGCCCCAGCGACAATCTCGGGGCCCACGCGCAGGCCGTCGATGTGCTCGTGCACGAAGTGCAGATCCCCGCGCGCAGCCGCGATCTTCGCGCGCGCGAAACCCCGGATGGCCGTGTGCTCCCACATCCATCCCGCCCGAAGCACGAGGCGCGGTTGCGCGCAGCCACTCCATACGATGGCCCGCTCACCGTGGCCCACGATCTCACGATAATCACGATTGGCGAAGGGATCGTCATCGCGGACCGGCCGCGCGCCCAGGCCCAGAGCTTCGATGGCTCCGGCGCCAGGCGGTGGCGTGCTAGCCGCCAACGGTACCCACGGCCCGACGCGGCGGGGACCCGCCGCGATCTGTGTCTTTCCTACTCGACGACCTTGATCACCACGCGACGGTTCTGGGCGCGCCCGTCTCTTTTCTTGTTGTCGGCCACCGGCTTCGTCTCCCCGTAGGAAATGACTTCCATTCGGGAGAGGGCGATGTTGTGCTGGTCATGCAGGTACGCCCGGACCGCCATGGCCCGCTCGGCGCCCAGCTTCTCGTTGTAGACGGCCTCTCCGGTGCCGTCGGTGTGCCCCTCGATCTCGAAGAACACACCCTTGTTCTCGGCCACGATGGGGCCGATGGCCTCGTCCACCATCTTCTTGGCCTCGTCGCTGATCGCCGCCCGGTTCAAGGGGAAGGTCACCTTGTCGTTCGAAAGGGTGACGGTGTAGAGAAGCTTGCCCTTGGCCGCCCTCTCCGCGTCCTGCGCCTTGTTCATGGCGGCATTGGCTGAGCCCTTGGCCTCGGCGGCCGAGCCCTTGGCCTCGGCGATGCCGGCCTGAGACTGCTTGTCGACGGAGTCGAGGCGCGCGTCGGTGGCCTTGACCCGTTGTTGGGTCTTCTCAACCTCGCCGGACAGATTGTCCACCTTCTGGTTCACATCGCCGACACTCTTCGTCACATACTTCTTTGTGGCACAACCACTGGCGGCGATACTCAGGACAACCAACAGCAGAATCATTCGTTTCACGGAAAACCTCCTAAGTTAAGCAAATCTGACTTGGACCACGGCTCGCGGCTCATGATGTGGGGACATATCCGCTGCGGGTGCGGACCACAATCCCTTTGCGCGTGCTGCGAACTTCCACCCGGCGAAAAAGCGGGGGACCTTCGGGGACATCGTACCCCAGCCGGTATTGGTGCTTGAGCTCGAGGGCAATCATGTCGGCCGCCCTCTTGAGCCCGGCGAAGTTAGATACCACGAAGGCCGCCCCTCCCGACAGGGACGCGTAGCGATCGAGGAGCGCGCTTCCTGCGGCGGCGGCGGTCATCGTGTTTCGCCCGAGATAGATATCGGAGCGTGGATCGTCGATGGGCGAAACCACGGTCACGGCGTAGATCGGAACATCGAGGGCCCGCGAACGGGCGATCACCGCGTCGGAGGTCTCCTTGCTTGCGGTGTCGACGCCGTCGGTGATCACCACCACCGCCCGGCGCCCTTCGCCGTGGGTCGCCAGATCCCTTGCGGCATGGTCCAAAGCATCGTGAAGGGCGGTCGACCCGAAGGGTTTGAGATTGGAGAAGCCGGCCTCGACCTGACGCTTGTCCTTCGTCCAGCCCACGATGCCCCAGTACTCGCTGTCGAAACCCGCGAGGGCCACCTGATCCTCCGGGGCCAGCGCGGCCAGGAGCTGGGTCGCGGCCATGCGCGCCGACGTGGTCTTGAGTTCGCCGTTCATGCTCCCCGACACGTCCACGAGGAAAAGGATGCGGGCGGGAACATCGGCGGCTTCGGTGAAGTGGACGATGGCCTGGGGCCGGCCCTCCTCAATGACCCGCAACTCCTGCCGCTTCAAGTTGGTGACCGGACGGCCGTGTCCGTCCACCGCGGTCGCCGAGAGCACCACAAGCTCGGAGCGGGAGGCGAACGTGGGCATCTGGGCCCCCACGGGGGCGCCCAGAGCCACCAGGAAGGCGGCCGCAGACAGGAGCGAATACTGTTGACTCATCGAGAATTGCTGGCCCACCGGTAAGTCTAGGGTAAGAACCCTACCGACCCGACCCGGCGAGAGTGCTCGATGTGATCCGAATCACCGCTCGGCCGGAGAGGCTTTGCCTTGGCCCAGGTCAGGATACGTGACCCTCGCTCACGTGCGTATGAAACCGCCAGCCCAAGTCTTGATCTCGGCCACCAACCTGCGCCGGTGCACCTCCAGACTGTACGTGTGCTCTACTTCCGGCCAGAAACGCTCGGCGCAAAACTCCCGATACCCGTCCACGTTCAATACTTGACCCAACTGCCCCGTGCGATTGTAGTACTGGAGCGTCTGGCCGGTGAAGACGGACAAAACCCGTCCCCCCCGTGAGCGGATCGAGTTGAACGCCGCCCGCAACTCCTCCAGAGTCGGAAGTTCTCTCCAGTGCCTCCACCCTTCCGGATCGATTCGTTCCGCCACGGGCGCTCCGCTGAGCGCCTCGAAGCGATGCTTCAGCCACGAAAGGTATCGAGCGGGGTTCGAGCACTTCTGGAAAATTTCCCTCGCTCTGAAGCCAGGGTCCGGGAAACAGATCGAATCGAGCAAGACCATGCCGACGACTCGCGGTTCCCTCATGGCCAGCATGATTGCATTGTCCGCCCCGGAGCAGAGCCCGGCCAGCACGAAGGATGGGCGACCCAGGCGCGAATCGAGAACGTCCACGATCCCCTTGAAATCCGCCACTACCGATTGCTGATAGGACATCGATGCCGGCCGCGGCGGGGTATCCCCAGTGCCGGCCAGGTCGACGCGAAGCGAACTGAAGCCCATTTCCGCCAGTTCTCTGGCCAGGCGGACGTGGAGCCGGAGCGGACCGACCCGGTGCAGGAAGCCGGCGGTCAGGAATACGAACACGGGCAGCTCCGGGCCTTGGCCCGGAGCCGTGTTCGGAAGGGTCAGAATCCCGAACAGCCTTCCGCCTTCCCCGAACTGTAGAGGTTCCTCTTTCAGGACATGGTCAGACATGTGATAAGGCGCTCCGATACCAGCCGCGGCAACACCATCCGGTCCTCGGAATCCGTTTCCCAGTTGCAGTCGCACCGCTCCATATCCTGGGAAACCCCGCGGACAGGAAACTTGACCGCCGAGGATGTGCTGAGAACATGCAGTTTGCTCATGGGGATGCTCGAGTAGAGATTCGCATCGAGTGAACGAATCCCCTCCTGCAGGGGCTCCGAGAGGCGATATCCCGCGTATTCCCGCGCGGCTTCGCGGCGCTCGGCGCGCGTCAGATGGAGATGTTGCTCGAGCAAGCCCCCCTGAACGCGACGCATCTCTTGAAGGTAATCGACGCCGTCCGGGACCGGATCCCACAGAATCAGCCTCCCCACCTCGCTGGAGGCGCCCATCGACCTGCAGGCCAGCAGCGCACTTGCCCGGATGCCCAACAGACGGACGTCGGCGCTCCCCGACCTTTCGCGTCCCTCGCGTACGGCGAACGCTATGTCCTCGAGCCAATTGGCAACCGTGGCCTGTTCCAACCCGCCGGATGAATCGCCCGTGCCCCGGTAGTCGAATCGGAGAACGTGCAGGCCTCGCTCGGCGAGGGCCATGGCCAGGTCTCGCAGCGCCAGGTGGGTTCGCATGAAATCGGAGAACAACGGAGGGCAGATGACGACCAGGGTCCGACCACCGCCTCGGACCGGCGCGTGGTATTGCGCGAAGATCTTCTGGTCGTCCGGCCCGAAGAAGAATGCTTCATACCCGGGCCGCTTGACCGAGGTGCGATCCCGCAGTGCCTCGAGGATCTCCCCTTTGCATCTCGCCAACTCGGCACGCAACGTCTCCGTGAGGGCGCCCGCCGGCGCCCGGAAGCGCAACCCCTCACCTTCAACCCGAAGCTCCACTCCGAGCTGTTGGAGCTGGGCCAAGAGCTCGGCTGTCGTCACAGCACGCCCTCCTCGTAGCCGTCCTCGTTGGCCGTCGGGGGCGATGCGGGCAGAGGGGAATCCTGCAGGAGGTGCTGTTGGTAGGATTCAGCCAGGGCGGCGGTGGTCGGAAATCGGTACAGGGCCTCCATTTTCGGGCGAAAACCCAGGTCCTTCTCCACCGCGTTGACGATCCTGATCATATCGATCGAGGTGGCGCCCAGGTCGAACAGGCTGTCGTCCGGATCGACATCCTGAAGTTTCAGGACCCCGGCCACCAGTTTGGCGATTCGCGCGGTCTCGCTTGTCCTCTCGGTGTGAGTTTTTTCGAGGGGCTCGGCATTCGACGTGGCCGGCTCGGGCAGGGCCTTGCGATCCACTTTGCCGTTAGGACTCAGAGGAAGCCGGTCCAGCATGACGAACGCTGACGGCACCATGTACGCAGGCAGACGTTCCCTGAGGAAGCGAGTCAATTCACCGCTATCCGGCCGCGGCTCCTGCTTCGGAACGACGTATGCGACGAGTCGCTTGTTGCCAAACGCTTGACCCAGCGCCGTGACGGCTGAATTGCGGACTCCCGGATGCTGTCCCAGGATGGCCTCGATCTCCTCCAGTTCGACTCGATAGCCCTGGATCTTGACTTGGAAATCGTCCCGACCGAGAAACTCGATGTTGCCGTCGGGAAGATACCTCCCCTGATCGCCGGTGCGATACAACCGCTCTCCGGTTCTCGGATGATCGATGAAGCTGGCGCGGGTCTTCTCTTCGTCGCGCCAGTATCCCTTGGCCAGCCCGATCCCGCCGATGAAGAGGTGGCCGGGAACCCACACCGGGCAGGGCTCCAGAGCGTCGCTCAGGACATGGAACGTCTGATTCACCATGGGCCGACCGTAGGGAATGCTCTTCCATGAAGGGGGGACCGTTTCGATTGGATAAATGATGGACCATATGGAGGCTTCGGTGGCCCCGCCCATGCTGATGATTTCAATGTCGTTCTTGAGCGCGCGAATCTGCTGAGGCAGCGCCACCGGAATCCAGTCGCCGCTCATGAAAACGAGGCGGAGGTCTTTGGCCAGCCGTTGCCCCCGCCCTTCCGTGTACTCCACGAGCATCTGCATCAAGGCGGGAACCGAGTTCCACAGGGTCACGCGATGGCGGACGACCAGGTCGCTCCAGTGAGCCGGGTCGCGCAGATCTGCGGCGTTGGGGATAACAATGGCACCGCCCGCCCCGAGAATTCCAAAGACGTCGTACACCGAGAGATCGAAGCTCAGGGAGGAGAGGGCCAGAACACGGTCTTCGCTGTTCACCCGGAAGCGCTGGTTCAGGTCCCGGATGGTATTGACCGCGCCCCGATGATCGATCACCACTCCTTTCGGAAGTCCCGTCGAGCCCGAGGTGTAGATGACGTAGGCCAGATCTTCCGGCTTTTGAACCGGATCGAGCGGCTGGTCGTTGATTCCGGCCAAGGAGCTGTCCTCGACGGTCAACCGCCTGATCGTTTCCGGCCACTCGAGTGCGGTGTTGAACTGAGGTTGAGTGAGAACGAACTGCACTTCTCCGTGATGCAATAGATGCCACAATCGATCCTTGGGCAGCCCCGCGTCGATCGGCACATAGGCGGCACCCGAGGCGAGAACTCCGAGCACGGCGGGGACCTGCTCCCAGCCCTTCTCCATGACTACCGCCACCAGGGTGTTGGGTTGGGCGCCGTTCTCCTGCAGCCACCGCCCGATCCGATTGGCGAACCGATACAGCTCTTCGTAGGTCAGGGTGCGGTTCGTTGAAATCACCGCCGCCTGGCGCGACCGCTGCTGCACCTGGTCGAAAAACAAGGTATGCAGCAGGTCATCCGTTATCGCCGCCCGGGTCTCGTTGACCTCCGCTCGCTGCTCCAGCTGCCGCGCGGGCATCAGCTGTCGGGCCGTCTCAGGCCAGGCCTCCTGCCAGGCGGCCTTGTCGGTGGTCAAGCGCTCCAGAAACCGGCAATAACTGTCGAACATGTCGTCCAGCAGCCCATCTGGAAAAAGCTCCTCGACCGCATCCCAGGCAACGATCAGAGCCCCGGCATCCTCGAAGATCTGGGGATCCAGCCACACCTGAGGTGTTTGCGTAAGCGAGTAGACAGCCTTG
This sequence comes from Vicinamibacteria bacterium, assembly GCA_031412915.1. GTDB lineage: Bacteria > Acidobacteriota > Vicinamibacteria > Fen-336 > JAGNNV01 > JAGNNV01. The sequence continues at coordinate 1,826 of JANODX010000195.1, read as the reverse complement.
TCCAAGGGGGCCGCGGGCGGATCCGAGGATTGTTGGCCTATGACGCTGGTAAAGACGACCGGCATTCCTCCGCCACGCGTGCTGTGCTGGCGCCTCGCCAGCTCTCGCATGATTTCAACGCCGGTGACGAAGCGGTGATCCACGTCGTGCCACAACTGCGTTTGCAGGCGGCGGGCGCGCTCGGCAAAATCGCCCTCCGACGACCCGTCCACGGCCAGAAGCGTCAAAGAGGTCATATCTCCCACGAGGTCATTGACCTGGGGATGCAGGGGCAGCCGATTGAAAAGCGTCAGGTTGACGGTGAATCGCGGACTCTTGCTCCACACCTTGAGCACATCGGCGAACGCGGCAAGCAATAGCCCGGTCGATGTCAAACCCGCACGCGCGGCCCCGCTTTTCAGAGACGTCCAGGCCGTCGGTTCGAATCTTTTGCTGCGTCGGGTGAATCGGGGGGTGGCGATCAGGCTGGGATCCTTCGCCAGGGGCAAATCCGGGGCAGGCGGGAGGGTGGCCAGGCGATCCCACCAGTAATCCCGCGAACGCCGGTAGAGATCCGTCTCGCGGATGCGACCCTCCGCCAGCACGTAGTCGCGGAAGGAAATCTCCAAAGGAGGGAGAACCGCGTCGGGATGCTGATAAAGCTGACTCAGTTCCCGATTCAGAATGGATGCGCTCCAACCGTCGACCATCAGCACATCTCTGCTGAGATGGATTCGAACGGTACGGTCATCTATACGGGATGCGCGAATCTCGAACAGGGGCCACCGATCAGACCTCAGGACCTGGTGGGACAGCTGTCGACGAACACCCTCCAACTGAGCAGCGATGGCCCGAGAGTCCTGTCCCCGGAGGTCCAACACTTCAATCTCATAGGGAGGCACTTCCTCCAGAATCTGTTGCTGGCCGTCGGGGTCCTTCCTTGCCTTCGCTCGGACTCAAGCCTGCCACCGGCGTGACCGGATTGATGACGCCACGCGCGTCATTGGAGTGAAAGCCGCGCCCCCAGTTGGCGTACAGCTCAACGGTGTCGGTCAACTTGTATGCCGCACCGATCTTGGGCGACACCTTGCTATCGCTATCGCTGCCGCTGTACTGATCCGGCAGATCGATCAGCTCCTTTACATCAAAATTGAAATAGTCGGCGCGCAGTCCGGCGCTCAAGCGCAAGTCCTCGATCGGGTTCCAGTTACCTTCGGCGTAAGCCGAAGCGGAAGACTCCTTCACGGCATGCGCTCCTACCCAGTCAACGAATTCGCCCTGGTCTGTATTCTGCAAACCCACCCGACCGATGTCGTCATAGCGGAATTCCGCTCCGCCGGTGAGTGTGGCTGTTTCACCGAACAACCACTTCCGCTCATACCTTCCACCGGTAATCCAGCGTCGATCCAGCTGATTGATCTGCGCATCGTAGGTGGCGTCCGAAATCATGTGCCAGTCGTAGTATTGACCGTACAGCGTGGCGCGCCAGTCCTCGCCCAGCAGACGGGCTGTCGCTATCCAGCGGGTGGTCTCGCCAACTGCAGTCTCATCCAGGGAACAGAAGGCATCCTCGCAGACGCTGCTGCCAATGACGCGCTCGGGGATCTGCTCTGTGGGCTGCCACGTGGCGTGATAGCCGGACAGCGACAGATTGAGCGTGGCGGAGTTGAGCGGCTTGGCGTACTTGAGCCAACCCGACTCATGCTGCAGATCCTCCGGCAACTCCCACGGACCGTCATAGCCCTGAAATTGGGCGACGTATGTCAGGCTGCCGTCTCCCACCATGCTTGTTCCTCCGCCCGCCAGCCGTTGCCAACCGTACTCGCCCGCTTCAGCCGCAATGAAGG
>JANODX010000194.1:0-9489 GCA_031412915.1 Vicinamibacteria bacterium | reverse complement strand
GCGCTGTCGTGTCAAAACAACACGCCATCGTCGGTGTCGTCCTCCGTCGCGGCGGGTTCGGGCGGCGGCTTGGCAGCCGATTTTTTCGCAGGCCGGCGGCGTCCGACCTTCTGTTCCCCGGCGTCATACGTCGCCGTGGCGTCGAACGGTTCGGTGACCGGCGTTCCCTGTTCGTTGAAGCCGACCAGCAATTCGACTTTCTGCTCGGCGTCTTCGAGAATGCGATAACAGGTCCGCAGCAGTTTGACGCCGCGCTCGAATTCCGACAGCGACTGCTCCAATCCGAGCGAACCGTCCTCCAACCGGGTGACGATCTGCTGCAGGTCGGTCAGCGATGTTTCAAAGTGGGGAGGGTCGGGTTGATCCATGCGCCCTCGGGTTTTCGAGCCATCGAGCGCGCATTTTAGAGCGCGCCGGCCCTGGAACGGACGCGACACGGTTCATCGAGGCGCCCGGTCGCTGAGGGGGCTTCGTCCGGAGTGCGGTCGAGCGCGAAGCTTCCCCTTGGGGAAGCGTAAGCCTGGCCTCGGGCCAAGCGACCGCCCATGAACCCCTTAGAATGCGGGCAAGAGGCATGAAGTTCCGCTATATCGCCATAGAGGGTGTGATCGGCGTCGGAAAAACCACCCTGGTGGAAGGTCTGGCCGAACGCCTCGACGCCACCCAGGTCCTCGAGGAATGGGAGGAGAACCCTTTTCTGCAGCCTTTCTACGAGGGCAAGGCGCACTCGGCCTTCCAGACCGAGCTTTTCTTTCTGCTTTCCCGCTACCGGCAGCAGCGTGAGCTCGTTCAGCGAAAGCTCTTCGCCGACACCCTGGTCGCGGACTACGTGTTCGAGAAGAGCCGTCTTTTCGCCTATCTCAACCTGGACGACGCCGACCTGCTGATCTTCGACAAGCTCTATGGCGCCCTCTCCGAAGGTCTGCCCAAGCCCGACGCCGTGATCTATCTGCAGGCCCCCACCGATGTCCTGATGCGGCGGATTCAGAATCGCGGACGGCCAGAGGAGCGCGGCATCGAGCGCGACTACATCACAGAGCTGGGGCAGGCCTACAGCCACTACTACTTTCACTACGACGCAACGCCGCTTCTCGTGGTGAACACCCAGGACATCGATTTTTCCAACCGCCCCGAGGATGTGGATGACGTGCTGAAGCAGCTTCGGACGTTGCCGGGAGGCACGCAGTACTACACGCCGCGGCCTCGGGGGTGAGCGACGCGGCAATTGCCCGACGGTCCCAGAGCCTGCCTGCGCTGAGCCCGTCGAACGGAGGTCCCTGAGCTTGCCTGCGCTGAGCTTGTCGAAGCGTCGAAGGGACCGCCAGCGGCTTAGGCCGTTCCGACAAGCGCACTTCAGGCAAGCTCAGCCGTTTCGCCAGGTGCGTGGAATGGGGTGTTCTTGAAGGTCCCTTCGACCAGCTCAGGGACCACCCTTCGACCAGCTCAGGGACCACCCTTCGACCAGCTCAGGGACCGCCTTCGGCCAGCTCAGGGACCTGAGAGACGAAGCGAGGGCTACGGCGGCGGGAGGGGATTGCTGCGGCGGGCCAGGAACGCCATCAACGGTTTCAGCGCTCTGGGCAGGGTGAGATCGTCGAAGGACAGATGGAGCGTACCGGCGTCTGTCTCGATGGCGAAGTCATGGAGGAGCAGATCGGCGACCCCCGGGCTTCTGGCCGTCTTCAGCTCAGCCAGAGACGCCGCGTTGACCAGGTGCCTCAGGACAGTGGCCGCTGCCGGCGCCAAACTAGCCGCATCGATCGTACAGCCGCGGATGAGGCCGGCGAGGCCTCCGGACTGCACATAACGGATCTTCAGGGTCATCGGGCGAAGGATGGGCTAGAACCCCACCTCTTTCCAGGCCGCTTTGACGGCCTTGTGTTCCGTGGAATTGCCGCCGAACTCCCTCACCGCCGCGGCCGAGGTGGCTTTAACCATGTCTTCGAATCCGCTGTTCGCGGACAGACTCAACAGGGTCCGATACCAGATGCGCCCGGCCTTGAGCCAGGATCGCCCGCCGATCTTCATCGCGGTCAGATAGAAGGCGTGATTGGGGATGCCCGAGTTGATATGCACTCCGCCGTTGTCGGAGGTACCCGTGTACTTGTCTTTCAGCCGCTTGGGCTGCGGGTCGGTTCCCAGGACCGGATCGTCCTCATAGGCCTTTCCGGCCTTGAAAGTACGCAGGCCCTTCGCTTTCGTCTTCGGGCCCATGATGCCGGCGCCGATGAGCCAGTCGGCCTGGGCCGCGGTCTGTTTCTTCTTCCACTGATTCACCATGACCCCGAACGCGTCGGCGAAGTGCTCGTTCAAGGCGCCCGATTCACCCTGGTAAGCGAGATTGCAGGTGTGGGTGACCACACCGTGGCTGAGCTCATGGCCGACGACGTCGAGGGACTTCGTGAAGCGGATGAATTGCCGCCCATCGCCATCGCCATAGACCATCTGTTCGCCATTCCAGAACGCGTTGTTCAGCTTGCGCAGCAGATGCACGCTGGAGATGAGCGACATTCCCCGGTCGTCGAGCGAGTTCCGGTCGAACACGTCCCGGTAGAAGTCGTAGGTGGCACCAGAATGATCGTAGGCCTCGTTCACGGCCGGATCCTTCGTCCGCCCCTGCCCCTCGCTGCGGACGAGCTTCCCCGGCAGCGCCGAGAAGTCCCGGCCCCGCAGGTCGTAGATCAGGCGGTGTTTCGTCGCTTTCGGCGAGGGAACGGCCGCCATCTGCGGCATGGTGCTCAAGGTGGTACGCACGGCCCGCGCGGTGGCCGAGGCCTCGATGGCATCGACGGCGAGCTTGCGAACCCGGGCATCCTTGGATTCGCTCAGCGCCTCCAGGATGTACGGCGGAATGAGGCAATGCAGGCTGGATCGTTGCACGCGCATGTTGGCTCCCCTCTGTCGGTTCGGGCGGCTCACATCAGGTTCGGTTCAAGGCTAATGTCTTTCAGAGGATTCGCACAGCGGCCCTCCAGATGGAGGCTGGTCCAAACCTGCCGATATCCGTGATTATTCGGCCTGTTGATCCCCATTTTCATGGCAAAATGGATGGGCGATGATCCCGCGAACCGCTCATCTCGATCAACTCATCCGCAGCCTGACCGACTCTCCAGTGGTGACTCTGCTTGGTCCAAGGCAGGTTGGCAAAACCACCTTGGCGGGTCAGGTGGCCGCACGGTGGGATGGACCGGTGCGCCAATTCGATCTCGAAGACCCGGACGACCAGGCGCGTTTGAGTGACCCGTCCTTTGCGTTGCGCCCGCTGACCGGCCTGGTGGTCCTGGACGAGATTCAGAGGCGGCCTGATCTGTTTCCACTGTTGCGCGTGCTTGCTGACCGCCCGGATTCGCCCGCCCGTTTTCTGCTGCTCGGCAGCGCCGCGCCGGAACTGCTTCGTCATACCGCGGAAACCCTGGCTGGCCGGGTGGCGTTTCATGAACTCGATGGCTTGGCGCTCGAGGAAATCGCACCAGCCCAGGCCGGCTCCGGCTGGCTCGACAACCGCTGGCTGCGAGGTGGTTTTCCCCGTTCCCTGCTGGCCAGGAATTCGGCGGGAAGCCGCGCCTGGCGTGATGCGTTCATCCGAACCTACCTGGAGCGAGACCTGCCGCAACTGGGTATCAGTCTTCCGGCCATGACCCTCCGGCGTTTCTGGACCATGCTCGCCCACTACCACGGGCAAACCTGGAACGGCAGCGAGTTGGCGCGGGCGATGGGGGTGAGCGGCAAGACGGTGTCTCGCTACCTGGATGTCCTGGAGGGCACATTCATGGCGTTCCGCCTGCCGCCATGGCACACCAATCTGGGCAAGCGCGAGGTGAAATCGCCCAAGGTGTATCTGGCGGATACGGGCATCTTTCACAGCCTGCTGGCCGTAGGAACCATGGATGAGTTGCTGGCCCACCCGAAATGCGGGGCGTCTTTCGAGGGATTCATGTTGCACGAAATCGTTCGCCGCACCGGTGCACGCCGCGGCGAGGCGTTCTTCTGGAGCGTGCATACCGGCGCCGAACTGGACTTGCTCATTCATCGCAACGGCCGCCGCCTGGGCTTCGAATTCAAGTTGACGCGCTCACCCAAAGTGACGGCTTCGATGCGCTCATCCCGCGAGGTGCTGGGTCTGGACCACTTGTACGTTGTTTGCCACGGCGAGGGTGAGCCCTGGCCGCTCAGCGAGGGAATCACCGCGGTCCCGGCGATGTGCCTGGCGTCAAGTCGGTGGCAGCCGGTGAACGATCTCTAGAGGCTCTGGTCTTTGGGTAGCGGCTTGTCCCAATCGACCGGCTCTCCCATGCCTTCAAGAAGCGCGAGCCAGAAGCCCGGAAAACCGATCTCCACGCGCTCGACGATCTCTCGCATCCGCGCTCGCAGGACCGCATCAGAAAGCGCCAGGTCGCGAAGAACGGCCCAGTCGGCGACACTGCCGCGATCCATCAACTGCGCAAGCTGTTCGTCGCTGCGCAGATCCACCGACGACCGGTTCCAGAAGGCCTTCGAACCTGCAAGCCGGGTGCTCATGACTGCCGGTTCGGCTGCAACGGAGCCCGGGACAGAGCCTGTACGTGGCGCTCTGCAGCCAACAGCCGCTCCCAGTCGGGCAGGTCTTCGGTCACTGGTTCAGTTTATTCCCGCGTCGTGTCCGAGATCGCTTCGTTGTCCCCGAAGCGCCGTACCCTTCGTGACCACGGATAAGGCGCCGAGCCTTACCACACCCGGGTTCCGGACCGACGACTGGGGCTACAGGAGTCCGGGTCGAACGGTGAAACGATGCGAGAAGTCGGCGTCGAGAGTCAGCGCCTCGGCGAGTTCGAGTTTCTCCATCACGATGAAGCTAAGGCAATCCACCGCGCTGTACTTCTTGTCGTCGTATCGCTTGAAGTATTCAAAAGCCGCGCGATGTTCCTCAAAACTCGTTCGGTAGATGTGGGCGAGTTTCTCGCTGTACAAATGCTCGCCGATATATGCAGCCGCCTTGTGCGATGCCCGGCGTCGAGCCAGCGTGATGGTTTCGATGACGATGATGTCGGTTGTGACGAGAATCTCGGGCAACAGGCGGCCTTCGAACTCATCGAGCGCTGCGACGGCCCGATCGTGGTCTTCGTCGTTGCTCGCGAAGAAAGCGAAGAAGAAGCTGGTATCTACGAGGATCAATCGGCGTCGTACAGGTACTTGTCGTGATTCCTCGCTGCATCAGAGACGGTGCTGGTGATGCAGCCCTTCAGCGCCCTGGCTGTCTTCCATCCTGTCGGGTCGTCGTTGACGACCGGCGCCTCCGCAGGCACAGGTTCGAGGTGAGCCTTGTAGCGCTTACTGTCCTGGAGGACCCCTGCGAAGCGAGTGTTTCCCTCGGGTTTCAAAACGCCGTCTTCGAAGACGACGACGACATCGAGAGCCGTGGCGGTCATGGCAACAGTGATTGTATCGCCCGAGGACGGATTCCGTCCGTCACCGTCTGGGAGAAACACGGTGCCTGGAACTTGCGGTTCTTGAAGGGCCCTTCGACGAGCTCAGGGACCACCCTTCGACGCTTCGACGAGCTCAGCGCAGGCAAGCTCAGGACCACCCGGTTGCTGAGAACCCCGTAGGCTAAGCCGGCTGCCCACCCGCAGAAGAAATAGAAGGCCAGGGTTCCGAAGGATGGCGAGCGGGAAAGCACGACTGCGTCAGCGACCGCTCCGGTCAAGGCACAAACGAGGCCCAACCAAAGCGCGCTCGACCCGGCGGAAATCAGTCTCTGTCTCATGCCCTTCCCCGAGCGAGGCCAACCTGGTCTGCTTCCGAAAGGAAGCGGTAGTCTCCTGGGGCCATCGGGCCCAGTTCACAACCGCCAATCGCGACCCTTGACAGCTTCAGAACCGACAGGCCCACCGCAGAAAGCATTCGTCGAATCTGCCGGTTCTTGCCCTCATCCAGAACAAGTTTAAGCGATGGGCCTTCGGTTCTGTCACCGAGAAGGTCGACCTGCGCGCCTCTCGTGGTCTCGCCCCGGCCGATGTCGAGGCGACCGCGAAGGGCTTTGAGTTGAGACTCGTCGGGTACGTGATCAACCAGGACTTCGTAGGTCTTGGGGACGTGGCTATCCGGGTTCGTCAGGGCCTCGCCCAGGCGCTGGTCGTCCGTCAGGATCAGGAGGCCCGACGTCTCCTTGTCCAGCCGGCCGACCGGAAACACGAAGCGGTCCAGCTTGGGAAGCAACTCGTAGACAGTTTTCCGTCCTTGCGGATCCGAACGGGTAGTGACGTAGCCGACCGGTTTGTGCAAGGCGATCACGATCGGCTCGCGCGATTCCTTCGCGGCCTTTCCATCGACCGAGATGCGGTCGCGTTCAAGCGACACCCGGAGCGAGGCGTCCTTCGAAACACGGCCATTGACCTCAACACGACCGGCCTCAATGCACTCGAAGGCCTGAGTCCGCGAGCACAGACCGAGCTTCGATAGAGCACGGGGGAGACTGACAACACGGCGCGGCGGACTAGACCGGTGGTTCAGGGACAGCGTCTCCCATAGCGAACGTCATCTGGCCTTCGCAAACCACCACGCCGTTCACGCGGGCAATGCCCCGAAACGAGCCCATTTTCGTGCGCAGTCGCAAGACAATTCCTTCGAGCTCCACGGTGTCGCCGGCACGGACCGGGCGCCGATAGCGCACCCGGTCGATTCCCATGAAATAGACCAGGCGGCGCCGATTCTCGGGCTTCGAAAGGACCAGAACCGCCCCCACCTGGGCCAGGGCCTCGGTGAGGATCGACGCCGGCAGAACGGGAATGCCGCCAGGGCCCGCGATGAAGTACCGCTCGTCGGACGTCACGTTCTTGATCCCCAAGATCCGTTTGTCGGGCTCCAGGGCGATGATTCGATCGACAAAAAGAAACGGATGGCGATGAGGAAGGATCTTCTTGATGCCTTCGATATCGATGGGCAGGCTGAACTCGCTCATGGAGGCAAGGAAGTCTATTCGACCAAGGCGCGGTAGCATCGCGGGTTCCGTGTCGAACCACAACGAAGGAGACTCTCTCACCGAATCCGAAGTTGCCCGGATTCTTCCGGCCGTGGCTCAGATCGAGTCCGTTCTGGATCCGGACACCCTTCTCCCGGCCATAGCCCAACAGCTTCGAAGCCTGGTGAAGTACGAGGCGCTGCTGCTCTACGTGGTTCACGAGGGAAGGCTCCGGGTGGCGCATGGCGAGGGCGAAACGAAGGCTCTTTCCAATCCCGTCACCGGGGGCGCCCAGGTCATCGAAACCACTCAGAAACTCGAGGCCCTGGTCCGGGCTCACGACTCCATTCACGTCCTCACTCAGCCCCTTCTGTACGGGGACCGGCTCGTGGGCGTGCTGGGGCTCGAGGCCAACCAGAGCCGGACCTTCGGCAAGCGCGGCGTTTCCATCATCCAGATGATCGCCCGGAACCTCGCCACCGCCATCGAGAACGCCAACCTCCATCGCGACGCGCGCTGGTACGCGGGGCTTCTTTCCATGCTCTACGAAGCGGGCAAGGAGATGGGCGCGATTCTGGACCTGGATGCGCTGTGCGATCACGTAGCCGAACTCGTGCACCGGGTGGTGGACTACGAAATGTTCGCCATCTTCCTGGTGGACGAGAGGGCTGACGAGCTGGTGCTGAAGACCGCGCGCCAGATGGCCACGATCGTGCCGAGACGACGCATCGCGCTCAGCGAGGGCTTGACCGGGGCCGCGGCCAGTTCGAAAGAGCCGGTCATCGTGGGCGATGTTCGAAAGGACCCGCGGTATATCGCGGTGGAGCCGGACGTGCGATCGGAACTGGTCATACCGCTAGTTTTCAAGGGCCGGGTGGTCGGTGTTTTCGACCTCGAATCGAGGGAACTGGATCGATTCACCCACGAGCACATCAAGGTGCTGACCCCGCTAGCGTCGCAGGTGGCGGTGGCGATCGAAAATGCGCGGCTCTATGAGGACATTTCGAAACGCGAGACGCGCTATCGGAAGGAACTCGCGATCGCTCAGCGCATTCAGGAAGGCCTCTTCCCGGAAGAGTCTCCGAAGGGTGCTCGGTGGGATGCTTCCGCTCACTTCCTCCCCGCGCGCGAACTGGCCGGCGATCTCTTCGACTTCTACGACCTCGATGAGAACCGCCTGGGTCTGTCCATCGGAGACGTGGCCGGCAAAGGCGTTCCGGCGGCTCTGTTCGGAGCGTTCACCTCCGGCACCATCCGCGCCCGCGCCTTTCAGAAAGCGGCGCCGAAGGAGATTCTTTTTCGGGCCAATCGTACGCTCATCCGTCGAGCCGTCGAAGGACTCTATTGCGCCCTGACCTTCGCGATCTTCGACTTCCATTCGAACGAAGTTCGGATCTCAAACTCGGGCTTGCCCTATCCGATTCACTTCAAGGCGTCCCAAAAGAAGGCCGGGCCCATCGTCCTCCCCGGAGTTCCGCTGGGCCTGTTCGACAACGTTCAGTACGACGAGGTATCGATTCCGGTGGAATCGGGGGACGTCTTTGTGTTTCACTCCGACGGCGTTCACCACATCTAGGCGGCCTTTGCCAGCTTCCTGAGCAGGAGCAGCCGCGGGTGCGGCCGCTGCTGGCGCAGCTTGGGCAACTGTCGGTTCGGGTGTAGGGGTGCTGCCGCCTGGCGATCCATGATCCCGTGAGCGGCATCGTTCACAAACCACCGCAGCCATGCCGGTGGTATTGTTTTCGAATCTGTATTGCCCTGCATCGTGGTACAATCTGTGGAAGATTAGTCGGCGATCTGGAAACCTCAAAGCAAACGTCGCGCCGGGATCACAAACCGCTTTATTTGAGCCATTTTGAACGATCTGGTTTATTATGCGATAGAAGTTGTTCAGACTTCTTAACATGATGGCGTTGCAAAACGACAACACAATCTGTCATTCCACAATGTGTTTAAGACCGGCGCAGAAATAACTGTCGTCATCTGGACGTGGGGCACGTTTTCAACGTACCCGGCACGATGGAATCGTGCCCCACTTATTTCTGTCTCAGTCCTTAACGATCAGGCTGAATTCAATTCACGCACCGGAGTTGCCTAAATGCAAGCCCTGACGGCATCGCGTAGATTCCACTTTTCCCGATCCCTGCTTGCAGGTCTGGCGTTGGGCATCGGAGTATTGCCGGTTTCTGTCTGCGCGCAAGTCAAAGAGCTGGCAGCGAAATCCTATCGTGATCGCGTCTGTGACGTCGCCATCCTTGCTGACGGAACGCAGCTGACTGGAATTGCCATCAGCGAATCACCCGCGCGCATCGTCCTGCGTACCGAACGATTGAAAACAGATGCTGCGGATTTGTTTACCAGCGAGATCCTACCGGCACTTGCTGATCAACCGGGCCAACAAAACCAGAAACTGATCAGCATCCTTCAACGGCGAGTTGACCAACTCAGGCTCGATGCCCCCGACGACCTGCAACAGATCGGACTCCTGGAGGAGGTCATCGAACACCTCAATCCAGACGATGACAATCATCTGCCTCCATGGGTGATTGTCG
>JANODX010000193.1:0-8930 GCA_031412915.1 Vicinamibacteria bacterium | reverse complement strand
TTGAAGTACTCGGTGACGTTCGGGGGAAGCCGATCGCATCCGGTCCCTGAGCTCGTCGAAGGGACCGGCGTTGGGGGTGGCTTCGACCCTTCGACAGGCTCAGGGCAGCGCAAGCTCAGCCACCGGCATCCACCGGGTCTTCCAGGATCGCCCCACAACCATGTCGCACACCTGCCTGGAGACGCTGCGGCTCAAAGAGAAGCCCCATCCGAGTAAGCTCCGCGCCATGTCAGAGCGTCGGCTCCATCGGAATCATGATTCAGGCGACGACCTCTTGTCCGAAGCACCGACGTTGTCGGCCGAGGATGAGACGAGGAATTCGCCCAAGGAAGGGCGCCGCCACGACGGGGGCCGTCGCCTCGACACCTGGGAGCGCTACCGGGCCTTGAACGACGCGGTGGAAGAGGCGTACGACCTGATCGACATCGCCAACACCGAGGCCCGCTTCTCCTTGATCCTGATGGGCGCGCTGAACGCCGTGCTGTTCGTGGTGGCGACGCGGACGGATCTGATCGGGTCGGTGCCTGCCCCCATCCGGCCGTGGTTGGCGGTCGCGTTCGCGGCCTACGGTGTCGTGGGGGTCTATTTTCTGCTGCATGCGGTGGAGACACTGCGACCCCGCAAGTTCCGGCCGCGGCTACCGGTCGGCGAAGGCGCCTTGAAGGACGCCCCGCTGGGCGTCCGCTACTACGAGGACGCCTTGAAACGATCAGCCGAGGCGCACCTCGGGGCGTGGTCGGAGCTGCGCATCGGCCAGCTCAACTCTGAGCTCGCGGCCCAGCATTACAGCCTCGCCCTCAAGAATGAGGCAAAGGGCAAGGCGCTGCGCCGCGTGTATCGCGGCTTGCGACTGATGACCCTGCTGGTGGCGGGGCTGCTCGCGACGCTCACGTTCTTCGTGTTCTGGGCCACCCGTCCGGTTTGAGTCTGCCTGGACGGCTCATAACATGAAAGCCTCCCAAGTCAGTTGACACCCGACGCGCCGGGGCGTAGCTTTCCTCTACTTAACCGCAAGCCACCTCGGGCCGATTCGCCGCGGCGGGACGCGGTGGCCCCCCTGCACAAACGAGATTAAGGAGAGAGCATGAACTGGACTCGCATCGCGCTCGCCGGCGTGGCCGCCGGGATCGTCAACTGGATTTCGGACTTCGTGATGCACGGGATGGTGATGGCAGCAACCTACCAGCGCCTGAGCCAGGTGTACACGCAGACCCAGGCCAATCCGGCCTGGTTCCTGCTCGTCGCCGTCACCACCTGCCTGATGGCCGCGCTCCTTTTCGCACGGACGCGCGGGAGCTGGGCGGCGGGCTGGAAAGGGGGCCTGAGTTTCGGATTCTTCCTCGGGCTCGTCGTTTTCTTCGCGCGCTTCTACGACCCGCTGGTGGTCGACGGCTACCCCTATTACCTCGCATGGTGCCAGGGCGGGATCTACATGATCGACAACCTGCTCGCGGGGGCCGTGATCGGATCGATCCTCAAGTCGTAGTCGGTGGTGGTCAGGAAACGTCTATCTGACCATCGTCCTCACGCGCAGCATGGCGACGCCGTGCCCGGGCACTTTCAACTTGAGCCGTTCATCGAAGTGCCTGCCGGTGTCGGTGTGCGGGGGCAGGTCCTGATGCGACCACACGTCGCGGACGCTCGCGGCTCCTTGGGGCAGACCAATGTCGGACCAGCGCAGATAAAGATCAGCCTCCTTGTCCGCAAGGTTCAATACCGCCACCGCGCGTGACCCGTCGGTTAGGGGTTTGACCCACACCTGAGAGCCGTAGCCGCGGTCGAGGACCTTGCGCCCCTGGGCGCCCAGCGGATCCTGATCGATCGCGATCACTTCGTGGTTGAGCAGGATCGATTTCGTTTCCGCGCTCATCGCGCGCAGGTCGTTTCCGGTGATCAGGGGGGCGGCCATCATCGCCCACATCGAAAAGTGCGACCGGTATTCCTCGGCCGTCATGCCTCCGTTGCCCACTTCGAGCATGTCGGGATCGTTCCAGTGCCCCGGACCCGCGACACCGGCGTGCGCCTCGTTCGCGTTCAGAATCCACACCACACTCTCCCAGGTGTCTCGGATATCCGACGTGGTCCGCCACAACTGGCCCACGCCCGCGGCCCACTCCCACGGACGATTGCGTCCCCACTCGCAGATACTGAGCACGATCTTTCGCCCGGTCTTGCTGAGCGCATCGCGAAACATCGTGTAGTGCGTGCGCGCGTCGAGGTCGTCGGCGTTGCACCAGTCCACTTTGATGTAGTCGATCCCCCACTCCGCGTAGGTGCGGGCGTCGATGTCGTGATAGCCGAGCGAGCCCGGCCGGCCCTCGCAGGTCTTCGTCCCGAGATCGGTGTACAGGCCGAACTTCAAACCCTGCCCATGGACATAGTCGGCCAGGGCCTTCATGCCTCCGGGGAACCGCTGCGGATCGGCCACGATGCGGCCATCGGGGTCACGCGACACCTGCCAGCAGTCGTCGATGACGACATAGACGTACCCGGCGTCCCGCATGCCGTTTCTCGCCATCGCGTCGGCGGTCTCGCGAATCAGCTGCTCACTGACATTGCAGCCGAACTTGTTCCAGGTATTGAACCCCATGGGCGGTGTTCGGGCGAGGAGAGTGGCCGACGGGCGCGTCGGCGGCGACTGGATCGCGGCCAGGCCGGCCGCTCCGCCGAAGGTGAGTACAACCGCGAAAAGCGGCAGGGTGATCGAGCGCATGACCCTCCAGCCTTCCGTTATCGCCGTCCCGGCGCGAAGTCGACGAGGGGCAGCCGGGTGATGCCGCGCTCGGCCTTTTGCTTCTCCACCATCCTCGCCACATCGGCCAGGAGTTGCCGGGCGTCGTAGACGATGCCGTCCTTGATCGTGTACTTGATTCCGCCCACGCGCTCGGCCTTTCCGGTCTTTTCATTCAGGCGCACCGCGCCCCTCCCGTACAGCACCTTGAGGTTGGCCACCGGGTTCTCGGGCACGATGACCAGATCGGCGAGCAGGCCCGCCCGCACCACGCCGAACTCGATCGGCTTCTTCTTCGGCTCGAAGAGCGCCTGGGCCCCGTGCAGGGTCGCCCCGCGAATCACTTCCAGGGGATGGAACCCCGCTTCCTGCAACAACTCCATCTCTTCGATGGTGGAGAAGCCGAAGGTGTTGTAGATGTAACCCGCGTCCGAGCTGACCGTGACCCGACCGCCCATGTTCTTGTAGTCGTTGAGGAAGTCCATCCACACCCGGTAGAAGCTCCGCCAGGCCGCTTCGTCCCCGCTCGTCCAGTCGAAGTAGTACGAGCCGTGGTTCAAGCGCGAAGGCGAATAAAAATCCCACAGCGACGGCAGGGTGTACTTCTCGTGCCAGTCGGCGTTGCGGCGGTACATGACGTTGCGACTGGCGAGGTACGCGGTCATGGTGGGATCGAGGATGAGGCCGAGCGACTTGAACTCCGTGAGCAGGGCCTTCCATTCCGGGCTTCCCTGCTTGTGAACCAGGTCCCACTGGCGCGCCACCTGAGAGAAACGCTGCTGCTCGTCGGCGTGGTTGTGATCCTTTGGCCACGGCTGGAGGTCGTGACCGTCGTAGAGGGCTTCGAAGAGTCCGTAGAAGTGCGTGAGGGCGCCGAGCCCGAGCCGGGCGGCATCGAGGGCGTTCATCTCGGCGACGCCTTGTTGAGAGAGGTGCGCGGTCGATCCCAGGCCCAGCTTTTTCGCCTCGTCGAGAAGTGCTCCCATGATGTCGGGCGGGTACGCGGTGAGCTTCAGGCCATCGATACCGGTCTTCGCCGCCATCTGCACCCACGCCCGCGCCTTCTCGGGCGTCTCGATGGTGCCCTCCCACTCGTCGAAAGGGAGGCGATAGTTGAACATTCGCGGGGCGGTGATCTCGTTCCGCGCGCTCCTGGCCTTCTCGCTCGCGGAAAATTCGGGGGAGGCAAAGGGGACTCCACGGGCAGTCGTGATTCCGTGGGCCATCCAGAGCTTGTAGACGTACTCGGAATCGGGTGTTTTGGGGAGATCCCCGTTGTGCACATGCAGATCGACGAATCCAGGCAACACGTACATACCGGTCGCGTCGATCTCCTTCGAGGCCTTCTCGGGCCTTCCGCTCGGGCGCATGTCGCCCGCGGTCGCTCCGACGGCCACCACCGCGGTGATCCGGTTGCGCTCGACCACGATGTCCACCGGGCCTCGCGGCGGCGCGCCGGTGCCGTCGATGACCGTCGCATTTCGAATGATGAGCCGATCGAAGGGCCCGTCCCCCTCGGCCCGGGGCGGCGCGGGACGAGGATCCGTGCTCGCCTCCTGAGCGAGCGCCCCGGGGAAAGACCCTCCCGCGGTAAGCCAGAGGAGGGTCATGAGCGCGCAGAGCAAGCGACGGGGGGTTGCCATCATCCGGGAATGATAGGCCGAATAGAAAACAGGATCGCGCTCGCAAGCACCTCCCGCACGCTCGCGTGCCTGGCCGACAGTCTTGCCGACCGGCGGGACGGCGAGGCCGAAGCGGTTGCGGCCGAGGGGCCGGACGCGCCTTCACGTCCGTGGGCCGCATGGCGTTTCCAAGTAACGGCGCGGGGCCCCCACCCCACGTACTTTCAAAGGAGCCTCGCGGCCCACTCCGTTCCAGGCGCGCCCCTCGGCCACAACCTGATGGCGGCCTCGACGCAGCGGAGACGCTCATGCATCGCGCGCAGTATTGCAAGCGGAGGCCGAGGGGCCTCGCCGAACGGAGGGGGGCGGCGCGAAGCCGGCCCTTGGGGCCCAGGCATCCTCTAAGACAACGCGGGGCGGTATGCCCCGCTCCATTCATTGGTGGACGCAGTTGCGCCCCACGTAGGTGAGGCGAGGACCAGCCCCTCGGCCGCAGCTTCACCACCCTTCGCGCGCGTTCGCAGTTATCGATGGTCCCTTCGACGAGCTCAGGGACCACCCTTCGACGCTTCGACAAGCTCAGCGCAGGTAAGCTGAGGGACCACCCTTCGACCGTTCGACAAGCTCAGGGACCACCCTTCGACGAGCTCAGGGACCAACACTGGGGCTCTTCGCTCAGCCCTTCTTCATGAATGGCGTGAACAAGTCGATCGGAACGGGCAGGAAAGTGGTCGTGTTGTGCTCGCTCGAAATCTCCCGCATGGTCTGCAGGAAGCGCAGTTGCAGAGCGATCGGCTCCTTGCTGATCAGACCGGCGGCTTGAACCATCTTCTCCGCGGCCTGGAATTCGCCCTCGGCATTGACGATCTTTGCGCGGCGCTCGCGCTCGGCCTCCGCCTGCTTGGCCATCGCCCGCTTCATGCTGTCGGGCAAGGAGACATCCTTGACTTCGACCGCGGTGACTTTCACACCCCAAGGCTCCGTCTGCTTGTCGATGATCTCCTGCAGCTTCTGGTTGATCACCTCGCGCTGCGAAAGCAGATCGTCGAGCGGGGACTGACCGAGCACGCTGCGCAACGTGGTCTGCGCAATGAGCGAGGTGGCCTTCAGGAAGTTCTCCACCTTGACCACCGCCGCCACCGGATCCACCACCCGGAAATAGACCACCGCGTCCACCGTGGCGGGCACGTTGTCCCGGGTCATGATTTCCTGTTTGGGCACGTCGATCGTGACGATGCGCAGATCCATCTTCACCATGCGGTCCACCATGGGGATGAGGAAGATCAGGCCCGGCCCCTTGGCCCCGCGCACGTGGAGCTTGCCGAGGCGGAAGATGACCCCGCGCTCGTATTCGCGCAGGATGCGCAACGCCTGGGGCAGGACCAGCGCGGCGATGACCACCGCCACCAGGGTCCAGCCCCCGAGTCTCAGGAGTACGGCGATGAGTTCATTCATGATCTTCTCCGCTCAGTTTCTGGGCTTCACTTTCAGGGTCAGTCCCTCGATCCCGACGATTTCGACTTCCTGGTCCCTGGCGACCGGCGATTCACTCACGGCCCGCCACCGTTCGCCTTCGATGAGTACGGTTCCCCCGCCCGCGTCAATGGGAGACAGAGCCGGCGCCGCCTTGCCCAGCATGGTCTGCGGGCCCGCGCGCACGGGCAGGAACTGCGCCCGCAGTCCGGCCCCCACGATCACCATGAAGAAGAGAGCGGTGATCACAGTGGCGGGGATGATGACCGAAAGCGAAAGCCGGAATTCCGGCTCGGCCCGGTCGAAGAGCATGAGCGCCCCCAGGAAGAACGACACCATGCCCCCCACGGTCAGCACCCCGTGGGTCGGGGTGTAGATATCCGCGATGAACAGCGCCAGGGCCAGGACGATGAGGGCGATTCCGGCCAGGTTGACGGGCAGAATCGCCGACATGTACAGCACGAGGACGAGCGCGATCGCCCCCGCGACCCCGGGCAGGATCGCTCCCGGAGTGCTCAGTTCCCCGATGATCCCGTAGATCACCACCAGCATCAGGATGAACAACACTTCCGGGCGCAGGACGCGTTGCGCGAACCTCTCCCACACGGTCATGGGGATCTCCACCACCCTGGCCCCCGCCGTCCGCAGAGTCTTCTCCGCGGCGCTGCGCCCGTCCAGTTTCCTGAGCAGGTCGGGCAGGTCGTCGGCGATGAGGTCGATGACGTTCAGCTCCAGCGCCTTTTCCGCGGTGATGGCCGCGCTTTCGATGACCGCGGAGCGGGCCCACTCGACGTTGCGGTGGCGCTTGTTCGCGATGGACTCGATGAAGCTGGCCGCGAATTGCTCCATCTTCTTCTTCATCACGTCATCGGCTTTTTCGCCCTCCCCGCCGCCCCCGATGGAGACCGGATGCGCGGCGCCAATGGTGGTGTTGGGGGCCATGGCGGCGATCTGCGCGGCCATGGTGATGAAGGCGCCCGCGCTGCCCGCGCTCGCATGGGTGGGCGCCACATAGACGACGATCGGGGCCTTCGACTCGTAGAACAATCGGGTGATCTGCTTCGTGGATTCGAGCAGTCCGCCCGGGGTGTCGAGCTGGATCACCAGGCACTCGTCCCCTCGCGCCCCGGACAGATCGATCGCGCGGGCGATGTAGCTCTCGGTCGCCGGGCCGATGGCCCCATCGATCCTGATCAGGCCCACCGTCGCGGCCTGCCCACCCTGCGCGGTTCCGAGAACCAGGGCCGCGACCGCAAGCCAATCCCGGCAGCCGAACGGCCGCAGGCCCCGAAACCCGAGTCTACGGCTCAAGGAGACAAAGCGGGCCCGCCGGCTCCCCCACGTCGCACCGGGCCTCTCATTCATGGCGAGGCAACGGCGAGGCGAGCCGCCCTTGATGGCGTAGCGGGTGGAGTGGATGTCCACCCGCCGGATGCGCGTCCGCAGGGTCGAAGGATCGAAAATACCTCCACTTGACAATACACCCGTCGGGGCGGCCGCGTCGTAGAACCGGGCGGGGTGTGCGACATGTTTGTGGGTGGAGAGCGTCAGTTCGCGCCAGGCGAAGCGGTCCATAGTAACGAGGCTGTCGGGCGCTCGCTGAGGGAGGTCCGTATTGAAGTACTCGGTGACGTTCGGGGGAAGCCGATCGCATCCGGTCCCTGAGCTCGTCGAAGGGACCGGCGTTGGGGGTGGCTTCGACAAGCTCAGCCACCGGCATCCACCGGGTCTTCCAGGATCGCCCCACAACCATGTCGCACACCCAACCGGGCGCTTGGGCGGGGCGGCTTTATGACGCGATACAATCGCGATAGGCCGCGCGTCGCGGTGGAGGCGACACATGCGAAAATCCTTGCCGGCCGTCCTGGTCGCAGCACTCGCGATCGTCGCGCCGCCACGATCGGCGCGCGCTCAGTCCGCGCCTCGGAACGATCTGAGGCAGGAGTACCTCACCACGCGCGACTGGGGCCAGCTTCCCCCGGGTGTGAAGTGGGCCGCGGTGACGGCCATCGAGCCCGCGCCCGACGGCACGATCTACGTCGTGCACCGGTGCGTGAACAACTCCTGCGAAGGCCGAACCGAGCCCCCCATCCTGGTCTTCGACCGGGCCGGCAAGCTCCTGCGCAGCTTCGGCGTCGGGCTGTTCAACTTCCCGCACGGCGGCGCCGTGGACCGTGACGGCAATCTCTGGATGACCGATGCGCGCGGCGGCCACGACATCGGCCACCAGGCGCTCAAGCTCAGCCCGGAGGGCAAGGTGCTGATGACCCTGGGGACGAAGGGCGTGAGCGGCTCCGGAGCGGCGCACTTCGACCAGCCCACCGACGTGGTCGTGGCGCCAAACGGCGAACTCTTCGTGAGCGACAGCCACCGCGGCGGGACCAACAACCGCGTGGTCCACTTCACGAAGGACGGTAAGTACATCGGCGAGTGGGGTACCAAGGGTGCGGGTCCCGGCCAGTTCAGCGAGCCCCACACGATGGCCATGGACTCTCGCGGCCGCCTCTTCGTGGGCGACCGCGAAAACAACCGCATCCAGATCTTCGATCAGACCGGACGCTTCCTCGAGGAATGGCGGCAGTTCGGCCGGCCCAGCGGCATCGCGATCACCCGGGACGACACGATCTACGTGGCCGACTCCGAATCCGGCGGGCGCGATACCGGCGCCCACGAGCGGCCCGGCATCAAGAAAGGCATTCGCATCGGCAGCGCGAAGGATGGCTCGGTGACCGCGTTCATCGAGGACATGGAGCCGCTCGCCGTCGAGCATGCGGGAGCCGAGGGTGTTGGGGTCGATGCCGACGGCAACGTGTACGGCGGCGTGGTGCGGCGTCAAATGCTCGAGCGGCATGTGCGCAAGTAGCTTCTTCCTGCGCCTCTTCGCCCGGGAACACGGCCTGCGCCTCGTGTGGGAGGTCGTGTCTGGGCACCCTGTGGCCGACAACGGCTGCAGTCATGATCCCGGGGGTGTGCGACATGGTTGTGGGGCGATCCTGCAAGACCCGGTGGATGCCGGTGGCTGAGCTTGTCGAAGCCACCCCCAACGCCGGTCCCTTCGACGAGCTCAGGGACCGGATGCGATCGGCTTCCCCCGAACGTCACCG
>JANODX010000192.1:0-19346 GCA_031412915.1 Vicinamibacteria bacterium | reverse complement strand
TTGAAGTACTCGGTGACGTTCGGGGGAAGCCGATCGCATCCGGTCCCTGAGCTCGTCGAAGGGACCGGCGTTGGGGGTGGCTTCGACCCTTCGACAGGCTCAGGGCAGCGCAAGCTCAGCCACCGGCATCCACCGGGTCTTGCAGGATCGCCCCACAACCATGTCGCACAACCCGCCTGGCTCACGGAGCGGCCGCACCGCGCGGGCCGGATCGACGAAACGCGCTCCCGAAGGCGCTCCTATAATCGTCTCCTCTTGATTTCCTTGGCTTTCCTGCTCGCCGCCTCCTTCGATGCGGCGGCGATGGCGCAGACGAGTGCTACCCTGAATGCGCTGGGACCCCATCCCTTCGGGTCGCCGCGAAATCAGGCGGCCGCTCAGTTCGTCGCGGCCAAACTCAAGGAAGGGGGCCTCGCGCGGACCACCGTGGACGAATTCAACTTCGAGGGTCTCCCGGGGATGAATGTAGTGGCCACCCTCCCCGGTCGCACCGATCGGCTTCTGATCGTGGCCACCCACCTCGACTCCCCGCGCGACGCCCAGGACTTCTCCGGCCGTTCTCGCAGCCTCGCCCTTCTGATCGAGGTCGGCAGGCAGGCTGCCCGTCTTCGCCCGGCCAAGACCTGGATCCTGGCCGCATTCGACGGGGGGGAGTCCTTGGGAGAAGGATTCGCCCACTATTTGAGCGCTCTGGGTAAGAACCGAAGCCTGATCGATGGCGTCGTCGTTCTGGAAGCCGCGGACCTTTCAGACGCCGGCCCCGTTCCCTACCTCATCGCCCCCTCCTGCGCTCGCGACACCTCGTCCGGAAAGCGAGGGATCGCCGGGCGAGACATGGTGGCCGCCGCCCTTGACAACATGCCCGCCTCCCTCGAATTCTCGTTCGACGACCCGGGGATTGGTTTGCTGACCCAGTCTTTCATTCGGGCGTTCGAGACCGAATGCGATCCCCTCGCGGCACGCGCCCACGCCTCCTCGCTAGGTGTGATTCTGGTGGCGGACCGGGCGTTCTCCGCGAGTTTTCTCGCCCGCAATGCAAACGTGACACCCAGTGGACCGTCGGCTCCGGACCACAAAGCGGCGCGCCTTGGCGAAGTCGCATTCGCGACGATCCAGGGAGTTGATATGGCGGCCGCGTCTTCGGCTCAATCGGATTCCTGGCTCGTCATCGGCCGGAGCGTCTGGCCGGGATGGCTCATCGTGCTTGCAGGAATCGCAACCCTCGTGCCGGGTCTTGTGGCTCTTCGCTCGGAGGGTGTGCGGTTGGGGTTTCGGATCTCGTGGTCTTCCGCTTTCGCCGCAGTCCTCTACGCCGAGCCCGAGGTCGCGCTCTTTGCGGGGGCTCTGCCGAATCTCCTGCCTCCCTCCTGGCCCAGGAGATTCCTGGTTCTGACTCTGGTCCCTTTTGGTCTGCTTGTTTCGGCGGGTGCTCTCGGCTTCGTTCGCGGTCGGGTGACCGGATCCTGGCTCGCGGGATGGGTGTGGGCTCTTTTGTTTGCGGGTTTCGCTCTGCTTCTCGGATCGTTTGGCGCGCGTCGAAAGGCGGCGGCAAAGTCGAGGCGGGGAAAGCGCTAGCCTCCTTGTCCCTCGACCGCACTGTCGATCTGGGCCGAAGTCTTTCGTGGTGGCCTCTGAACGTCGTGCTGGGGAGTTATCGACGCCGCGGAGTTCAGAAGGTGCTCGCCCTCTGGGGGGCGAGCACGATTCTGTCGGTGATGCTGGCCATAGCCGAAGCCGAGTTCAACTGGAGCGGCCTCCCCTTGCGCTTCGGTTCCTGGACGATCGGCTTCTCCTACTACCCCCCGGTGATGATCGGCGTGCTTCTGACCCTTTGGATCGGGCCCGCTTTTGGTGCGGTCACCGCCTATCTTTCCACCCTGGCGAGCGGCGTTTACGGGGGGCTGAGTGTTCCTCGCGCGGCGCTCTTCGCCCTCGGCACTCCTGCGGAACTCCTGCTCCTGTGGTTCCTGGTCCTGATTCTGAGAGTGGAGCCTCGACTCTCCCGGCTCCGGGATTGGGGCCTGTTCGCGGCGGCCGCCCTCATCGCCGCCACGGCTTCGTCCGTCGACATCATGCTCTACAACGCCACCCACCAGGTTCCTCTGGAGCAGGGCCAGCGGCTGTGGCTCGGCTGGATTACCGGAGACGTGTTCCAGATGATGGTTCTGACCGCTCCGATCCTTTGGCTCGCCGGACCGAGCCCTCAGAAGTTCGTCTACCGCGCCATATCCGTTCCCTCGAGACGCGACATGTCGACCAGCCGGATCTTCCTCCTGGTGACCTTCGTCTGGGCTACCCTCGGCCTCCTGGTCTTTCTCGGCGTTCGCCTGCTGGCCCGGGCCCTGGAAATCCCCGATTTCGCCGTGACCATGAGCGGCGATCCGCTCCTGCCCCGGCTGCGCGAGATGGGGCTGTTCATCGGCACGTTCGTCCTCGTCCTCCTCATCACCACCATGGCCCTCACCGTGGCCCTCGCCGGGTCGGGAGCTCACCACCGCGAGCAGAGCTTCCGCGACGAACTGACGGGATGCCTCAATCGCCGCGCCTTCCGCCGGCTCTTTCTGCGGGAGGCCCAACGCTCGGCGAGTCTTAATCGTTCCTTGTCCGTGGTGTTCTTCGACGTCGACCGTTTCAAGGCCTTCAACGATCGGTACGGCCATGCCCGGGGCGATGTCGTCCTCGCGGATATCGCCCGCGAGGCCACCGCGATTCTCTCGGCCCAGGAGCTTCTCTTCCGGTGGGGGGGCGAGGAGTTCCTGGTCCTGCTTTCCCACACCGGTGCTGACGCCGCGCGGCAGTTCGCGGAGAAGCTGCGGTCGCGGATCGAAGAGAGTGTGGGGGTGATCGATTCCGGCCGGAACGAGCCGGTCACGATCAGCCTCGGTGTTTCCACCGCCGACCCACCGGAGTTCGATGAGGCGACTCTGGTCAGGAGCGCCGATGCCGCGCTCTATCAGGCCAAGGCCTCGGGCCGAAACCGAGTGGTCACCGATCTGATGATGCGAGCCCCATTGCGCGGTTAGGTGCGGCCTCCTGGGTGCGCCGCCTCGGCGGGCGCCGAGGCTGGTGCCGGCCACCGCATTCACCCCTTTCGGCCCCGGTTCATTTCGAAGCCGGCGATCCCTCCGGTGCCAGGAGAGCGTCGTAAATTCGTTCCATGGCGCGCACGCATTCCCTAAGGTCATAGCGCCTTGAGGCTTCCCGGGCGGCAAGCCCGAGGGAGGATCGCATGGACGAGTCGCCCAGGACGGTCGATAAAGCCCGCGCCAGGGCTTCAGGATCTTTCGGAGGAACGAGGAGTCCGGTCCGTCCCTCTTCGATGACTTCGCGACACCCGTCCACCGCGGTCGAGACTATGGCTTTGCCCCCGGCCATGGCCTCGAAAAGCACGAGGGGCGTGCCTTCGTAGTTCGAAGATATGCAGAACACGTCGGTCGCGGCCAGGAGGGCGGGAACGTCGGTTCGATGGCCGACGAACACGATGGTTTGTGAGATCGCGAGCGAGGCGGCCTGGGTCCTTAAGGAGGCCAGCAGATCTCCATCGCCCGCGATCAGGAAGCGGACCGCCGGAAACCGGGAGACCACGCGGGCGGCGGCGGCGATCAGGGTCTGGTGGCCCTTCTGGGTGTTGAGGCGGCCAATCGTCGTGATCAAAGGAGCGTCCATGGGAATCCCCAACTCCGCGCGGATGAGGTCGCCTTCGGCACGGGGCCTGGGGGCGAACTGATCGAGGGGGGCTCCGTTGAAGACAACCTCGACGCGATCCTTCGGCACGAAACGTCCCTGCACGAGAAAGTCGGCGGTCGACTGGCTGACCGCGATGGCCCGATCCGTGAACCCGCGCAGGAGGAAGTCGGGGATCTTCTGGTAGGCGGGCATGTTCGGATCGGCGAAGTGTTCATGCAGAACGAGAGGTATTCCGGCCCGGCGAGCCGCGATCCGCCCGAAGTTGGAAGCGGCGTACCCGTGAACATGCAGGATCCGCGCGTCCGTCCGACGGATCTGCCGGCCGATGTCGAAGATCAGGCGAGGATCGAAGGCGCTCCGGCCCAGCATCTCAAGAGAGACCCCCTCGGCCCGCAGGGCGCGAGTCGCCTCATCCTCCTGCTTGAGACCGGCCAGATGGGGGACGTAGCGCGCGCGGTCGTACCTTGGAAACCACCAGGCGAACAACCTCGAAACCCCGTGGATGCTGGATCCGGCAACTCCAAACTTGTCGCACACATGGAGAACGGAGCGGGGCATGGCCTGGGGAACGCGTTAACGTTAGAGGCGGCGTCTCCAAAGGGCAACCCCCGCGCGGACTGGTGGCTCTGAAGTATCGCCATTTTCGCTTCTACCGTTGAAGCGAGGCCCTCGCATACCATTCCACCGCGGAGATCCCATGCGAAAACTTCTCATCCTCGTACTCGCGGCTTTCGCCACCAGCACCCAAGCGCAGGACTGTTCGATCACGGGCCAGAACCAGACCACCTATCAGGCCCTGCAGGACTGGTACTACTGGTACCGCAACCTTCCTTCCGTGAGCCCTTCGACGTTCGCCGACCCCGAGGCGCTGCTCGACTTCGTGCGCTACCGCCCGATCGACAACACCTTCAGCTACATTTCGAGCGCCACCGCGAGCCAGGCCTTCTACGGCGATTCCCAGTACCTGGGCTTCGGTTTCTCGATGAAGTTCGCGGTGGGCTTTGAGCTTCGGGTCACCGACGTCTTCCCCGGATCCCCCGCGGCCGAACTGGGTTTCGATCGAGGGACCGAAATCCTCGCCGTGAACGGAAAGAGCGTGCAGAAGACGTATGAGGATGGCGAGTGGAACACCATCTGGGGCGGCGAGGAAGCTGGCTACACGGTCACCGTCGCATTCAGGAATGCGGCGGGCGAAGCCAAAACGGGCCCCATGGCCAAACGGGTGGTCACCATTCCCACCGTTCCCCTGGTTGCGGTCCATGAGGCCGGGGGAAGGAAGACCGGGTACATCGTCTTCAAGAACTTCGTCGAACCCTCATACGCGGCCCTCGACGCCGCCTTCGCTCAACTCAAGGCGGCCTCGGCCACCGAGCTCGTCCTGGACCTCCGATACAACGGGGGGGGCCTCGTGGCCGTGGCTCAGTATCTGGGCGGGCTTATCGGCGGCGATCGCACTTCGGGCGAAATTTTCGCGCAGTATGTTCACAACGATAAGCAGGGTTCACGCAACAACGCCATCCGGTTCCCGCGCCCGGCCTCCGCCTTCCCGCTCAGCCGTTTGATCGTCATCACCACCAAGTCGTCGGCCTCGGCGAGCGAACTCATCATCAACGCCCTCAAACCCTTCATTCCCGTCATCGTGGTGGGTGAAAACTCCTATGGCAAGCCGGTGGGCCAGTACGGCTTTCGGATCTGCGAGAGGATGCTGTGGCCGGTGAGTTTCAGCGTGCAGAATGCGCTCGGCCAGGGCGACTATTACGACGGCTTCGCGCCCGACTGCCGGGCCGCGGATGACATCGGCCATGCCCTGGGAGACGCCCGGGAAGTGTCGCTCGCCGCGGCTCTCACCTATGTCGCGACCGGGGCGTGTCCACAGCCTTCGGCCAGTCGGGCGGCCTGGGATCGTGAGGGCCTCGGTCCCGTGATTCGGACTCACGCCGAAGACGGCTGGCAGTCTCTGCGCGTCGCCTACTGACGAGGTTCTGGATTCGCCGGATCATCCGGGCACTCGAACAGGCGGACTTCGCTGACCGCCCACGAATCGGTCCGCGCCCCTCTCTGTTCGATGCGGAGCGAGTCCGCCCATTCGGGTTCGAAGACGAGCGCCTGCCCGCGCGGCCGCCCGAAGGCCACCTGGTCCTCGCGACTGGGACGCGCGTTGGCCGAGCGGACGGCGCGGAAACCCGCGCCCCCGGGCCCGGCTAAACGAATCATGAGCTCCGGTTCGTGATCCCGCGCGGGCCAGGGCATGTCAATTTCGGCGCGGCACAAACGGCGAGCCTTCTCGAAGCGGAATTCCATCCATTCCGTGCCGGTCATGGGTCCGGGGGTCGACCATCCCGTGGCGAAGCGCTCATCCAACAGGGCGGCGGTTCGTTCGATCGTGGACGCGGACACCGAGGACGGCTGGGCCAGGACGGGATGAACTCGATTTCCCGGCGCGAGAAGCGACAAGACGGGGCGGCCGCGCGCACCCACCGCCTCGTAGGCCACAGTGGAGCCGAGGAAGAGAGAAGTGGCGGACCGATCCGCATCCACGATGATCAGATCGGCGTGCGGCATGAGCAACCGAAGTTCAGACCGCACCGGGCTTTCGGGAGTTAGGAATTCGAACCGAGAGCGATCGACGCCGACCGATTCGCCGGCCCGGGCACCGATCGCCGCGTCCCGGCGACTCTCGAGAATGACCGACCCGCCCTTCATGTGATGGTCGATCCACTGCCTGGCCCGATCCGGGGCGGAGGGTCGAGCCTGGACCAGAACCGCCTCGGTCGATGCGCGCAGGGGCAGGGCCAGGGTGAGGGCGGCCAGAATCAAAGCACCCGCGCGAGAGGCCAAGGCCACTCGGGCCAGGCCCAGGCCGAGAAGCACGCACAGGCCGCCGGTCACCTGGAGGAGATGTCTTGGAAAAGCGATGGAGGCGAGCGAGAACACCGCGAAGGTCAGAGCAAAGTGAGCGAGCCAGGGAAGCCATGCCGTCCGCAGCGCAGGTCCGACTTTCGCGAAACCGAGGAAAGCGATCAGAACGCCAAGGGGACCACCCAGGGCGAGCACCGCCTTTCCATAGGTGGCAGCGTTTCGCCACAGACCCTCAACAGCGAAGCCGTGAAAATAGACGCCAAGCTCCGAGCGATTCCCCAGAAATGCGTCGGCATGCAGGAAGGCATAGGGCGTGGCCAGAAGCACCAGGACTCCCGCGAACATCGAGGCGAGAAGCCAGCGCTTGAAACCGGCCTTGCGGGTGATGACCGCGACCGTGGTTCCGCTCAGGAACAGCAGTCCGGAGAACTTGATGGCGGTGGCGCAGCCGACGAGGAGGGCGAAAAGGAAGAACTCCTTCTTTTCCCAACGCTCCCGGGCGTAGAGGAGGAGGCTCAAGAGTCCGAGGGTCTCAAGGCAGACATCCGGCCGGACCTCATGAGCAACCGAGGTGCTCAGGGGAAAGACGGCCAGGGACAACGAGGCGAAAGCCGCAGCCCACGGACCGCCCAAGGATCTTGCCACTACGCCCGCGAGCCAGACGTTGAGACTGGCGATCGTCGCGACGAACACGCGGCAGGCGAGATAGGCCTCCGGTCCATGGCGCCGAGCCTCCCCCAGAAGATCAAGAATCGGCGCGAGCAGATAGAAAAAAAGCCCCGGGTAGTAGTAGTAGCGATGATCCAGGTCACCCGCGTCCAGCATGGCGTTGACATTGAGCACGTAGGCTTGCTCGTCCGAGTGGGGCGGGTGCTGCAATCCCCAGGCGATTCCGGTGAAGCGCAGGGACGCTCCCAGAACCACGGCGAGCAGAACCACCGTCGAGCCCGGGGGCAGGCCTTGCCGGAAGTCCTTCATCGCGAGCCACAAGATATAGCATCGACAGACAGCTCCCCCCTCGGAGCTCATGTTCGGAACCAAGGAGATAAGAAACCCTATGAAGCGCAATGTTGCCGTCCTGACTCTGGCCGCCCTCGGGGCCACGGCCTCGGCTCACCCCCATTTCAACAAGACCATCACCGCGGACCTTCCGGGCGGCGTTCAGGCCGTGATTACGTACAACACGACCCCGGCGAATGAGACCCGGGCCATCGACGCGGTGGTCGGCGTCTTCACCACGCCGCGGGCGCCGAAGCTCAAACTCTCCGCCGATCTGAAATCGGGGGAGAAGGTCGTGCTCGCCGCGGGCGAGTACGTCATCGGAGTGGTCAAACTAAGCGCGACCGATTGGACCATGGCCCTTTACCCGGCCCCTCTCCCCCCAAGGCCCGCCGCACCCGACCCCGCGAAGGTGATCAAGCTCGAATCCATCTTCGACGGAAAGATCGCGCCAGCCTCGCACATGCTCATCGACATCACGCCCGGTCACGGGAAGTTCGAAGGCAAGGCGGTCCTCACTCTGCACTTCGGGACGCTCTTCCTGTCCGGGCTTCTCGGCTAGAGGCGGAACGCCGCTCGCCAGGGTCTCTGCAGAGCCACTGGGGGCCCGGTCTAGACGTAGGCCAGAAGCGTCGCCTCCACCATGACCGCACTCGTCCATCGCTCGAGGAACCGGGCGCGGCCCGAAGCGCCGAAGCGCCGGCGCGCCGAAGGCGCATCCAGGGCCCCGGTCAAGGCGCGGGCCAGGGCTTTGTAATCCTGGGGCTCCACGAGCCACCCGGTTTCGCCGTCGACCACGGCGTCTGGAATTCCGCCCGCCCGCGTGGCGATCACCGGTCGGGCGAAGCACATCGCGTCCAGGACGGACGTGCCCAGACCCTCGTGGTGGGAGGAAAGGCAGAAGATGTCGAAACAGGGGATCAGAGCATCGAGATCGCTGCGGAAGCCGGCGAAGATCACTCGATGGCCGATTCCGAGCGTCTGCGCCAGGGAGACGAGTTCCCGCTTCCTGGGCCCATCGCCGCAAATCAGAAATCGACAGTCCGGCTTCGTTTTCAGGACCAGGGTGGCGGCGCGAAGCAAGGTCGCATGGTCTTTGTGATCGACGAGCTGAGCCACGTTGCCGACCAGGGGAGCCCCCGCGGGCACGCCAAGCGCAAGGAGCGCCTCCCGACCTCCTTCTCGACCAGGACGATCCTTTACACCCTCGTGCACCAGGGCGATCTTTCGCGGGTCCAGGCCGCTGTGGATGAGGACATCCCGGACCGCGCGACTGACCGCGAGAATCCGGTCCATCCGGCCGTACTTCAACCGCGACATCAGCCCGAGAGGAAAATCCACGCGACGGCTTGACACCAGTCGGGGTCTGGACCTCGCACGACCCGCGGCCAGAATGGCCCCGAGAAGGCCATGCGACTCGTGGACGTGAATCACCTCGGGGAGGAAGTCGCCCGCCGCGCGATGAAGGGCGCGGATGGTCGACCACGAAATGTCACCTCGTCCCAGGGAGGAAGAGTGAACGGGCACCCCGGCCTTCGAGGCCCGGGCCGCGAGTTCTCCTCGATCGTTCGCGAAGACCCGGACATCGTGGCCGCGACCCATCTGCCCCTCCGCGGTCAGCACGATCTGATTCTGACCGCCCCGCCATTCGGTCGCGGTGTCGACGTGAAGGATTCTCATTGCGGCCGAGATCGCGAAAGCTCGAGGGCTCGCAATTTCGCGAACTTCTGACGCACGTACCGGGCATTCAAGCGAGAGATCCGATAGCCCACGGAGCCCAGAAGCACGCCCCCTTTGAAGACGTAGTTGCGAACGAAGGCAAAGGCCGACGCGGCCTCCCCCAGGCCCGGCCTCGCCTTGCGGCCCTTCGAAAACGCTTCCTCGGCCCAGAGGGTCGAGTACCGGTCGATCCGGCGAAGGTGATCGGCCTCATCTCGATACGGCCGGTGAATGATCTCCCCGGCGAGGCTCACGACCGGCCCGTCGACCCTCACCGATTCATGAACGAGATCGCCGACGAAACGCCCGCGCCTTCGGTCGAAGAGCCGCAACTGCCAATCGGGGTACCAGTCCGTGCCTCGAATTTCGTGGCCAAGGTAATGGGTGAGGCGAGGAATCCGGTAGCCCGGGAGGGGCAGCGTCTCGAGCGCGCAGACATCCTGGATATCCCTCCTCAGGGGCGCGCTCACTTCTTCGTCGGCATCGAGAGACAGGACGATGTCGTTCCGGGCGTGATCGATGGCGAAGTTCTTCTGGGCCACGAATCCATCGAACGGTCGTTCGAGGAGGCGGGCGCCTTTGGCCTTCACGCGGGCCACGGTCGAGTCCGAGGAGCCTCCATCGACCACCAGAACCTCGTCGCAAAAGGCCACGCTGCGCAGAGCGGCCTCAATGCGGTCTTCCTCGTTCTGAGCGATCAGAACCGCGGAGAGCTTTGGCATGAGGACTGATGATATCGGCGGGATCCGTCTGTGACCCCAGGGCCCGGGGGCGCCAGGCTCCCTATACGGTCTTCCTTCGCCGCAGCAGGTTCAGGGCCTCCGAACCGACGAAGGCAGCACAGAGAAAGAAGGAGAAGGCAAAGACCTGGGTTTCCATCCCGGAGGCCGTGGTGACCGCGACGGGCATTAACAGGGCGGAGAGCGCGAAGCTCAGGGTGACGGCCACGCGACGACGCCACTCGGGTGAGCGACGGCGAAGGGCCAGAGCGACGAACAGGGCCGCCGCGACCCAGAACGAAGAAAGAGGCGCCTCCCAGGTCCGGCCAGACGCGGTGAAGACGTCAGCCGTCTTCACGAAATTGTAGTAGGTGTCCGTGACGCCCTCGGCCTCGTGTTGAGAGGGCTGGTAGCTCAATCCCGAATCCCGCATGGTGGGCCGCAGCCGCCACTGCGTCACCGTCGCGACCGCGCGGCGAAGCAGGATCTTCACGTACCAGACAGGGTCGGCCCGTACATCCTTGAGAACGAGGCGACGGAAGATGGCCTCGGTCTCCTCCGTCCAGTACGGCCCGCGGGTCTCCATCGTGTGCCCCTCCCGGTCGAGGGTGACCCGGGCCAGAGGATCGGACCACCCGTGGCCATACTGGCGATCGAAATCTCCCAATCCCTCCCACATCCCGACCCAGAACTCGTGGGCCTGGGGAGGCGCCAGAGCCCGGGGTGCGACCAGCGCACAGAGCAGGACCGCCGTCAGCGCGACCCGCCTCTTCAACGAGGATCTTTGCTCGGCCCGAAAGATGGCGATCAGCAGCAGAAGTGCGGCAGCGGGCATCGAGATCATGCTGCTCGATCGGCACCAGGCGGCAACGTGAAGAGCGATAGCGGTCAGTCCCACCCGCAGCCAGACCCCTCTGGCCGTGGGCGGGGGGCCGAACGCAAACAAGGCCAGCGGGACGATGACCAGTGCGGCGAGGAAGTGAAAGCCCGCGGCCGAATAGGGAAGGGTCAGGGCTTCGAGGAGATAGGCGGACGACGAGGCAAGAACGAGAAAGACGGCCCCCGCCGCCCCTTCCCGGGCGCGGAGAAACTCGACCATCATCCAGAACACCAGGGGCACGAAGGCCAGGAACGGAAGCCACAAGGGGAGATAGGGGGCGATCCCGCCGACCGCACGAAACCCCAGAAAAGACAGGTAGGAGCGCCCGGTATCGTCCGAATGCCGCAACTCGAACGGGGCGATGTTCCGGAAGTCCCGAAACTCCACGGTGCGCCAGAACTCCCAGGGGCGGAGGTCGGACCGCGCGGCCGCGGGGGGGACAAGCTGCCGGAGACGGCGGTAGATCCTGGACGCCATGGCATCGTCGATGGATACGGACGGAGCGGGACCCCAGTCCTTCGTTTCATAGAGACTGAACGCCACCGTCATGTCTTCCCAGTAACGCCGGCTCGTGCCGATGGCGTCGAGGTTCCAGTGCGCCCTAAGCGCCGCGGTGTTGAGAAAGGCCAGAACCGAGACGGCGGCCGTGACCATCAGCGCGCGCGGCAGCACCAGCGTCGGCTTCATCGACATGCTCTGATCGAGACCCCAGGCCAGCGCATACGCGGAGAGAGGGAGGAGGACATCGGGGCCCGTCAACGTTAGCGCAGCAACCTCCCCTCAGGGCAACCACGGCCCCACCGTTACATTCCCGGGGAGCGACGCGCGAAGACCGGTTATCCTCATTCAGGGGTGAGGCCGTTCGCCTACCCATGCCACCAGAGAGCTTTGATGAAGCTTCCTAAGCCGCCGCGCCCGCTGGACGCGTTGTTTCCCGTTCTGGCCCTGATTCTTCTCTGGCCGGCGCTGAGCCGGTACGAGCGGCCCGTGCAGGATCGCGATTTCGGGTCGCTCGGCGGTGGTTCGGCCGACTTTGCCAGCTACTACCTTGGGTCACTGGCTCTGGTTCGGGGGTTCGACCCCTACCTCAACGGCCGCCCTGAGTTTCGGGATCCCTGGCAACGCGAGATTTCAATCGATGGAGTGGCGGTCGGCCAGTATTACCTTCCCGGTCACTACCTGGCCTTCGCCCCCCTCGCCTGGATGTACGGAGACCGCTGGGAGCAGGCGTCTTCTGCCTACTTCAAACTCCACGCGGCCCTCCTCGTTCTCCTGGCCTGGCTGGTTTCGGTGGGTGCTCGGGGCGGAAGCCCCCTCGGCCCCAACGCGCGGGGCGGCGAGGTGTGGCGACGCTTCGCGGTCACGATGATCCTGCTCGGTCTCCATGTGGGAGTGAGACTGGGCCTGGAGCGGGGGCAGAGCGACGCCTTCCAGGCGGTTCTCCTCTGGGGAGGCGTGCTGGCGGCCGCCCGAGGCCACATTGCAGGGGCGGCCTTTCTGTTCGTGGCCGGCGCTTCCTTCAAGGGCTATGGCCTGATTCTCCTGGTCGGCCTCGGGCTGTCGCGCATCGGCAGGCGCGATTTCGGGGCCTTCCTGGCCGGGGGTCTGGCCGCGGGTCTGCCGATCCTGGGCCTGACCTGGCCCTTCCTCTCCACCAGCCTTCGCGTCGTTCTCCACCAGTCCGAGGATTTTTCGTTCCACTGGATGAACCACAGCTTCAAGCACGTGGGCTGGGCGATCGCGCCGGGGTTCGCGGACCCCATCCGGTACCTTCTCTCGCTGGTGGCGCTCGTGGCCGCCCTCCTCTGGTGGAACCGATACCGCTGGGCCCAGGAGGCGGACCCGCAGCAGTCCACGGCGCCTCTGGTGATGGCGGCGACGCTTTCGATCGCGGCCATGCTTGGCTATTCCGGCACCAGCGCCCCCTACAACCTCGTTCTGGTTCTACCCGGTCTGGTCTGGCTCGGCGCTCGGCTCGCCGCCGAGCCAGGGCCCCTCTCACCAACCCTCGAGGGCCTGTTCTCGGTCTCGTTCCTGCTGATCGCGCTGGATCGCACGCCTTTTCGCCAGTTCGCCCCCGCCGCCTACGGGCTGGTTCTTCTGGTCGTCTGGAGCCTGTTCAGCGTCCGCGGCCGCGATCGGCCGGTTCCGGTGGACTAGAAGACGATCCGCTCCGAAACGATCCCTCCATCGGCATTGACCCTCACCTCGCAGAAAAATCCGTTGGTGCGGCGGTCCGAGAACCGCAGATCCCTCCAGATGATCGCGTCCACATTACCTTCCCGGCGTCTCTCCAATCTTGGAAAGGCGGAAAAATCAAGGAAGATTCGAGCCATCCGGCTCTCCATGGCCGCCCGGCGGGCCACCGCATCGGGCGGCAATCGGGGGAACGTCACTTTGCTGCCGGACGTTCCGGTCGCCGACACATAGCCGCTGGCGAACGTCGTCTCGTTCCGACCGAGAAACCGCCACCGGTTGAGGGACAGCGGATCCGGAAAAGCGCGCACCAGGGTGAACTCGGGTCCGGCCAGGGTGTGGGCCCGAGCCTCCGCCACAAAATGAAGCCCGGCCCGGGTTCCGATGTAGGCAAGCGCCAGACCCATGGCCAGACGATTCACGCTCCCTCGTCGAAACCAGCGCGCACCGAAACTGGCGAGGAGAAGAAGAACCAGCAGCACCGGATCGACGATGAAGATCCAGTCCCACGCGTACCACGCGGCGTCGAACGGGAGCAGGGCCCGGGTGCCGTAGCTGGTCCAAAGATCCGACACGATGTGCATCAGCACGCCGAACCAGGCCAGCAGAAACGTGGGGACGAAGCGGTGCGGCCCCCGCGACAGGACGAGCGCCAGGCCGGCGGCTAGAAAGGGGCTCGCGGGGAAGGCGTGGGTGATCCCCCGATGATGCTCCAGATAGGACGCGGTCCCTCCGAGTGCGCTCACGAAATCCAGGTCGGGCAGATTGGAGGCCAGAGCCAGGGTACGGGTGGCTCCGCTCACCCGCCAGTTAAGACCCATGCGGGCAAACGCGACCCCGGTGAGGGTGTGGGTCAGATTGTCCACGGCTTGGGTCTGACTACTTCCGGCCCACCATCTCTTCCGGCTTTACCCAGGCGTCGAACTGTTCGGCGGTGACCAGGCCCAGTTCGATCGCGGTCTGCTTCAGGGTCTGGCCCTTCCGATGCGCCGTCTTGGCGATCTTGGCCGCGTTGTCGTACCCGATGTGCGGATTGAGAGCGGTCACCAGCATGAGGGAGTTGCGAAGATTCTCGTTGATCTGGTCGGGGTTCGGTTCGATTCCATAGGCGCAGTTCGTGCGGAAACTCTCGCAACCATCGGCGAGAAGGCGGGCGCTCTGGAGGAAGTTGTGAATGATGAGCGGCTTGAACACATTGAGTTCGAAGTTTCCGGAGGCGCCGCCGATGTTGACGGCCACGTCGTTACCCATCACCTGGGCGCAGAGCATCGTCATGGCCTCGCACTGGGTTGGATTCACCTTGCCCGGCATGATGGACGAGCCGGGCTCGTTCTCGGGGAGCGAGAGTTCGCCGATGCCGCAGCGCGGG
The DNA here is from genome assembly GCA_031412915.1 of Vicinamibacteria bacterium. Taxonomy (GTDB): domain Bacteria; phylum Acidobacteriota; class Vicinamibacteria; order Fen-336; family JAGNNV01; genus JAGNNV01. The sequence goes on along the minus strand of JANODX010000192.1, from coordinate 4,918 downwards.
CCGGAGGCGAGCCAGCGAACGTCGTTCGCGATCTTCATGAGCGAGGCGGCGAGCGTCTTGAGGCAGCCGTGGGCGTGGACCAGGGCGTCATTGGCGGCCAGAGCCTCGAATTTATTGGGGGCGGTCACAAAAGGGAGTCCCGTCAGGTCGGCGAGTTTCTTCGCCACCCGGACCGCGTACTCGGGGTGAGCGTTCAGGCCCGTGCCCACCGCCGTCCCCCCGAGGGCCAGCTCGCTGAGATGAGGAAGTGCTGCCTCAAGGTGCTTGAGGCCGTGGTCGAGTTGGGCCACGTATCCGGAGAACTCCTGACCAAGAGTCAGGGGAGTCGCATCCTGCAAATGCGTTCGACCGATCTTCACGATGTCGCGGAAAAGCTGGGCTTTGCGGTCCAGTTCGTTTCTCAGCGCGCGAACTTTGGGAAGAACCTCGCGGGTAAGCGCCTCCACCGCGGCAACACTCATCGCGGTCGGAAAAACGTCATTGCTCGACTGGCCTTTGTTGACGTCGTCGTTCGGGTGGATCTTTCGTCCCTCCCCCCGCTCGCCCCCCAGGATCTCCGAGGCGCGGTTGGCCAGAACTTCGTTGGCGTTCATGTTCGACTGGGTGCCGGATCCGGTCTGCCAGATGGCGAGGGGAAACTCCCACGGGTGCCTTCCGGAAATCACTTCGTCGGCGGCCATGACGATGGCCTCGCCTTTCACCGCATCCAGGGCCTTCAGGTCTACGTTGACCAGAGCCGCGGCCTTCTTCACGGTAACGAGGGCGCGCACCATCTCGGGCGGCATCTTCTCGGTCGATATCTTGAAGTTCTGAAGCGACCGCTGGGTCTGGGCGCCCCAGAGCCGGTCGCCCGGGACTTCTATTGGGCCGAAGGTGTCTTTCTCGACGCGAGGGGGAGTCATTTGGGGAAGTCTAAAGCGGGATGAGCATCATCGCGGCAACCGTCGCATGGCAACCTTGCCCATGCCATGGAACAGACCGTTCCCGTAAACTCCCGATTTCCTGAGGGTCCTTGGGTCGCTGGCCTGGAATGCCGCGCCCAACCCCCGACCTGCCTTTGGAGGCCTCCGGTTGTCTGAGCTAAGAAACGATCTCGCCGGCCTGAAGATTGAGCGCGACCGCCCGGTCGCCCCCAGGCGATGGCCGATTATGTTGCTGGCGCCGGCCCTTCTCTTTCTGGGCGTTCTCTACTATCTCCGATTCCAGGACCGTGCCGTTGAAGTTTCGACCGTGAAAGTGACGAAAACCGAGGTCTCCGCCGAATCGATGAGTGCCGGGAACGCGGGCGCTCCTCTGCTGACCGCCTCGGGTTACATCGTGGCGCGTCGCAAGGCCGTGGTGTCGGCAAAGATCCAGGGCCGCCTCTCCAGCCTTCGGGTCGAGGAAGGCAGCCGGGTACGCGAAGGCGACGTGATCGCCCGCCTCGAGAACCGCGATTACCTGGCGCAGGTGGAACGGGCCGACGCGGCGATCCAGCGGGCGGAAGCGGATCTGGCCGAATCCAAACGGCAGGCCCGGGTTGCCGACGGTCTGACCAGGGAACAGATCGGAACCAAGGACGCCCTCGATGGCGCCAACTCCAGAGTCATGGTGGCGGAGGCGGGGCTTCGGCAGGCGAAGGCGGACGCGGAGTTCTATCGGGCCGTGCTCGCGAACACCGAGATACGCGCGCCCTTCTCCGGCACGGTGGTGAAGAAGATGGCGGAAGTGGGCGAAAGTGTCGCCCCCATTCCTCCCGGCGTGAACATCTCCACCGCGTCGGGCGCCATCGTGGCCCTCGCCGATCTGGACACCCTCGAAGTCGAAGTGGATGTGGCCGAGTCGAACGTGGCGAAACTCGGCGCGGATCAACCCGCCGAGGTCACGGCGGAAGCGTTCCCCGACCGGAGGTACAAAGCGCGCCTCCGACAGGTGATCCCCACCGCCGACCGCACCAAGGCCACGGTTCAGGTCAAGGTCACCATCCTCGATAAGGACAAGGACCTGAAGCCGGAGATGAGCGCTCGCGTGCAGTTCACCGAGAAGGCGGCGCCCGCGGCCGCGAACACAACCGGGACGCCCCCTGCTCCTGCTCAGTCCGTGATTTCAGCACCCGACTCGGCCATCGTCACCCGCGACGGCCAGAGCGTGGCGTTCGAAATCGTGGAGGGCCGTTTGAAGATCAGGCCGGTCGAAGTGGGCTCCCGGAACGCGGGCTCCGTAAGAATCAAGAGCGGCCTCTATGGGGGCGAAACCCTGGTGGACGCTCCCGCCAAAGACCTGAAAGACGGCGATCCGGTTCGCCCCAAAGCGGACTGAGTCCTGCGCGAACACAGTCGGAAGGAATGAAGAAGCGATGACAACCATGGTCTCGGTCAAAGAAGTCACCAAGATCTACAAGCGTGGCAGTGAGGAACTGAAGGTTCTCGACGCGTTGAGTCTGGATGTGCCGGAGGGCGAGTTCCTCGCCCTCATGGGACCGTCCGGATCCGGCAAGACCACCCTGCTGAACCTCATCGCCGGCATCGATCAACCCACCTCCGGAGGAGTGTTCGTGGGCGGGAAGAACATCGCCGTCCTCTCGGAGAGCGATCTGGCCAAGTGGCGCAGCCGCAGCGTGGGTTTCATCTTTCAGTTCTATAACCTGATCCCCGTGCTCTCCGCGGTGGAGAACGTCGAACTGCCGCTGCTGCTGACCAACCTCAGCAAGAAGGAGCGACGCGAGCGAGCGCTCACCGCTCTCAAGGTGGTGGGCCTCGCCGACCGTTCGACTCACCATCCCCGGCAGCTCTCGGGCGGCCAGGAACAGCGGGTGGCGATCGCTCGGGCCATCGTCACTGACCCCCTGGTTCTGGTCGCCGACGAACCCACGGGCGACCTCGATGCCAAGAGCGCGGAGGAAATCCTGAACCTGATGGAGACCCTGAACCGCGATTTCAAGAAGACCATCGTCATGGTCACCCACGACCCGCGGGCCGCCGACCGGGCGCACTTGCAGCGTCATCTCGAAAAAGGCGTCCTGCAGCTCAGATAGGAGTCACGCCATGAAATACCTCCCCTTCGTTCTCAAGCATCTCCGCCGCAACTGGGTCCGGACCGGCAGCACGGTGGTGGCTATGGCGGTGTGCATCTTCCTGCTGTGCACCCTGCGCTCGGTGCTGGCCGAAGTCGACGGCATGCTGGCGGCATCCAGCGCCAGCCGCCTCGTCACCCGGCATTCGGTGAGTCTCACCTTCAACCTTCCCATCGCCTACGAGGGGCGGATTCAATCGGTGCCCGGGGTGAAGCGAGTGGCAAAGACGATGTGGTTCGGCGGGTCGCTGCCCGCGAAGAAGGAAGGCCAGGCCGAAGGCGCGGACTCCACCACCGACTGGAGCAACTTCTTCAACAACATGGGGGTCGACGCGGAGAACTACTTCGCCATGTATCCCGAGCTGGTCATCCCGCCGGACCAGTGGCAGAGCTTCAAGGAAACCCGCCAGGGCTGCGTGATCGGCAGCAAGCTCGCGAAGAAGTTCAACTGGAAGGTGGGGGACAAGTTCTTCCTGGAGAGCTTCATTCCCCCCTATCGGCGCCGCAGCGGTCCCTTCGAGTTCGTGGTGAGCGGCATCTACGACGCCGACCTCGCGAAGTTTCCCGGCACCGACGTATCGACCATGTACTTCCACTACGAGTACATCAAGGAAGGCGTCGCTCCCCGCGACATCGGGGTCGGCACCTTCGCGGTGGAGATCGACAACGGCGATCAGGCCGCCACCGTCGGGAAAGCCATCGACGCGCTCTTCGAGAACAGCTCGGCCACCAGCATCACCGAGACCGAGCAGGCCTTCAAGGCCAGTTTCATCTCCATGGCCGGCAACCTGGCTCTGCTCCTGAATGGAATCGGCCTCGCCGTGGCCTTCACCATCCTGCTGGTGACCGCGAATACCATGAGCATGGCGGTTCGCGAAAGGCGCACGGAGATCGGCGTTCTGAAGACCCTCGGCTTCTCCAGCGCGCACGTGATGGGCTTTGTGGTGGGCGAGGCCTTGTTGCTCGGTGTTCTGGGGGGGGCGCTGGGCGTCTTGGGAAGTCAGGCCCTGCTCTACGTCGTCTCCCACGCTCCCGGAGTGACGGACATTCTCGCCGGCATCGGTCTCTCCGGTCTCGAACTCAAACCCGCAGTGGCTGTCCTCGGTTTCTTCATCGCGGTCGTGCTGGGCCTGTTCGCCGGCCTCGTCCCCGCCGTATCCGCCTACCGGGCCAGGATCACCGACATTCTGAGGACGGTGTAGCCCATGGCTCTTCCGCTCTCCTACAACATCCGCAACGTGCGCGTGCGGTGGCAGGTCACTCTGCTCGCGATCTCGGGCATCGCTTTGGTGGTCGCGGTGCTCGCGGTCCTGCTCTCCATGTCCGCGGGCTTCCAGATGGCGCTGCGCTCGACCGGACGCCCCGACAACGCCCTCATCGTTCAGCGCGGGTCCGCCTCCGAGCTGACCTCGGGGGTGAGGATCGACGATCGCAACACCATCCTCGCGGATGAACGGATCGCTCGCCGGCCCGACGGCTCGGCCCTGGCGGCCTGGGACTGGGTGGTGGTGATGAGCCTGCCCAAGATCGACAACGCCGGCTCCACCAACGTCACCTTGCGCGCGGTCACTCCCCTGGCCTTCGAGGTGCGCGAGGGGATGAAGATCGTGGAGGGCAGGAACTTCACGCCTGGCCTCGACGAGGTGATCGTGGGCCACAAGATCATGGGACGGATTCAGGGGGTGAGACTCGGCGAGCGCGTGAAGTACATGAACAAGAGCTTCAGCGTGGTCGGGATCTTCGAGTCCCAGGGCGGCGCCTTCGAGAGCGAGATCTGGGGCGACTTCGACGTGCTGGGCGCCATGTTCAACCGCGGAGCGGGATCGAACTCGGTGACCGTGCGCGTGAAGGACGCCTCGCAGATCCC
>JANODX010000191.1:0-11927 GCA_031412915.1 Vicinamibacteria bacterium | reverse complement strand
GATCGTCTTTCTCCTCTTCGGCAGCTTCAACTCACTCTCCGACCTGGTCATCTTCGTGGTCTGGATCTTCTTCACCCTGGGCGTGTTCGGGGTCTTCATCCTGCGCCGCCGGACCGAGCGCGTGGCGGGGCGATACCGTGTGCCGCTGTACCCGCTCGTGCCGTTGCTGGGCATCACCGGGGGGTTGTTCCTGACCGTCGCGACCATCGCCGAGGCCCCGGACAAGGCGATGCTGGGCATCGGGCTGACTCTGCTGGGCCTGCCGTTCTACTACTGGTCCAGGCAAAACCGGGCCGCCGACTGATCCGTCTGGCCAGACCGACTTGGGGTTGGGGTTGAGTTGTCGGACGCCTCGTGACCGTGCCGGTGGTCATCGAAGAGAGAACGCTCACGTTCCTGCTCGCCACCGGCGGCGGGCAGACCCTGATCACGCCACGAGTGGCGGCCATGCTGGGGGGCGGGAACCGGCCGGGGTCGTGCTATTTTCCCCCAAACCGGGCGCACCCGCCGCCCTGCGGACGACCCAAACCCCAACTTCAGGAGAAACACATCATGCGTCCAACGCTTAGACGAGAAACCGCCATTTGCCTGGCCCTGGCCATCATGGCTCTCGCTTCCATCGCCCCGCCCTCCTACGCGCAAAGCGTGGGCGGATCGATCACCGGCCTCGTCACCGACGAAAGCGGAGCGGCCGTTCCCGGCGCTTCGGTCACGGCCCGGAACGCGGCCACCAACGTGGCCTACACCGCAACTTCGAACCGCGTCGGGAACTACACGATCATCAACGTTCCGGCGGGATCGTACGTCGTGAAGTCGGAACTGGCGGGCTTCAAGACGGCGGCCACCAAGGCGACCGACATCGAGGCCCAGCAGACCGCCCGCATCGACTTCAAGATGTGGGTGGGGGCCATCGAGGACACCATTGAAGTCACCGCGGAAGGCGCCGTGCTCCAGACCGAGACCGCGACGGTGGGCGAAGTTGTCTCGGGCACGACGGTTCAGTCCCTCCCCCTGAACGGCCGGAACACCGGCCAGCTCGCCCTCCTCCTTCCGGGCGCCCTCACTCCGAGCCCGCGCGGTTTCAACAACATCGGCTCCGTCAACATGAACCGCCCCTTCGTGAACGGCAATCGCGAGCAGACGAACAACTTCACGGTCGACGGCCTCGACGCCAACGAGACCATCGACAACCGGGTCTCCTATCAGCCGAGCCCGGACGCCATCGCCCAGATCAGCGTCGAGACCAACAACTACTCGGCGGACGTGGGCAACGTGGGGGGGCGAGCGTGAGCAGCGTGATCAAGTCGGGTGCCAACAAGCTCTCCGGCAGCGTGTTCGAGTTCTATCGGAACTCTTCGTTCGACGCGAACACCTGGGAGAACAACCGGTCGAAAGCACCCAAGCAGGAGCGCAAGCAGCACATTTACGGGGCTACCCTCGGCGGGCCGATCAAGAAGGACAAGCTCTTCTTCTTCGCGGACTATCAGGGGTCGCGCCAGGATGCTCCGGGCTTCACTACCGCGTCCGTCGCCCCCGAGGCCTGGCGCCGCGGCGACCTCTCGAGCGTCACCACCGTCATCCGCGATCCTTTGACCGGCCTCCCCTTCCCCGGCAACCAGATTCCTTCGAACCGGATCAGCCCGAGCGCACGCGCGATCCTCAGCGACCTCGCGAAGTATCCCCTCCCCAATTCCGGGGTGGCGGGCAGCGTCACCGGCAACTTCGTGGGCGAAACCCTCCTGGCCATCCGCGCTCACCAGGGGGATGTGCGGCTCGACTGGAATGCCTCCGACAAGGACAAGGTCTGGACCCGTTACTCCTTCGCGACCTACATCGATGAGCGGGAGAAGCAGCCCTTCGCGCTCTTCCTGGGCAGCCGCGCCGACCAGCCGTTTCACAACCTGGGTGCGAACTGGACCCGAGTGCTGAGCCCGAGCACGGTGAACGAGTTGCAGGTGGGCTACAGCACCACCAAGGTCATCGCCCAGACGTTCGACTGGGCAGGCATCGGGAACGCAAATGCCACCTACGCGATCACCGGCGGCCAGCCAATTCCAGGCCTAAGCTCCATCGGCTGGGGCAGCGGCCTCACCGCGCCGGGGGCCATCGCGGCGGACTCGGACACTCTCGCCAAGACCTATCAGCTGAACGAAAAGTTCACCTGGCTCCGGGGACGTCACGCATTCAAATTCGGCGGCCAGTTCCTTCACTATGACCAGCAGCGTTTCTACGCGGGCAACAACGGCCTCCTGGGTTTCCTGAATTTCAACGGCGCCTTCACCGGTTTCGCGTTCTCCGACTTCCTGCTCGACCTGGTGTCGTCGAAGGGCCGGGGCGGCGGCGACCCGACCAAGCCCTGGACCCATCTGCAGGACCGCATCGGCCTCTTCGTCCAGGACGACTTCAAGGTGAAGCCGAATCTGACTCTCAACCTCGGACTGCGCTGGGCCTACACCTCGCCTCTGGTGGAAAAGGACAACCGTCAGACCAACTTCGATCTCAAGACCGGAAAGCAGATCTTCGCGAGCGACGCGGACCGCTCGCTGTACCAGGCCTATTACAAGGGCTTCGAGCCACGCCTGGGCGTGGCCTGGAGCATCAACGAGCGAACGGTGTTCCGCGCGGGCTATGGCATTTCCCAGTTCATGGAAGGCACGGGGGCCAACCTGCGCCTGCCCATGAACCCACCCTTCTTCTTCGAGTCGGCAGTCACCTATGACCGAACCACCGGCGCTGGTTCTCTGGCCCAGGGCTTTGCCGGTCTGGTCCCGGGAACGACTCCCTCGGGCAATGTGCGCGCGTTCGATCCCAACCTTCGGCCGCAGTTCTCCCAGCAGTGGAACATGTTCATCGAGCGCCGCCTGACCTCCAGCATGTCCGCGCAGCTCGGCTATGTCGGAAACAGGGCTTCGAATCTCGTCACCCCGGTGGAGGGGAACCAGGCCCTCCCCGGAGTGGGCGACCCCGCGACCTGGGCTCCCAAGAACACACGCCGTCCGCTGTACGGCGCCCTGCCCCTCGTCACCACCATCGCCACCACGGCCTCGCGCGGGCGAAGCGAGTACAACTCCCTGCAGGCGAGCCTCCGTCAGCGGTTCCAGAAGGGCCTGGAGTTCATGGCCTCCTACACCTGGGCCAAGGGCATGAGCAACAACCGCGGGTTCTACGGGCAGTTCGGTGGTCCGTCCTCCGGCGGATCGCTCGCCACCGAGGGCGCCTATTGGCAGAACACCTACGACCCGGATGCGGACTGGGGCCCGATGTTCTACGACCTCCGGCACAACTTCGTTCTCTCCGGCGCCTGGGAACTGCCCTTCGGCCAGGGTCGCAAGTGGGGATCGGACTGGTCCGGAGCGACCAATGCGATTCTCGGCGGCTGGAAGCTCGCCGGCATCTATCAGGCGCGCACCGGTTTCCCCATCACCGTCATCGACGGCCGAGCCCGCTCACTGCAGGGCGAACGGGGCTCCGAGCGGCCCAACTGCGTGGGCAACCCCGTGCCCTCCGATCAATCGATCGCCAAGTGGCTGGATATCAACGCGTTTTCGGCGGCCGCCCTGGGCACGTTCGGCAACTGCCCGGTCGGCGTCGGCCGCATGCCCGGTTACCAGAACATCGACCTGACATTGTCCAAGCGGCTCGACCTGGGCGGGAGCCGCGGCCTGGAGTTCAGAGTGGAAGCCTTCAATGCCTTCAACCATCCGAGCTTCGGCCCGCCCGCCCGTGACCTTTCGGTTCCGAACACCTTCGGCCAGATCACCAGCACGGTCAGTTCGCCCCGCACCATCGAGCTGGTCGCAAAGTTCACCTTCTAGCCGACCTCGCGGTATCCGCCGCCTGCTCGGCCCTTTGAGGGCAGGGGCAGGCGGCAACCGTCGTCGGTCGCGCCGAACGGCGGTTACTTGAGGTGCTTGCCGAGAAACTCCATCGTGCGCCCCCACGCCACCTCCGCCGCCGCGGAGTCATATTTGAGGATCGGCAGGTTCTTCGAATCCGCCGTCTCATTCGCGAATGCGTGCTTCGCGTTGTAGCGGAAGAACTCGAAATCCACCTTGGCGTCGCGCAGCTTCTTCTCCAACTCATCGACCTTGGCGATAGGAAAAGGCACGTCCTCAGTCGCCCAATGCCCCATCAGCGGCATCTTGATCTTCGCTGCATCGACGTATTCAAGCGGCGGATAGCCGTACCAGGCGACACCGGCATCCGCCTCCGGAACACCCACCGCCGAAAGAACCGTGAGCGCCCCGCCCATGCAGAAACCCGTCACCCCGACCTTCGAGCTGCCTGAGGCCTTGAGGTGCTGGACCGCGCCGCGCACGTCCTGGCCGGCGGCGTCGCCGAAGTTGAGGTTGGACATCAGATGCTCGGCTTCGTTGGCCGCGAGCGCGACCTGGCCGCGATAGAGGTCCGGCACCAACGCCCGGTAGCCGGCCGCCGCCAGCTTGTCCGCGACGCCCTTGATCTGATCGTTGAGACCCCACCACTCCTGGATCACCACCATGCCGGGCGCGGCCGCGCTTTGTTCCGGCTCGGCGAGATAGCCGGAAACACTCTGGCCGTCCGGCCGCTTGTAGCTGATCATGTTGCCCATGGTTCGTCCTCCGCAGATTCGCCAATTTACACCTAGAGGATGGCGGTCACGGCGAGTCAGAATCGCTGACCGCTCAGATGGAAACGGAGATCCGCGACCTCATGGTGACCAACGCGGACGGGCTTCGCCCGCAGCCGAAGATATACTCCCGCTGTAAGGGCGGAACGGAAGGAGGCTCCATGGCTGCAGGTCGGGCTTTGGCCATCGTTTTCATCGGTTTGATCGGGGGCCTGAAGGCCCCGAGCGCCGCCGCCGCGCAGGGCGGCTCCACCGCGGGCTGGACGGTGCATCAAGCCGCGCACCCGAGCCCCTCCGCCGCGTACCGATGGCTGGAGACGATTCTCGAAGCCACGGCTCGCGACGTCGACCGGCTGGGCGCGCGCCCCACGATCATCTCGCGCCAGGTCGCGATCCCCGTCACCGCGATGTACGACGCCTGGGCCGCCTACGACGACAAGGCGGTGGGCACCCGTTTCCTGGGCAAGCTGCGCCGACCTGCGGCGGAACGGACGCTGGCCAACAAAGAGAAGGCTATCAGTTACGCGGTGTACCGGACCCTCGTCGATCAGTTCCCCACAGATGTGAAGTGGATCGAAGAGCAGATGCGCCAGGAAGGGCATGATTCAAGCAACGTTTCGACCGACCCGGCGACTGCTCAAGGCGTCGGCAATGCGGTCGCCGCGGCGCTCCTCGCGTATCGTCGCCATGACGGGGCGAACCAGGACGGGGACGAGGTCGGCTCGAACGGTGAGCCCTATTCCGACTACACCTTCTATCGCCCGAAACGGCTTCCGGGCGAGACGCCCGACCCGGACTTCTGGATGCCGATCCCGTTCTCCGATGGCAAGGGCGGAACGTTCTCGCCCGGCTTCCTGACCCCACACTGGTACCGAGTGACGCCTTTCGCGCTGGACCGCAGCGACCAGTTCCGCCCCTCGCCGCCGCCCGCGGGAGACTCGGAACAACTGCGGCGCGAGACCGAACAGTGCGTGCGCTTGAATGCGAACCTGACCCTCGAACAGAAGGCGATCGTCGAGTTCATGCGCGACGGCCCGCGCTCGACGGGGCAGGCCGGGCACTGGCTGCGTTTCGCGCAGGACGTCTCGCGGCGCGACAAGTACGACCTCGACCGCGACGTGAAGCTCTTCTTCTCGGTGGCGAACGTCGCGTTCGACGCCTTCATCGCCGCGTGGGAATCGAAGCGTCACTACGACAGCTCACGGCCCTACTGGTACGTCCGCCATTTCTACCGGGGCCTCAAGCTCGAGGGCTACGCTGGCCCCGGCAAGGGCTTCGCGCTGCTCGATGCGGAGGACTGGAGTCCTTATTCGCCAGCCACGTTCGTGACACCGCCCTTCCCGGGCTACGTGTCGGGGCACAGCACGGTCAGCGGGGCAGGCGCCAAGATGCTCGAACTCTTCACCGGCAGCGACCGCTACCAGGCCGTCGAGCGACGCTTCGCGGGTGCTATGACCGAGGCTGGCTTCACGCCGGCCCAGATCCAGGCACGCAACGGAGTCGCGCCTAGAGACGCTCCCGCGACGACGGCGATCGAATTGAGGCTCTCGACCTTCACGGCCGTAGCCGAGATGGCCGGGGTCTCCCGCATCCTGGGCGGCTACCACATCCAAGCCGACAACCAGGCCGGCCTGGCGCTGGGCCGGCAGGTCGCGACGCACACCTGGCCGCGTTACCAGGCGTATTTCAACGGAACCGCATCGCTGATGAAGTAGGTCGTGCCCCCGCGGAGCTTCGTAACCTGGCCTTGAAGGTTCACTACCTCGGGAGTAAACGACGGGGGTGGATCGGCGTCGACCCACCCCCAGGCCACTTACTGAACGGCCGCCCTACCGCACGACTCGGAACGGCCGCATCATGTCGTTCTCCTCGTGCTCGAGGAGATGGCAGTGATAGACCCAGTCGCCCAGCGTCCCGGTTCTCGGGTTGTAATCGAGGAGGGACGTCACGGGCAAAGTGAACTCAGCCCGCGTCCTTGTTACATAACCTGGAGGGGATTTCACGGTGTCCTTGAAGCCCAACTCCTCCGGTTCCGGCGGCTCCGGCAGGCCGATCAAATACTTCGGCCCCGTTACAGAGTCGACTTCGTTGACGTTGGGCCTCGGAGCAGTCCGGCCGGAGGCCAGATACGCCTCCCAATCCATGGTGTATTTGGGGACATCGAACCGCTGCCGGTTGACCACTTGAGAGGCCACCAGGTGCGGGTGCATCGGGTGGGCATCCACGGTCAGGTTGATCCACTGCCAGGTTTCGGTGGTGCCGGCCTTGATGATGTCCGTAGTTGGGTCCATGAAAGTGTAACCGTTGAGCAACATCCCGCCCGGCACCTCCTCCGCATTTCCGGCAGGGTCGGGGAACCCCGGAACCATGGTCTCCCTGGCCACCACATCCCGCCACGGAAGACCCGGCGTTGGGGTCAGTCGAGCGACCGGCGGCAGCCTCAAGTTCGCGGGAAGGACGGTGTTGTCGGTGCCCTTCAAGGGAACGGCGACATTGATTCTCATGAGCTGGGTCACGATGGGATCGTCGCCGTCCGGATAGGGTTCTTTGGCGTCGTTGGTCATCATGACCGTCTTCCCGAGCATCCCGGTGAAATCCACGATCACGTCGAACCGCTCGCCCGGGGCGATCAGCAGGCTGGTCTTGGCAACCGGGGCGGGCAGAAGGCCACCCTCGGACCCGATGACGTGGAAGGTCAGGTGATTTACCCCATCATTGAACTCCAGGTTGTAGAAGCGGGCCTGCGAGCCGTTCAGGAGGCGGAGGCGGTACCTCCTCGGCTCGGCATCCAGATAGGGGTAGGCCTTTCCGTTGACTACCGGTGTGTCGCCAAAGAACTCAGGAACCCAGACCGGGTGGGTTTCGCTGAGGCCCTCGGCTGGATAGAACAGCGTGCCGTCTTCGTTGAACTGCTTGTCCTGAAGCACCAGGGGAAGGTGGTACTGGCCATAGCCGGCCGGGACCTTTTGAGCATGCTTGACCAACCTCCCGTACCTGTCCCGGTCGGGGCCGTTGACGGTGATGGTGTTGCCATCGTCGACTTTGTCGAAGATCAGGTAGGCCGCGGCCAGTCCGAGATAGGGCTTGAACCGGGTGGATCCGAGGGTATGGTCGTGGTACCAGACCAGCGAAGCCGGCTGGTCGTTGACATACGTGAAGGTGTCGGTCTTGTAGTCCGCGCCTTTCTGGCCGTCGGCCGTCCACCACTGCATGGGTGTTCCATCGAACCGCGCCGCGGTGTGCCCTCCGTGGAGATGGGGAATCGCCGCGCCGGGGGGCACTTCATGCAGCCCAAACCCCGGCGCGCCTTCGATGGTGGGGTCGATCGAGCCCTGCAGCGGGAAGTCGGCGAGGGCCGTGGGGAGGTTGTTGATCCATTTGATCACCACGGGTCGGCCGGTTTTCGCCACGATCGTCGGGCCAAGCAGGACGGGTGTCTTCCCCGGCTGGCCGTAGGTCCAGACGGTAGCGATGGGCGCCGAACGAGGGTCGGCTGCGGGTCTTTGGAAGAACTGGTGCTGACTGGCCGTCATGTTGATCTCGTAGTAGTCGGCCCAGGGTGAAATCAGCGGCTTGTAGGCCGTCGTCGCCACGGGTGGAACGGGCAGCGGGTCGACCCACATTTGCATGGGCGGGCTTTGAGCGTAGGCCGGGTTGCCCATCCCCATGAAGCCCACGGTCAGTGACACAGCGATACAGGCTATGGTCGGGCTCTGAATCCGAAGAGACCGCCTTCCCATGGAACCAAGTTTCGCTTTCATACTCTTTTCTCCTTCACGTCGATCATTGGGTCCTGATTGGAAGACGCAGGCCCGGCGATGGGTTCGCCAATGAGCCTGGGGGTCCAAACTCACCAAGAACTGGCCTCTCTCCGGTACGGCAACGGTTACGGTGAACTTCGAGGCTGGCTTGAACGGAATATTCCTGCCGGAGCAAGGGCACCCACAATGATGCAAACGGCCCTTTGGACAGACAGATGCATCAAACCCCTGGCCAGGGTGAACGTGAGATCCCCCTGCTATCGTGGAGACGTCCGGCCTTCGCCGGTTCGAGGAGCTAAGGAGAGTACTTACCATGCGTATGAAGTTGATTCTGGCCGCGCTCGCGGCGTTCCAGGTTTCGTCCGCGCTGGCGCAAACCACTATGCCGGCCTGCGCCGGCGACATCGATCTGGTTCGCGTCTCGGCCGTCAAGCCAGGCGCTCTGGATGGCTTCCTGGCCGCGGTAGCCGCGCACAAGGCGTGGTATCGCACCCACGGTTTCGCGGACAACGCGATCGTGGCGGCCCGGGTGATCGTGCGGGATGAGAAGACGGGGACCATGAAGTATTCGGATGCGGAGGTGGTCACTCACCACGTTCGCCCGCCCGGACCGGATCAGACCACGCCCAAGAAGGACGCGGCCTGGGACGCTTACGTGAAGCAGTACCGCGACACGTCGGATATCAAATCCGAATACATCACGTGCATGCCCAAACTGGTCCCGTAAGCAGTTCCGTTCGACGACCCGCCCGATGGGCGCCGAAATAGAAGAACCGGAATCTTTCCAGGCCAAGCAGGAGCGTGGGCACGGCCTTCGGCCTCCAGTTCTGGTCCAGGGGCCGCACCGCGCTCCTTCGAAAAGCTCCGAAACGTCGGCGGCAATCCGTGTAGTATCGCTAGCACCCGCAACTCTTTATCGGGGCACGGTCACCCGGTCGAGGCGTACTTAGCAAGACCAGCCAGGGAGAGAACCAATGTCACAGCGCGATGAACTGAATCGACGAGTATTCCTGAGAAGCGCCGGCATGAGCGCCTTCGCGGGCGCCGTGGCGTCGGGGGTGTCGCTCGGCCCGGTTTCGGCGGCGGCCGCCTCGGGGGCCGATCAACCGAACGGGAAGTTCGACTTCGACACCATCTACAACCGCTTCGGCACCCACTCGGTCAAGTACGACATGCAGGTTCGCACCTACGGCAAGGACAGCATCCAGGTGGGCATGGGCATCGCCGACATGGACTTCCGCGCCGCGCCCTCCATCACCGCGGCCCTGCAGGAGCGCCTCAAGCACGAGAACTGGGGCTACCTCGACACGGAGGAATACCTCGAGCTCGTCGGGGCGGCCGTGGTCGAGTGGAACAAGAAGCGTCACGGTCTGAACATCGATCCCAAGACCCTCGTCTTCGCCACCGGCGTCCACCCCGGCCTCATCGCCACGCTGATGACGGTTTCGCCTCCCGGCAGCAAGGTCCTCCTCAACACACCCACCTACAACGGCTTCTATGGCGACCTTACGGCCAGTCGGACGATCGCGGAAGAGAACCTGATGAAGAAGGTCGACGGCCGCTACTCCCTCGACTTCGATGATTTCGAGCGCCGGATCACCCCGGATGTGCACGCCTTCCTCCTCTGCAATCCCCAGAATCCGACCGGCAACTGCTGGAGCCCCGAGGATCTCACCCGCCTGGGCGAGATCTGTCTCCGGAAGAACGTGGTCGTTCTGGCCGACGAGATCCACTGCGACTTCGTGGCCAAAGGCGAGAAATACACGCCGTTCGCGAGCCTCCCCAACAAGGCCATCGTCGACAACAGCCTGACCTTCAAGGCCGCGAGCAAGTCGTTCGGGCTCGCCGCCCAGAAGTTCGCCTGGTTCTTCTCGACCAACAAAACCCTGCTCGAGCGGGTCAAGAAAAACCTCCGCGCCGACATAACCACACTGGGCGCCGTGGCGAACATGGGCGCGCTGGGAGGCGGCGAAGAGTGGCTCAACCAGTGCAACGAGTACATCGACGGCAACCAGGCCTTCGCGGCCGACTACATCGCGAAGAACATTCCCCTGGTCAAGACGGCCAAGCCTCAGGGGACCTACCTGCTGTGGCTCGACTGCACGGCGGTGGCGAACAAGATCGACACCAGGAAACTCGCGGCCGAAGCCAACATGGTGAGGACGGTAACCGACGCCGAGATCAAGCCCGAGAAATTCCTAGCCGACTACTTTGTCAGGAACGCCAAGGTGGCCATGAACGCGGGCGATACCTACGGGAAGGGCGGCGAGAACCACCTCCGCATGAACGTCGCCACGTCGCGCAAACTCCTGCAACTGGCCCTCGACAACATCGCCAACGCCGCACGCAAGCTCTAGGACGAACCGTCCTCGCCGCTCTGGGAGCGCGAGTGCCGTCTCCAAGGGCGTCGCTTCGCTGCAACCGGCCGGAAACGGAAGCCGCGGCAACGAGGAGCGAAGTCGACCGACGACCCGGGGGCAAAAATCCCGGGTCGCCAGACATCTGACGCGGCCGGTTAGGCGGCCTTGGCCGGCGCCACGACGAGCGCGCGCTCGAACACCGCGACCGCCTGTTTCATCTCCTCGATCGTGCCGATGGAGATCCGGCAGTGCGACTTCTCGTAAGGCGGGAAATCGCGCGCAACGAGCACGCCTTCCCTGCGGCAGGCCTCACGGAAGTCCCGAACCGGCTGTTTGACGTTCACGAAGATGAAGTTGCACTGCGAGTCCGTGGACTCGCAGCCCCGCGCCTTGAACCAGTCGATGGTGAACTGGCGCGCCTCGGTGTTGCGCGCCTTCTCGGCGTCCAGGCGGGCCTGGTCCTTGATCGAGACCGCGGCCGCGATCAGGCCCGGTATGTTGAGATACCCGTCGCCTTCCCAATCGTTGACCTTCTTGATGGTCTCGGGCATCCCAAGCACGTAGCCCGTTCGCATCCCCGCCATGCCGTGCGCCTTGGAGAACGTCCGCGCCACCAGCACACGCGGGTTCTTGAGGGCCAGGGGGACCTGGGTGCGGTGCGAGGGGTCGGTGACGTAGTCGTGGTAGGCCTCGTCGATGAGGATGGTGGTCTCGGGTGAGGCTTGGAGCACCCGGTCAATGAACGTACCCACCGCATCGGCGGAGTGCAGGGTCGCCGTGGGGTTGTTGGGGTTGTTGAGAAACACGACCCCTGCCCCCTTGGCGGCCACGGCCATGGCCTCGAGGTCGAGCTTCAAGTTGCGATCGAGGGGGATGGCCCGCACGGGGGTGCCGATGAGCTCGGCGTAGCCCGCGCACTCCTCGTAGGTCAGCTCGCCCGCGACCAGGGGTTTCGTGGGCGAGGTGAACATCTGGACGGCCGCGCGCAGGACCTGGGTGGAGCCGCATCCGGTGGCCACGTTCTCCGGCTTGATCCCGAACCTCTCCGCGATGGCCCCGTGGAGGTCCGCGATGCGCCGGAAGGTATAGCGCCCTCCCGGCCCGCCCTCGCCGAGGGCTTGCCGCACGGCCTCGAGCGCCGCCTGCCCGGGTCCCAGTGGGTTCTCGTTGTTGTGGAGCAGGAGCGGTCGCGCGGGT
>JANODX010000190.1:0-5379 GCA_031412915.1 Vicinamibacteria bacterium | reverse complement strand
CGAGGTCACGAAGTACGCTCCCGGAGCGAAACGAGTGGCCTGCCGGGGCGTGATTGTGGCTCCAGGCGCCTCGCAGGGGCATTCAGAGAACCGGGCCGCGCGGGACTTGACGCGCAAACCCGCTTGTTTCACCTACAATCTTTCACCGCTCACTCATGGGACGACTACGTGTTCTGGGCGGATACCGACCGCAAGATGCTGACCCGGATCAACCGCCTCATTGAGGCCGCGGTGCGGGAGCCATTCGCCGGAGTCGGCAAGCCCGAGCCGCTGCGGAATCAACTCAGCGGTTGCTGGTCCCGACGCATCGATCAGGAACACCGCCTCGTCTATCGCATCGAGGCGGCTCAACTCGCCATCCTCCAGTGCCGCTATCACTACGACGGTTGACGACCGCGCGCAAGAACACGACCCTATGAGCCGAGCGTGATCTCCAGTGCTATCATTTTGCTATCCGAGGAGGAGTAACTCATGAGTCAGGTACTGGTGCGTGATCTGGACCCCGCTGTCGTGGCCGGACTCAAGGAGGCCGCGCGCCGTCAGGGCCGCTCGCTGCAGACCGAGGTCAAGGCTCTGCTGGAGCGGGCCGTTGCCACCGATATCGAGAACGCCGGGGTGCTGGCCGCTCGAATCCGGCGGCGTCTCGGGGGTCGCCGTCACTCCGACAGCGCCCGGCTCGTCGCCCAGGACCGGCGGCGGTGACCACGCTCGTCGTCGACGCCAGCGTAGCCGTGAAGTGGTTCGTTCCCGAACCGGGCACCGAGCGCGCCCTGCCCCTGCTCGACGGCTCCTTCGATCTGCTGGCTCCGGACCTGCTGCTGCCTGAGGTCGGCAACATCTTGTGGAAGAAGGTGCGGCGCAAGGAAATCGCACCTCGGGACGCACGAGACATCCTGGCCGCCCTGTCACACGTCCCACTCAGCATCGTCTCGTCGGGCTCGCTCCTAGAGGGCGCGCTCGAGATTGCGCTCGAGTACGAGCGCAGCGTCTACGACGCCCTGTATGTCGCCCTGGCCGTAGCACGCGACTGCCGGTTGGCGACGGGCGATAACCGTCTGGCCCGTTCGCTCGCCGGAGGCCCCCTCGCGCGTCACATCGCGCCGCTCTCCGGCCTGTCGTAGCCCGGCCGCCGCGGCAGGCCCGCTGCCGTAGCACGATCCGCCCCAACCACCGGAGTCACCTGTTGCTCGGTGAACTGAGCCCGCAACTTCGTCGGATCCGCGCTGATGGCAGCAACCATGATGCCGCTGCGGGAGTGGCCGGTGCGCTCAGTTGACCGCGAAGCAGTAGAACAGCCCGACGCCGCCCGTGCTGATCAGGTCCTCCTGGCTGCAGCCCCGGGTGCTGTGCACGCTGTTCCACGAGGCGTTGGCCCCACCCAGCCGGTCGTGGTGCCCGACCATGGTGCGGCCCTCTTTGTTGCTCGTCCAGTTGCCGCACGTCGTAAAGGCCCCATCCCCTGGTATCAACCGGCCCGTGGAGTCTGAGCCCGTCAACATGTCGTGATGGTTCACAGCGTCGCCCCGCCCTTTGACCTCCGCGCCCTTTTCGTCGAGTGCTGTGTACTTGCGGATGTTGTTGCGGTCCTCGTGCAGATCCTCGAGGCTCCAGGCGATCACGACTCCGGCGGCGTTGTACCAGGGACCGCGACCGATGCGGTCGCGCGCATTGACCTGGGGCAGGCCGCCACCGGCAGCCTGGCTGAGGTACGCCCGCCAGGTAGCGCCGCCGCGGCCGGCCGCCCCGGCGAGCTTCTGGCAATGGGCATCGGCGCCGGTCAACCCGCCCAGCTTGGCCCCGTCACCCAGTCCGACACTGGTCACGAAGAAGCCCATCGGAACCCGGGGCGCCGGTGGTTGTTGGGCCAGGCCGGGCGCCGTGATAGCGGCAAGCCCGATCAAGAAAGAGAGAGTGGCGGTCAGCTTCATGGCGGTCCTCCGTGCAGGACATTCTATGACCGCCAGGGATCCCGGGTACCAGAGATCGGCCCGGTCCGCTCGAGGCCCCGCGTCCGGTGTTACATTGGACTACCGGACAAGCATCAAGGAGAACCCGCATGAAATCGCTTTCACAAATCACCGCCCTGGGACTGGCTCTCGTAGCCTGGCCGCTGACCGCCGTGGCGCAGGCGCCCCAGGAGATTCCCTTCGACTCCGTTCCGAACTTTCTCAAGATGCCGCCCGGCCTCTACCTCGGCGAGAACGCCGGGGTCGCGGTCAACTCCAAGGGGCACATCTTCGTGTACACGAGGTCGGGCGCACCGGGCCACATCGTGGCGCCCCAGGCGGCCCAGCTCTTCGAGTTCGCCCCGGACGGCTCGTTCGTTCGCGAGATCGGTCAGCACCTCTACAGCATGGCCTGGGCGCACGCCGTCCGCATCGACAAGGACGACAATATCTGGCTCGTGGACAACGGCTCCGACATGATCGTGAAGCTCTCCCCGCGGGGCAGGTCATGCTGGTGCTCGGCCGACGAAGGGAATCGGTGGCCAGCACCCACACCCATCCCGCGCTGATGCCGGGAACGCCGACTCCCCCTGCGCGCGACACTGCGTTCAACGAGCCGACGGATGTCGCGTTCGATCCCGCCGGGAACATCTTCATCAGCGATGGTTACAAGAACATGTCCGTGGCCAAGCTCGACAAGAACGGCAAGTGGATCAAACGAGTCGGCAAGGGCAACGGAGCCGAGGCGGGCAGCGGCCCCGGCGAATTCAACAATCCCCACGGGATCGCCGCGGACGCCGCGGGGAACATGTACGTGGCCGACCGCAGCAACGGCCGGGTGCAGGTGCTCGACTCCGATCTCAAGTTCGTGCGCAATAACGTGATCGACGTTCCCCCGCCCCAAGACGCCACCCTGACCGGCGGCTACGACAAGACGCTGGCGCCATTCAAGCCGGGCGCACCCTGGGCCGTCTGCATCACTCCTCCGGGGCCAAGGCAGTTCCTGTTCGTCGCCGACGCCTACCCGGGACGCGTGTACAAGCTGTCGCTCGACGGCAAGGTGATGGGCTCCTTCGGCACCGACGGCAAGGAGCTGAAGCAGTTCAACTGGATTCATGCCCTCGCCTGCCCGTCGGAGAACGAGGTCCTGGTCGCGGAGCTGCTGACCTGGCGCGTCCAGAAGCTCCTTCTCAAGCCGAGCCGCTAGCGCGCCCCGCCCGAGTCTGATGAGCCCCGTCCCGGCCGAGGGCTTTCTGGTCGACATCCGTTCACGTTCGGAGAAACGTCTCGGCGGTTTGCGTCAGCGAAATCTCTTTACGCCCGCCTTCTTCGCGGCCTTCTGCAGGTCCTCGTCGAGCGTCGCGAGGGGCAGGCCACGGCGCAGGGCCAATTCCAGGTAGGACGCGTCGTAGGCGGACAACTTGTGCCGGCGCGCGAGCTGAAGGGTGGTCGACCGCGCGTGGGTGAACGTGGCGGCGTCCACCTCGATGCTCACTCCATCGAGCAGCTCCAGGAACTCCCCGCTCCGCGCCTCGGTCACGAGGGCCCTGGCTTCGGCCCTGGCCATGACGTTCGCCACTTCCAGCCCCCAGGTCACGGGGACGATCGCGGTGTCGGTTCGGAGCGCGTCCAGCACTCTTGCGGCAAAGGCCAGTTCCGCCGGTTTGCCGTCGCCGAAGAACCAGCGCATGGTCACCGAAGTGTCGAGCACGAAACTCACGCGCGTCCTTCCTCGATGAGCCTCTTGATCTCAGCGCCGCGTATCGGATCCGCGAGCATGAAGGCCCGGAGTCTTCTTGCCGCTTCGACTCTGTCCTTGTTTCGCGCGCCGGTGTTGGGAACGAGGTCGGCGATCGCCTCGCCGCGATTGGTGATCGTGAAGCTCCTGCCGGACTTCACCTGTCTGAGCAGTTCCGGCAGCCGGGTTTTTGCGTCGTAAGAGCCGATCAGTTCGTTCATGGCGTCCTTGTGTTTCATTTCGGATAGACCAGATCATAGACCAGTCTGGGTTTCACCCCCCCCGCTGGCGGGGCCGGGCCAGGCTCCGGGTCGCCGCCTGGAACATCGACTACCTGTCGGGGAACCGCGTCAGGGCAGGTCGTCGAAGCTCGCGACCTCCCGATGTGTGTGCCCGGTTGGCCTGGCCGCGCTTCGGACCGAGAGCGCCGTCGCAAAGCCGGCCGCCCGCACGGCGTCGAGCTCTGACACGGCATCCGAGACGAAGAGCCCCGAGCCCGGCTGCTCGCCCACCGCGGACGCGATGCGCCGGTAGCTGTCCGCATCGCCCTTCGGTCCGGTGGCGGTGTCGAAGTACGCCGACAAGTACGGCGTCAGGTCGCCGTGGTCGCTGTGGCCGAAGAGCAGCTTCTGGGCGAGGACGCTGCCCGAGGAGAAGATCGCCACCCGGCGACCCGCCGTGGCCCAGCGGGAGAGCGCCCGCGGCACGTCCTCGTACACCCGGCCCCGCAGCACGCCCGCGGCGTACCCCTCGGCCCAGATCTTTCCCTGCAGGGACTTGAGTGCTGTCACTTTTCGGTCCTGGTCCATGAGCCAGCGGGCATACGCGGCGGCCGCGGGCAGGGAGCCGTCCCACGCGGGCGGCGCGCGCAGGCCGGCGACCTCGCCGGCGTGCTCCTCGCGTAGCCCCGCGAGATCGCGCAGGACTTCGGGATCGTCCGCATGCGCCTCCAGGAAGCCTTGCAGACGAGCGCGGGCCTCCGGAAAGAGCACCTCGGCCACGAAGTCGATCGGCGTCGTCGTCCCCTCGATATCGAGCAGGACGAAGGACGGGGCCGCGGTCACGGGCCGGGAGGCACGTAAGCAGGACCGAGGCAGACCGGTTCGAACCTGGCGTCGACCCCGCTCTCGGTGTACTTTGGGGTCCGGCTCAAAGGATCCTGAAACAGGCGGATCGCGCGGATCCGGCGCTCGGAGCACAGATCGAACCAGTGCCACGTTCCCCGCGGCACCCGGATCAGATCCCCTGGACCCACCTCGATGGCGAAGACCTCGCCTTCACGCGGATGAATGAAGAAGACGCCGCGGCCCTCCAGAATGAAACGCACCTCGTCCTCGTCGTGCCAGTGCTCGCTCCGGAACTTGGCCAGCATCACTTCGAGGTTGGACGTCTCGGGGCGGATGTCGATGACGTCGGCGGTGACGTAACCGCCCTTCTCCTTGAGCTTGGCGATCTCGGGCGCGTAGGCGGCAAGGACCTCGTCGGCCGAGGCGGCCTTGCTCCGATCCCAGCTCGTCCGCGGCGGGGATTATGAGCGTCATCAATGCGGGCTCTGCTTCGATCTCTCGGTCCGGGGGAGGAAAGCGAGATCCAATCGGACTAGCGCCGTGCGGTTTTGTTCCGCCTTCACGCGCAGCGCGAAATCCCAGGCGGAACTAAGCCTGTAGAGCCTTCTGGGGCACGCTTTCGGACGCG
>JANODX010000189.1:0-16990 GCA_031412915.1 Vicinamibacteria bacterium | reverse complement strand
GAGACGTCTCCGTCGCCGGTTCCATTGAGCGGCTCATCCTGACGGATGCGTGTGGCGGTGATCGCGAGGACGGCGCCCTCGGGATCTGTCACGCCAAGGATGGAGAAGGGGACCATCCGATGGTCCGGGGGCCAGATGTTCGCCGCCGCTCTCCCGGCCGAGCACACGGGCGGCTGGTTCGTTCCTCCCGTCGGCGTGATCGTGATCGAGACGGCCCCGGGGGCGCTGAGCGCGCCGCCTGGATCCGTCGCCGTGAACGAGAACATGTCCGGACCGCTGTATGTTGGAGTCGGCGTGTAGGTGAGGTTCGGGGCGGCGCCGCTCAGTGTTCCATGGAGCGGCGATGTTGCAATCGCGTACGCGAGCGATGCCACCGGACTGTCGATGTCCTGCGCCCGAAGCACGATCGCGACCGGAGTGCCCTGGGGTGTGGTGGCGGCGCCGACCAGGGCTGTGGGAGGGTCATTCACCGGCGTCACCGTGATCGACACCGTGGGGGCGGGGCTTGTCGCTCCACTCGCGTCCGTCACCGTGAATGTGAACGAGTCCGGACCGTTGTAGTTCAAGGCCGGCGCGTAGCGGAGATTCGGCGCCACTCCGGAGAGCGTCCCGTGTTGAGGCGATGCCGCCACCGCGAATGCCAACGCCTCATTCTCGGGATCCGTCCCCGTGAGCGTGATCGGCACGGAAGTGTCCTCCGCCGTCGTGATCGACTGCGCGGCCGCCGTCGGGCCGTCGTTCACCGGCGTCACCGTGATCGACACCGTGGCTGGAGGGCTCGTCGCTCCACTCGCATCCGTCACCGTAAACGTGAATGGGTCCGGCCCGTTGTAGTTTGCCGTGGGCGCGTAGGTCACGTTCGGCGCGACCCCGGACAGCGTCCCATGCTGAGGCGATGTCGCCACCGCGAACGTCAACGCCTGGTTCTCCGGATCCGTCCCCGTGAGCGTGATCGACGCGGAAGTGTCCTCCGACGTCGTGATCGACTGAGCGGTCGCGGCCGGGCCGTCGTTCACCGGCGTCACCGTGATCGACACCGCCGCGGGAGCGCTCGTCGCTCCGCTCGCGTCCGTCACCGCAAATGTGAACGAATCGGGCCCGTTGTAGTTCGGGGCCGGGGCGTAGGTCAGATTCGGCGCGACCCCGGACAGAGTCCCGTGCTGAGGCGATGTCGCCACCGCGAAGGTCAACGCCTGGTTCTCGGGGTCCGCCCCCGTGAGCGAGATCGGCACGGACGTATCCTCGGCCGTCGTGAGCGACTGCGGGGTGGCGGTCGGACCGTCATTCACAGGCGTCACCGTGATCGACACCGTGGCCGGGGCGCTCGTCGCTCCACTCGCGTCCGTCACCGTGAATGTGAATGAGTCTGGCCCGCTGTAGTTCGCGGCCGGCGCGTAGCTCAGATTCGGCGCACTTCCGGACAGCGTCCCGTGCTGAGGCGACGTCGCCACCCCGAAGGTCAACGCCTGGTTCTCGGGATCCGTCCCCGTGAGCGTGATCGACGCGGAAGTGTCCTCGGCCGTCGTGATGGACTGCGGCGTGGCGGTCGGACCGTCATTCACCTGCGTCACTGCAATCGACACTGTGGCCGGGGCGCTCGTCTCTCCACTCGCGTCCGTCACCGTGAATGTGAATGAGTCTGGCCCGCTGTAGTTCGCGGCCGGCGCGTAGCTCAGGTTTGGCGCGACCCCGGACAGCGTCCCGTGCTGAGGCGACGCCGCCACCGCGAACGTCAACGCCTCGTTCTCGGGATCCGTCCCCGTGAGCGTGATCGGCACGGAAGTGTCCTCGGCCGTGGTGACGGACTGGCCATTCGCCACGGGGACTCCGTTGCCGACCCAGGTCACAACGGCGGTGTTCGTGACTATCACCGAGTAAGAGGCCGCAATCGTGTCCGTACCGGCGATCGCCCCGTTGTATGTGAACGCTGCCAGTCCCTGCGCGTCGGTGGTCACGACCGCGGTTTGCGGATTCGCTCCGGTCACCACGAAGGTCAGGGGGACTCCCGGGAATCCGGCGCCGTAGACATCAGTGATCGTCGCGGTAACCGTGTGGCTGAGCCCGACCTCGGAGGCGCCCGCTACCGGGTCCAATCGGCCGCGGCCCGGCGCGTAGGTAATGTCTTCCAGGCGCGTCGACGCCGGAACGGGAGCGTAGGCGTAGAACCTGGTCTTGTAGCTGGCCGTGGCCTGATCGTAGTAGAGGTCGAACACCTCTCCTCCATACTCCGTGGAAATCAGAGCATGCCCGGAGAGGTTCATCCCGGACGCCCGGGCATCGGTCCGGAAGAGCCGCCCGAGGGCATAGTCGGTGAAGAAGAGAGTGCCGGGCGCGGGCACATAGCGAATCCAGCTGATCTCGTTGCCTGTCTGAGCCCCCATGCTGGCCACGACGAAGGGCGCCTGACCCGGGCAAACAGCGAAGACCCGCTCACTTGCGCGCTGGGCCGTGAGGAGGCACCCGCTCGCGGGTCCGAAGTCGGGGCCAGCTACGGTTGCTCCTTCAGACTCTCCTCCCGTGGGGAGCCGGGCGATCTCCGTGGATTGCCCGGCCGCATTCACCCGATAGATGACGCCGTTCTGCCAAACCACCAGTAGGTCGTAACCAAACCCACCTTCTGTGTCGAACGTGATGCCACCGTAGATCCCACCCGCCGGCTGCGTGACCCAGGGGCTTTCGACCTGGGTGACGTTCCCGGAAAGATCCATCTTCAATCGACCCAACTGTCCGTTCCGCCCGACGTTGTAGTAGACATCGCTCCGCGCGAAGCCGCCGAGCCCCGGGGAGACCACGACGTTCACCTCGTTGTTTCCGAGGTCCGCCACGAGCACCGGACTGACCGCCCCGCCGAGGGTCACGGTGACCAGCTGGTCCGCGGGGTATCGATTGGCCACCACCAGTTTTTCCAGGTCCGGGCTCCAGTCGATGCCGATCGGGCTGGTCAGAGCACTCGTGAAGGTCAGGAGCCTGGCCGGGAACACTGTGGTCCGCGTGGTGTCGGTGGCGATTCCGCCGTCATCGTCGGTGACCGTGACCGTAGCCTCGAAGGCGATCGGTTCCGACAAGGGGTCCGAGGGAGACAGGTAGGCGTGAGTCGCGCCACAAGTCCTTGCCGTGGCGCCATCGCCGAAGTCCCAAAGGCAGGTGTGGGTGTCCGTGCCGGCGTCGGTGATCGCGGCGGAGAAGGCGACCCCGTCCATGGCCACGGCCACGCGATCAGCGCCCGAGCTGACCACGGGGGCCGAGTTTGTGACCAGGATCGGCCGGGAGGTCGTCCCCGTCAGCCCGAATACGTTGGTGGCCTTCAGCGTGACCATGTAGGTGCCGTTGTCCCGGTAGGTGTGGGTGGTCGAATGGCTCGCCCCCGCTCCCTTGACGCCATCGCCGAAATCCCATTCGCGCAAGACGATCCCGGAGGGATCCGGCGTGGTGTCGACGAACAGGGCGCTCTGCCCCTCATGGGGTATCGCCGGGCCATATTCGAACGCCGTCGCGGGACGGCCGGCCGCACGGTAGGGTAGAACCTTCAGGTCGGAGAGGCCGGTCTCCGAGGTGGCGGTCAGGGCCACGCTGAAGAGGCCCGCTGCGGAATAGACGTGCGGGGGATCGCGCTCGATGCTCGTCCCTCCATCGCCGAAGGCCCAGCCGAGACCCGTGACTGCCCCGTCGATCGAGCTCGACTGGTCGAGGAACCGCGTCGTCACTTCTCCAAACTCTGGTGAGAAGGCCTGGAAGTTCTGCAGGACCACCGTCGAGGCCCCGTAGTTGTTCCGGACAAACAGTCGAAGGTGTCGGGCCGTGACCTGCGCGAAGTGGAAATGTTGCAGCACGGCATCGTTACGCAGGGTGCCCACGAACGCGGTACGGAAGCTGTTTGCATCCGTGGTGGTGGTCGACACCTGGATCTCGAAGTCTCTCGGTGACTGCCCCGAGAGTCCGGTCGCGGATTGAAGAACCACATGATCGATGGCAATCGGATCGTCGCCGGGCAGGCTTATGGTGAACCACTGATCCGAGGCTTGACCAACCGCGGTACTCCAGTAGCCGCTGGCGTCGGTATCCAAAGCCTGCGCCGTGGGGGTCGCTTGACTGGACGCGCTCCGGACGAGGGCGCCGGCGTCCGTTTCCGAGAGAACTTCGAGTTCCCGGACCCCGATGAAGTTCACACCGTACCCGGAGATCCAGCGGAACTGGACGTAGCGCGCGTCGACCGTACCGAAAACGAACTCCTGAGCAACGGAGGTCGAGGCCAGGGTCCCGCTCAGCAGTGTGGTGAAGGCCGAGTCGTCGGCGGTCGTGTTAGAGACACGCACTTCGAAATTGCGGGGCCCGACGCCGGCCTCCGGCTGAACGCGCACCCCGAACGCACGATGACTCAGCCCGCCGGAAAGGCGAACTTTGACCCATTGGTTGGCGACGGCGCCCTGAGCCGTTCGCCATGCCGTGTTGGCGTTCCCATCGAAGGCCAGTTCGGCGGGAGTGGTCGGACCACTGCCGGACACTCCCACAACACCACCCACGCCGTCCACGATCACGTCGAACTTGCCGGTTGCGATGTAGGTCGGACTCCCATAACCGGTGAGGGGCACGTACTTCACATAGCGCGCCTCAGTCGGCGTGGCGAAGAGGAAGGTCTGCTCCGTCGCGTTATTGACGACCGCGCCCGTCAGGACTCGATTGAAGGAGGCATCCTCGGATGTCGTGTCCGACACCCACACTTCGAAGTCCTTCACGGATTGATCGAAGCAACAGTCCGAACGCGGCATGATCCGCACGCCGGTCACCAGTGAGCGAGTCGCCAGCCTGATCGTCGCGAACTGGCCGGTTGTGGACGTCGTGGCCCAGGGGAAGTCCATCACATGGTCGAGCATCTGCTGGGGAAGGGCGCCGAGGGAGTAGGCGCTGCTGTAATCGAGCACGACCGCTCCCTGGGCACTGTGCGCCGGCGACTCGTTCCGGGCCACCTGAGAGACCGGGGCGGGCACGGAGACAACATTGCCTTCGGTCCCGACGGTTACGACCTCGAGAGTCGAGAGGCGAGTCGCCGTACCGCCATAGTTGTTCCTGGCCACGAGCTTGACGTACCTGGCCCGCGCCGGCCCTCCGGGGAACACGAATTCCTGGAGCTGGCCGTTGTTCAAGAGAGTACCGGACAGAGTGGGCGTGAAGGCCACATCCGCATCGGTGGTGGTGGACACCAGGAACTCGAAGTCCCTCATCGCCTCGGGGGTTGTGGCGGCGTAGGGCTGCAAGCGCACTCGGTCCACCAACTGTTCTCTTCCCTCGTGAAGCCGGAGCTTCACGAACTGATTCACTGTCGCACCGGTGGCCGAACGCCACGAGGTTGACGGGCTGCTGTCGAGAAGATTTTCGGCCCGGTCGAGGCCCTCGACGCTGGAGACGGAAGGGGAGCCCGACCGCACGGGCCCCACCTGTAACTCAGCAAGGGAGATGCCGCTCGTGCTCCCGTAATTATCGACCGCGACCAGTCGGACGAAGCGCGCGGAAACCGGGCCGCCCGGGAGCACGAACTCCTGGACGGAGGTGTTGTCGAGGGCGATGGCGGTGAGGACGTCTACGAAGGCCCCGGGATCCGCGGTCGACGTGGAAACTCCGATGCTGAAGTTCCTGACCGACTGGCCTCCCGTCCCGGATGGGTTCACCAATCTCACCCGATCTATGTTGTAGGTCTTTTCCCGGGCCAGCTCGACCACCACGGACTGGTTCGTCCGCTGCCCGCTGGCGCTGGCCCAACGGAGCGAGACGCTGCCATCGATGATCTGGGAAGCGGGCGTGCCCGCGGCCTGGCTTGTGAACGACACGACCCTCGCACCCTCGGAAGCCGCCGCCACATTCGTCGCCGCGGGGTACGAGGGAACCCCGCTCAAAGCGTCGGCAATCACTTCGAACGACGTCACCGAGACGGCCGCGGCGCTCCCGTAGTTGTCGAGAGGCCGTAGTTGAACGTAGAGCGCATCCACCGGTGCTGGAAATGGAAATTCCTGGACGCGAACGCTGTTGAGCGCAAGGTCCATGAGGACCGGGACAAAGGCGCTTTCGTCGAGTGTGGTCGTGGAGACGCGCACCTCGAAATGCCTGACCGCGTCGGTCGAGGTCGGGTTCACGAGCCGCACCCGCCCCACGCGATGGAGGACGCCATGGGGCAAAGTCACGGTTAGCGACTGAGCGGTCGTCTGGCCGCTGGCGGAGATCCACCGGGTATTGAGATTGTCATCGATTGCGTTCTGGGGAAGGGAGCCCGTCGCCTGGCTGGACGCGGTGGCGCTCGCGCCCTCGAAGTAGGACCCGACGTTGCTGTCCCAGGTGGCCACGTTGTGGGCGGGCCCCGGCACGGTGAAAGCCGCGTCCGGCGGGTCGTTGACCGCCGCTACGAGCAGCGAAACCGAGGCAGCGGAGCTCTGGACCAGACCGTCGCTGACCGCAAAACTGAAGGAGTCGGTTCCGTTGAAGTTCGGATCGGGGCGGTAGGTCAGGTCAGGGGCCGTCCCTTCCAGAACTCCATGACTCGGACCCTGGAGGACGGCATATGTAAGGCTGTCGCCGTCAGGGTCGGTCCCGGCCAGAGCGATCGCCTTGATCACATCTTCATCGGTGACCACGGTCTGGGGAATGGCCTGGGGGGCATCGTTGACCGGAGTCACGACCAGGCTCACCTGGGCCACGTTCGAGGCGCCCTGCGAGTCGCGAGCCCGGAAGCTGAACGAGTCGGAGCCGAAGTAGTTCGCGGCAGGGGTATAGGTCACGGCGGGCGGGGTTCCCGTGACGACACCGTGACTCGGAGCGCCCACGATCTCGTAGGTCAGCGGATCTCCCTCCGGATCCTGCGCAAAGAGGGTCAGGGCCACGGAACTGTCCTCCGGAAGGGTCGCACTCTGAACGAAGGCGATGGGAGGCGCCGATCGCCCCGGGTTCATTTCAAGTCTGAACCGTCGGGCCAGACCGGTGGGAGAGAACTCGTACGCGGCTTGAGTCCAAACGTCCAGCACGGTCCCGGTCTCCAGATCCGTCAAAGTCACGAAATGGGAAGCCAGATCGACATCCGGGGTCAGCGTCCAGGTCAGGCGAACGAGGTCCGACCGGTCGGTTCCCACGACGAATTCAACTACTCGGCGCGAAGTGCCGAGGGCGGGGAAGTATTCCCGGCGATAGCGCGAAAGGGGTCGGAGTTGGGCGGCCCAGCCCGGGTCGGCCTGCTGGTGCTCGGCATAGACATCGACGTATCGGCTCGGGAGAGCGGGCGGATGCGGCTCGTCGTAGTCATCGAGTCCGGCGAGCGCGCCGGCGCCGGAACCAAAGGTGAGCCGACCCTTGTCCACCACTCCGGCCGCCCCGGCTTCCAGACGAATTCTCCACCCGTCGGCGGGCTCACCCCCACCCGCCGATGCGACCCAGGCGAGCGAGACCGCCACCACGGTCAGGCTGCGAACGAAAGGAGCCAGAACCGCTCGAGGGCGCGGGCGCCTGACGCTGGTGCGCGAAGGGGTGCGAACAGGGCGGAAAGAGAGGGCGTGAATCATGGAAACCCGGCAACGAAGCCGCGGCTCGCAGATTCGTTGGTTTGACTACTATTTGATGTACGCCGCGACACTGTGAATACGTCATGGCGCACACAAGCAACATCGACGTCTTGGAAAGCGGGTACCCTATGTGCGCCCCGGGGAGGAAGTCAAGCATTTTCTTCGCCGAGGGAGCGGTCGCGGAAACCGCGGATTGCCGACACGACCCCGCATCAGCAGGTACCGACGCAATTTCCACGGTTTGTGGCCGTCGTTCACGCGCCGAATCAACCTCGCGCCGTCCGATTCAGCGTTCGTCTTGACACTTCCGTCGGCCGGTCTGTAGCGTGGCTACGCTCAGGTAGCTTCTTGTTTGGCGGGCTTGAAAACATGGCTAAGAACGGACTCTGGACCGAACTCGTGCACGCGGGCGAACACCAGCCGTTGCCGGCCGGGCGTCCGGTGGCGACACCCATCTACGCGAGTTCCGCTTTCACCTACGACTCGATGGAGGAAGTAGACAAGGTCTTCTCCGGTGAAGGCGGCGACTACGTCTACACCCGCTACGGCAACCCCACCATCGCGGCCCTGCAGGCGGCCCTGGTTTCACTCGAAGGGGGCACCGTGGCCTGCGCCTACGCGTCCGGCATGGCCGCACTTCACGGAGCACTCTTCGCCTGCGAACTGACGCCCGGCTCCACCGTTCTCGCCTCTCAGGATCTCTATGGCGCGAGCTTCGATCTGCTTTACAAGGTCTTCGGCGCGGCGGGAGTGAAGACCATAGCCGCCGACTTCAGCGACCTCGACGCCGTCCGGGCAACGGTGCTCGAGAGCAAGCCCACTGCCCTGCTCGCCGAGACCATTTCCAATCCGCTGCTCAAGGTCTGCGACATCGCGGCCATCGCGAAGATCGGCCAGGAGGCGGGCGCGCGCCTGATCGTCGACAACACTTTCGCCTCGCCCTTCCTCTGCCAGCCCCTCGCCCTCGGCGCCGATTTCGTCGTCCACAGCGCGACCAAATATCTGGGCGGTCATGGAGACGCCATGGGCGGGGTGGTGGTGGCGAAGCAGGAGCACGACCGCCTGGCTCTGGTCAGCATCATGAAGCTCGTGGGCGGCGTCCTCAGCGTGTGGGAGGCCCATCAGATCCTCCGCGGCATCAAGACCCTCGGCCTGAGGCTCGAACGTCAGTGCGACAACGCGCGGCGGCTGGCCGAGCACTTCAAGGGCGACCCCCGCCTCGCTCGCCTTCACTACCCGAGCCTTTCGCGGGAAGCCTCCTCGGGCCTGCTCGCCCGCGTCCTGCGTCCGCCCCACGCCGGAGCCCTGCTTGCAATCGAACTCCAGGACAACACGAAGGAAGCCGCGTTCCGTTTCATGAACGCTCTGGAGCTGTGCGTGCGCCTCACCAGCCTGGGCGATGTCTTCACCGGCGTCTCGCATTCGGCGAGTTCGTCGCACCGCGAGACTTCGCCCGCGCAGCGCAAGCGGCTCGGCATCAGCGACGGCCTGGTTCGGATCTCGGCCGGAATCGAGGATTTCGCCGACCTGTGCTACGACATCGATCGAGCGCTCGCGAAGAGCCTGCGGTCGTGATCGTGGTCAAGGCCGCTCCCTGCGCCGCCATCGTCGCCCACGGAGAGAAGGACCATTCAAGAACGAGGGCTAACTAGGCCCACCCGGGCCGTCAGGCGGATATAGTGCAAAGGAACCATAGACGCCCGCGGACGAGAGGCGTAAACGAATGGGAGGGCTACTCATGCACGAGCTTTCCATTGCCTGCTCTCTCGTCAAGGCCGCCGTCGATGAGGCGACACGGCACGGAGCCACCCATGTGCTGAAGGTGGATGTGGTCCTCGGGGCGCTCAGCGGCATCGAGATGGATTCGCTGATGTTCTGCTTTCCGGCCGTGGCCAAGGGCACGCTCTGCGAAGGAGCCGGACTCAACGTGGAGGTCGTGCCCGCGGTGGGCCGATGCCCCGGCTGCCTGACCGTCTGCGAGGTGTCCGACTTCATGAGCGCCTGCCTGGGATGCGGCTCGTGGCCGCTCGGCATCAAGGGTGGCCGGGAAATGACCCTGCGCGCGGTGGAGATCGAATAGGCATGTGCTCGACCTGTGGTTGCGGGGGGGCGGGTCTCGAGCCGCAGACGCGCGCCGATGTCCGCCACGATGCGCGCGATCATGCCCATACCCACGATGGTCGCCATGATCATGGCGACTCCGCGCACGACCACGTTCATGATCGCGACCACCCCGGACATGCCCACGACGACGGACCTGATCCCGCCTCTCCCCCGGCGAACGGGAACAAGGTCATTCAGATCGAACTGGCGCTTCTGGCCGAGAACGATCGGCTGGCCGCGCAGAACCGGGCCTTTCTCGACGGCCGCCGCACCCGCGGCTTCAACCTGATCAGTTCTCCGGGGGCGGGCAAGACGACGCTGCTCGAGAAGACACTCGTGTCCCTGCGCACCGCTTCGGTCCCGTGCGCGGTGATCGAGGGCGACCAGAAGACCGACCTCGATGCGCAGCGGATCGCCCGCACCGGCGTCCCCGTCTTTCAGATCGAAACCGGCCGCTCCTGCCATCTCGACGCCGGGCAGGTGCAGCGCGCGATGAAAGGGCTCGACGTTCCCGATCGGGGCCTCCTCTTCATCGAGAACGTCGGCAATCTCATCTGCCCGACCGAATTCGCGCTGGGCGAGCACGAGCGCGTGACCATCGTGAGCGTGGCCGAAGGACACGACAAGCCGGCCAAGTATCCGCTCGCGTTCAGCAGCGCCACCGCGGTGGTCATCTCCAAGATCGATCTGCTGCCCCACGTCGACTTCGACATCGCGGAGGCGAAGCGGGTCATCCTTGGCCTGAATCCGAACGCGCCGGTCTTCGAACTGTCGGCGCGCACGGGAGTCGGAATGGACGCCTGGCTCTCGTGGCTTCGAAGCTCGCCCCCGGTCCGGGTCTAAAAGGAGAACGAACCCATGTGCCTCGGTGTTCCCGGAAAAGTCGTGCAGGTCACCCGACACGACCTCGGGATGCAGATGGGCCGGGTTCAGTTCGGGGGAATCCAGAAAGAGGTGTGCCTCTCGTTTCTCCCCGAGATCCAGGTGGGCGACTACGTGATCGTGCATGCGGGTTTCGCGATCAGCCAGGTCGATGAGGAAGAAGCGGCCCGGACCTTCGAGATCCTGAAACAGATGGGCGACCTCGCCGAGTTGTCGGGCGAGGGTGTGGACGCGGTCCCGAAGGCCGAGGCCGATGCGGTTCGTTGACGAATACCGCGACGGCGAAGCCGTGCGACAGGCCGCGGCGGCCATCGCCTCCGTGCAGACCCGGGCCTGGACGCTCATGGAGATCTGCGGCGGCCAGACTCATTCCATTCTTAAGTTCGGCCTCGATCAGCTTCTCCCCGAGAAACTGACCCTGGTGCATGGCCCGGGGTGTCCGGTGTGCGTCACCCCGCTCGAGCTGATCGACCAGGCGGTGGACATCGCGGTGCTCAAGGAAGTGATCTTCACGTCCTTCGGCGACATGCTGCGGGTGCCCGGATCGAAGAAGAGCCTGCTGCAGGTGAAGTCCGAGGGCGGCGACGTGCGCATCGTGTACAGCCCGCTCGACGCGGTGAAACTCGCCGAGGACAATCCCGCGCGGCAGGTCGTCTTCTTCGCCGTCGGCTTCGAGACCACCGCCCCCGCAAACGCCATGGCGGTGTGGCGCGCGCACGAACTGGGCGTGCCCAACTTCACCGTCTTGTGCTCGCACGTGCTGGTGCCTCCCGCCATCGACGCCATCCTGAAAGCACCCGACTGCCGGATCCAGGGGTTCCTGGCCGCCGGCCACGTCTGCACGGTCGAGGGGCAGCTCGACTACGAGCCGCTCGCCGCGAAGTACGGCGTCCCCATCGTGGTCACCGGCTTCGAGCCGGTGGATCTGATGACGGGAATCCTCGCCTGCGTGCAGGCGCTCGAGAAGGGAGCGGCCACGGTCGAAAACGCCTACAAACGCTCGGCCAGCCGGGAGGGCAACCCGCACGCGCGCGCTCTGGTGCGGCGGGTCTTCGAGACCTGCGACCGGGCCTGGCGCGGGATCGGGGTCATCCCCAGGAGCGGACTCGCGCTGCGCGCCGAGTTCGCGGCCCTGGACGCGACCCGTCGCTTCGACT
Organism: Vicinamibacteria bacterium; assembly: GCA_031412915.1. Classification (GTDB taxonomy): domain Bacteria; phylum Acidobacteriota; class Vicinamibacteria; order Fen-336; family JAGNNV01; genus JAGNNV01. The sequence goes on along the minus strand of JANODX010000189.1, from coordinate 5,310 downwards.
CCGGACACATCCGCACCGAAGAGCCGAAGGAGTGCATCGCGGGCGAGATTCTTCTCGGGCACAAGCGGCCCTCCGAATGCGCGGCCTTCGGAACGAAGTGCACACCCGATCGCCCGCTCGGCGCGCCCATGGTTTCGGCGGAAGGTGCCTGCGCCGCCTACCACGCCTACCGGAGGTCGGCATGAGCGAGCCCCGGCACGCCGACCCCTCGCAGTGGTCGTGCCCCGTGCCCGTCCAGTCGGCGGAGACCGTGCAGATGGCCCATGGCGGGGGCGGCCGCATGACCCAGAAGCTGGTCGACACCGTGTTCGTCCCCGCCCTGCGTAACCGCGCCCTCGAAGTCCTGCACGACGGCGCCATCCTCGATCTTCCGCCCGGGAGGGTCGCCTTCAGCACCGACTCCTACGTGATCAATCCCATCTTCTTCCCCGGCGGCGACATCGGTTCGCTCGCCGTCCACGGCACCGTGAACGACCTCGCCATGTGCGGGGCGCGGCCCCTTCATCTTTCCGCGGGGTTCATCCTCGAGGAGGGTCTGCCGCTCGCCGACCTGCGAAGGATCGTGATGTCGATGGGCCAGGCCGCGGCCGCCGCAGGGGTCAGCGTGGTCACCGGCGACACCAAGGTGGTGGATCGCGGCAAGGCCGACTGCATCTTCATCAACACCGCGGGCATCGGCGTCGTGCCCGAAGGCATCGAGATCGCGCCTACCCGGGCCGCGCCCGGCGACCTGGTGCTGGTGAACGGAGAGATCGCGGTCCACGGCATCGCCATCATGTCGGTGCGCCAGGGACTGCAGTTCGACACCGAGATGGTGAGCGACTCGGCGTCCCTGCACGAACTCGTGGCCCTGGCCCTCGACGTGGCGGGCTCGCATGTGCATGTCCTGCGCGATCCGACCCGCGGAGGCGTGGCGAGCGCCCTCAACGAGATCGCGACCGCCGCCGATGTCTCGATCGAGCTCGAAGAGCGCGCCATCCCGGTCAACGAGGCGGTGCAGGGGGCCTGCGAGTTGCTGGGCTTCGACCCCCTGTATGTGGCGAACGAAGGCAAGTGCCTGGCCATCGTGGCGCCCTCCCACGCCCGGGCCGTGCTCGAAGCCTGGCGACGGCATCCCCTCGGGAGGGACGCCGCCATCATCGGCCAGGTGCGGGAAGAGCCGCACGGCCGCCTGGTGTTACACACCCGTATCGGCGCCCGGCGCATCGTGGACATGCTGTCGGGGGAGCAACTCCCGCGGATCTGCTGACCAGGGGGAGAAATCAACCCTGGACGATCGGCCGGCGGACGACGCTGCCCGTGAGGGTGACGGCCCCGATCGAGATGAACAACTCGCGATCGGAGACGGACAGCGTAAACGCCATTCGCCGATCCAGCCGCGCGGCGAGCCCGGTCACGAGGGCGGGATCGATCGCATAGAGTTCGACCGCCTCGGCGCGATGGATCCGCTCGCCGGCCAGTCGTTGGGCCAGGCGCTCGGCGTCCTTGTGTGTGTAGACGACGACCCGGGGCGACGCCTTCGCGGCCTTGTGCAGACGTGCCGCGTCCGGGCTGCCGATCTCGATCCATGAGCGAATGGCGCCGGTGAGATCGCGGACGCTGATCGCGGGCTCGTCCGGGCCGGAAAGGCCGCCGGTCGAAAAGGCGATGCCGCTCTCGAACTCCAGCGCGTAGGCGAGGACTCGGGTCAGCAGATATTCCGCGGACTCCGAGGGGTGGCGGGCGAGGCGGAGGGCGAGCGTCTCGTAAACCTGGCGATCGGTATCGGCCAGATCGATGTCGAAGTTGTGGACGGTTGCGCCGGTGGCCATGCGCCCAGTAGACCACGAATCCGCCCGCGTTTGCGGCTCTCCGGGATCGGGAGCCACTAGACTCCGAAAGACCGATGACCCTCTCGCCCGACGCGCGGCTCAAACCGTATGAGATCACCGGCGCCATGCGCACGGGCCGGGCCAAGGCACGTGGATTTCGAACAGGTCGTCATGTCTGAAGACCGGGGCGGCAACAAATCCCCCAGCACCGGAGCTCTCGAGCGTGAAGCGAAGGAGCGTCAGGATCGACGCTACGAATCGAATCCCGGGTACGACACTCTCGTGATCGGCACCGGAATGGCCGCCCTGACCGTGGCCGCCTTGCTGGCCGAGTCCGGCCAGCGCGTCTGCATGCTGGAGGCGCACGACCTGCCCGGCGGCTACGTGCACTCTTTTCGCTACGGGGATTTTTCCTTTTGCGCCCAGATTCACTACATCTGGGGCTGCGGAAAGGGGGACCGTATCTGGCGGTTCCTGGACAAACTCGGGCTCACCGAAGACATCGTCTTCGAACCCCTCGATCCGGACGGCTACGATCATGTGATCCTGCCGGACGGCAAGCGGGTGGCCATTCCCTGCGGCTACGACCGGCTGGCCCGGAACATCGAGGCCGCCTACCCTGGCCAGGGCGCGCGGGTGCGGGCGTTCACGGGAATCCTGGACCGACTCACCTCGGAGGTCCAGCAGCTGCCCGTTTCGATTCGCTGGTGGCAGATTCCCACCAAGGGCTGGCGCTTCCTGACCCTGCTCCGCTATCGACACAAGACGCTGCAGCAGGTGTTCGACGAATGCGGACTGAGTCGCGAGGCCCAGGCCGTCTTGATCGCCAACGCCGGCAATTTCATGTGCCCGCCCAGGGACCTGTCTATCCTGGCCTACAACGGTCTCTTCTCCGGCTACAACCGGGGCGCCTACTATCCTCGCAAGCACTTCAAGCACCTGATCGACCGCCTGGTCGAGTTCATAACCTCGCACCCCGGATGTCACATCTACTACGAGCAGGAGGTGACATCCATGGTCGCGGCCGGCGAGCGCATCGAGTCGGTGCAAACCCGCGACGGGAAAGTCTTCAAGGCTCCCACGATCATCTGTAACGCCGATCCCCAGAAGATGTCCGAGGTCATCGGCCTCGAGAAGTTCCCTCCGCCCTATCGCGGCCCGCTGAAATACCAGTACTCACAGACGGCACTCACCGTCTACCTGGGTCTGCGCGGAATCGACCTCAGGGAACACGGCTTCGGCCGGCATAACACCTGGCACCTCGAGCAGTGGGACATGAACGAGACCTGGGCCCAGGAAATGCGCCAGGACTGGAGCCGTCCCTGGGTCTTCATGGCCACACCGTCGCTGCACACGGACCAACCGGGCACCTGCCCGCCGGGAACTCAGATCCTGGAACTCGCCACCACCGCCAACTACGACTACTTCCGCGAGCTGCGCAACCGCGATCTCCGCGCCTACCGCCGGGAAAAAAAGGAAGTCGAAGACAAGCTCATCGACATCGTGGAGCGGCGCCACGTTCCCAACCTGCGCAAGCACATCGTCCTGCACCTGGCCGGTTCTCCAACCACCAACGAGGACTTCTGCTGGGCGCCACGTGGGCACTCCTATGGCCAGCATCTGACTCCCGGGAACATGGGGCTGGGCCGTCTCAAGGCCACGACACCCTGGAAGAACTTCTACTGGTGCAACGCGGCGAGCGGCTACCCCGGCGTCAATGGCACCATCGGCACGGGGATGGAGCTCTACATGCGGCTCACCGGCGATCGCTTCTGGAATCCGCGGGAGGCGCCGGACACCGCCACCCTGCAACGTCAGCTATTGGGGCGCTGAGGAAGGTCGCGAACGAGCTGCGCAGCCACCTTCGCTCCGCTGCGGCTCGCCCCTTCGATCCAGGGCGCGTTCATGTAGTCGCCGCAGAGATACAGTCCCTGGCGGCCCTGGTCAGAGCACAGGAAATCCTTAACCCGCGCGATCTGTCCGCAGTCGTACTTCGGTATGGCCTCGGTCCAGCGTTCGAGGTCATAGGCTTGAACCCGGTCCCCCACTTCCCGCAGGTTCGCGTTCAGGGTCAGCAGTTCCGCCTTGACGAGCTCGAAGATCCTTCCGTCCTCCTCGTTCATCAGTTTCAGGGCCGCCTCTTCGTGCAGACCGACGTTGACCAGGGACATGCCCTCGTGGGTGGTGTGGTCTCCCTTCAGCGCCTCGTTGGTGAACTCGGAGACGATCCGGTTCTCGATGTAGGGAACGTAGAAGCAGTGGGTGCGTCCGAGTGTCTCCTTCGGGATGCGGAACGACAGGTTGATGGTGGAGGCGTAGCGGGTTTGCGCGAGCAGGAGGCGGTGGGGCCCGGCCCCGTCCTTGAGCATCCCAAGTGCGGCGGTCGGCGTCACCGCCAGGACCACCTGATCGAAAACCGCTACGGCTTCGGCGGTGACAACTCGCCAGCCGCCATCGTGAGCCTCCAGGGCGAGAACCGGCCGACTGCGGTGAACGACCAGCCGGTCCGCCAGGGCTTCGGGGATCGCCCGCATATCGCCCTGCGCATACAGGACACTGAAGTCGCAGGCGGGATCGGCCATCATGCTGAACAGGGACAGGAAGGCGGCGACGCTGGTTTCGGTCGAACGCGAAAACATCATGCACGAGTTGAAGGAATCCAGGATGTAGTCGGCGAACTCCTGGCCGACCTCGCGCCGTGCGTAACCGTAGGCCTCTTCCTGATTCAAGGCCTTGGGGGCGAGGCCGAGGTCGAAGAAGTCGAGTCCCGCATGGGTGGTGCGAACCTTCAGCGCGAAGGCCAGGAAACGGAACCGGCTGAGCAGGTTCAAACCGTCCATGCGGAAGATGTCGCGGATCGAGGTGAAGTTCATCAGGTGCGGGTGACCGTCCCGGTAGACCACGTGGGTCACCGGACTCGCCCTTCGCAGCTCCACGCCCATTTCATCGGCCAGGGCGCCCACACCCCGGTAGGCGCCGATCAGGAAATTGGCCCCCACGTCGAAGGCCAGGCCGTCCTTCGTTCGGGTGTTCATGCGCCCCCCCACGGTGGCGTCGCGTTCGAAGACCTGAACGTCCACCCCCGCCTTGTGGAGTTCCCAGGCGCAGGTTAAGCCGGCAATTCCGGCGCCGATCACCGCAACCCTCATGGCATGCTCTTCTGGCGGAACACGCGGGACCCTTGACCGGAGGCCGCTGTCCGGCCTCGGGGGGGCGGGGCGCTGCCCATACTCAGCGCGCGTTCGCGTCCACGAAGGCCGCCACGTCGCTCTTGAACTTCTTCATCGACGGGGGGTGCACATACATCATGTGACCCGCGTCGTAGTAGGCGATGGTGACGTTACTCCGCACCGCCGGGGTCACCGCGAGATGCTCGATGGCGTACTCCGCGGTGCGATACGGGCAGGCGAGATCGAAGTAACCGGTCTGCACCAACACCTTCATCTTCGGATTCAGGGTCATGGCATGGGCGAGGTCCACCACGGTGTTGGCAAACGGC
>JANODX010000188.1:0-11722 GCA_031412915.1 Vicinamibacteria bacterium | reverse complement strand
ACCGCGGGAGCACATCCGCAGAGAACTCCGAAAGCCCACACGTGCGCGAAGAGCGCCACGAGGGCGGTCAGTCGGCGATGGTCGGCTTTCCGCGTCATCCCTCCGAAGGTATCACGCGGCCATCGAGATTCCCCAGCAATCGTGGTCAGCGGCTAGCTCCAGCCCAGCCGGTCGGCCGCGTCGGAAGCCAGCGACTCGAAAAATCGCTCGATGTCCCCGGTCACGGAATCAGGGACAGGATTTTTGCCGGCCGCGAGCGAAACCCCGGTGATGTGATGGGTGGCATTAAAAACCACTACCGCATCGAATGTGGAGGAGGCTCGCGCATAGTCCTCCAGTGCCAGTGCCGCGTCCTGACCGAGTTTGGCGGGCTTCTTGAACTTCACCCGGACTTCGCTCATGAAACCTCCTCGGAGGTTGCGCCTTCTACTTCTGGTAGTGCTTGGAGTTCAACTCGGTGTACTGCTTCCAGTTGTCCGGCAGTTCGTCCTGCGGAAAAATGGCCTGGACGGGGCAAACGGGCACGCAGGCCCCGCAGTCGATGCAGGAATCAGGATCGATGTAGAGCATCGTGGCGGCCGCGTATTCGGCCGAGTCTTTCTTGGGGTGGATACAGTCCACGGGGCACACTTCAACGCAGGCCGCGTCTTTGGTTCCGATGCAGGGCTCGGCGATCACGTAGGTCATGGGACTCCCTTAATCTCTCCTCACATGAAGATGAAGCGGCCGAAGTGTATCAAGGGGGGGACCGAACGACACACCGCCGATTCCAAGTCGTGAGCTTTCGTGGTCGCGGGCGGATAATCATGGGGCATGATTGACAAAACCGCGCCGCGGCGCCTGTCGAAGCCCCGGATCGCGTCGATGATCACGATCGACCTCGTGGCCCTCTTGATCGGGCTCTATCTCTTTTCCTGGTTCCGTTCGCGAGACCTCGATGCCGCGATCCTGGCTCTCGTGTCCTCTCTGGTTTTCGCGGGGTTCTTCAACCTCGTGATCGTTCTGGTTTCGCTGAAGCCTTAGGACCGGCGCCTTCGGACCGGAGGCAGGGGTTCAGCGCGGCGCCTCCATGAACGTCCAGACCAGGATACGGCTCTGCTTCTGACCCTGAGCCATGTCGATGGTCTTGACACCCGTGGCCTTGACCTCCCTCAGAGCCCGATGGAGTCGAGGCAGATGCGCGCTCCTGGAGACCATGGTCGTGAACCAGCGGAACTGCTCGCGCACCTCGAGGCTCTGGGCGATCATCCTCAGAACGAAAGCCAGTTCGCCTCCCGGGCACCAAAGCTCGCGGGCCTGGCCGCCGAAGTTCCGGAGGTTCACGGAGGACTTCGCGGCCCCCAGGTTTCGGCGTTTTCGTTGGGTCGCCGCTTTTGCCTCGGCCGCCGATGCGTGAAAAGGCGGATTGCTCATCGAGACATCGAACACCTCGCCGGTTTCGACCACGCCCTTGAAGCATTCCATGGCGAAGGCCTGCCGCCGGCATTCGATCAGGTCGGCCACCGACGGGTTCGAGGCTGCGAGCTTCTTCGCCCATCCCAGGGCCGCCGGATCCACTTCGGAGCCCACGAACCGCCAGCCGTACTCGCTCGCTCCGATGAGCGGATAGATGCAGTTGGCGCCCACTCCGATGTCCAGCGCCAAAACCGCTCGCCCGCGCGGGATCTTCGAACCCCCTTCGGCCAAAAGGTCCGCCAGGTAATGAAGGTAGTCGCTGCGGCCCGGAATCGGCGGACACAGATAGCCCCCCGGCACATCCCAGGTCGCCAATCCGTAGGCGTCCTTGAGCAAAGCCCGATTGAGCGCTTTCACGGCAAAGGGATCGGCGTAGTCGATGGACTCGTCGCGGTACGCGTTGGGTCGTACGAAGGCCCCGAGAGCGGGACTCGATCTGATGAGGCGCTCAAAATCGTAGCCCTCGCGAAAACGGTTCCGCGGGTGCATCGTCTCTTTGGCCGGCCCGCGAATCATGATCGTTTGTCCGAAACGCGAGTCGAACACGGAAGACGCCGCATCGCCTAAGTTCACCGGCCACCCATGCGGTCTTCCGAGCTTGTACGGAAAAAAATTCACCCGCTTGATTGGTTGAGTGTTCGAAACATAGAATCCGCCGCCAAGTCATGCCTCAACTTTTCCCGAAGCAGGCCAACGGCCTGTCTCAAGCGAGCCTGGCTGCCGGTGCGGCGGCCGGAGGCAGTGTTCTTCTGGCCCTGTTTCTGCTCGCCCGGTCCGGATACGCGACCGGCCAGGGTACGCCCTACGACCAGCCCGTTCCTTTCTCCCACAACCATCACACCACGGGCATGGGGATCGACTGTCGCTACTGCCACACCTCGGTCGAAACCTCGGCCGTGGCCTCCATTCCCCCCACCCAGACCTGCATGAACTGCCACTCTCAGATCTGGAGCCAGGCCCCGATGCTCGAGCCTGTTCGGGAGAGCTATCGCTCCGGAAAATCCCTGGAATGGCGGAAGGTGAACGACCTTCCCGATTTCGCGTACTTCAACCACTCGGCGCATGTGAACAAAGGTGTCGGTTGCACCACCTGCCACGGCCAGATCGGCGAGATGCCCCTCGTCTATCAGGCCGAGTCGCTTCAGATGCAGTGGTGCCTGGCCTGCCACCGCAATCCCGAGCAGTTCCTGCGGCCCAAGTCCGAGGTCATGGCGCCGGTTTGGAACGCGCCCGCCAATCAGTTGCAAGTGGGCGCCCGGCTCAGAGTTGAGTATCAAGCGAATCCCCGCGTTTCCTGCTCCACCTGCCATCGCTAGAGCTTTAGAACGGAACTCATGAGCGACGCTCACATACCGATTTCGCAAGTGACCCGCGTGTCGAAGGGCGCTTCGGGAGCCAAGCCCAAGTTCTGGCGAAGCCTCGACGAACTTTCGGACGCGGACGACATCAAGGTGTGGCTGCATCGCGAGTTCCCGGAAAAGGCCTCCGAGTTCACCGATCCCGAGGGGCGCCGCCAGTTCCTTCAGTTGATGGGCGCTTCCGTCGCTCTGGCCGGCCTCTCCTCCGCCTGCACCCGTCAGCCCGCCGAGGCGATCGTGCCCTACGCGAAGGCGCCGGAGCAGTTCATCCCGGGGAAGCCCGTGTATTTCGCGACCGTGCTGTCGACCGACGGCGCGGCGCAGGGCGTTCTCGTGGAGAGTCACATGGGCCGGCCCACGAAGATCGAGGGTAACCCCGATCATCCCGCCAGCCTCGGGTCCACCGATCATTTCGCCCAGGCCGAAATCCTCAATCTCTACGATCCGGACCGTTCAAAGTCCCTCACCTACCGCACCGAGACCAGCACCTGGGCGGCCTTCGTGGCCTCCATCCGGCCCGTCCTGCAGGCGCAGAGAGCGCTTAAGGGCGAAGGTCTTCGGCTCTTGACCACCACGGTCATTTCGCCCACCCTGGGCGCGCAGATCGATGAGCTCCTGAAACAGTATCCGCTGGCGAAGTGGCACGTCCACGACCCCATCGCGCGGCGCAACGCCATGGACGGGGCGCGGGCGGCGTTCGGCCGGCCGCTTCAACCGGTCTACAACCTGGCCGAGGCCGACGTCGTCATTTCCCTGGATGCCGATTTCCTGGGCCTCGGCGGCGACAAGGTCTCGAACGCGCGCGCCTTCGCCGCGCGCCGGGCGGTCGATACGATGACCGAAAACCGGATGATCCGTCTCTACGTCGCGGAAAGTTCCGTTTCCATCACGGGGGCCTCCGCCGACCACCGCATGGCGGTGCGGGCCGCGGAAGTCGAAGGCATCGCGCGCGAACTCGCGATCGAGCTCGGGATCGCGGTGGAGAAGGGTGCCTTGCCCGCGTCCTCCATGGCGAAGAGCATCGTCGCAGCCATGATCAAAGACGCGAAGTCTCGCCCGACGAAGACCCTGGTGATGGTGGGGGAGTCGCAGCCGGCTTTCGTCCATGCTTTGGGCTACGCGATCAACGAGAAGCTCGGCAGCCTCGGCCTCGCCTTGACTCTGACCGAGCCGGTCGAGGCGAATCCGCCCTCCGCCGACAACTCGATCGAGGCTCTCTCCGCCGACATGGCCGCGGGCAAGGTCGGCGCGCTCTTCGTCATCGGGGGGAATCCTGCCGCCACCGCGACTCCGGACACCGGTTTCGTGGCCGCCATGAAGGACCAGACCAGGGTTGCGCTTCGAGTCCGCCTGGGCCTCTTCGACGACGAGACCTCCGAGTTGTGCCACTGGCACCTTCCCGAAGCGCATCCTCTCGAGGCCTGGAGCGACGCGCGCGCCTTCGACGGAACTCTTTCCGTGCAGCAGCCTCTGATCGCTCCTCTTTATGACGGGAAAAGCGCGCATGAACTGGTTCAAGCGCTTCTGGGGGACTCCACGACCCCCGGCTACGAGATCGTGCGGGCGACCTGGAAACAGCGCTTCCCTGAAGGTGCGGGGTTCGAAAAGTCGTGGCGTAAAGTGGTCCACGACGGCCTCCTGCCCGCGTCCGCCTTTCCCCCGGTCGCGGCCAAGGTCGCGCCCGGAGCCTGGATGCAGTCGAAGCCCGCGGCCAATCAGGGCGATCTCGACATCGCCTTCCGGCTCGACCCCAACATTCTCGATGGCCGTTACGCGAACAACGGCTGGATGCAGGAACTGCCCAAGCCCCTGACCAAGCTCACCTGGGACAACGCGGCTCTGGTCTCTCCGAGAACCGCGAAGCGTTTGTCGATTCCCGATCCTGAGGGCACCGCGCGGGGCACGTACGTCCATCGCGTGTCGCTCAGCGTTTCCGGAGCCTCCGTTTCGATTCCGGCCTGGGTCGTCCCCGGCCATCCCGACGACACCGTGACCGTCTATTTGGGCGCCGGCCGCACGCGTTCGGGACGGGTGGGCCAGGGTGTCGGGGTCGACGTTCAGCCCCTCCGCGTTTCCGCGACTCCCTGGTCGCGCTCCGGCGCTTCGATCGTCCGCGAAGGCACGCGTTACGCCATGGGCTGCACCCAGGACCATTGGAAGATGGAGGACGCCGCGGATCGGGAGCTCCTGCGAACCGGGAGCTACGAGAAGTTCAAGGCCAATCCTGGATTCGCTCAGCACCTCGACGAGCCCGCCACCATGGGTTCGATGTATCCGCCCCACCCTTACAACGGCAACAAGTGGGGGATGTCGATCGACCTGTCGGCCTGCATCGGCTGCAACGCGTGCATCACCGCCTGCCAGAGCGAGAACAACATCGCGGTGGTCGGGAAAGAGCAGATCATGCGCGGCCGCGAGATGCAGTGGCTGCGAATCGACCGCTACTACGAAGGCGATTCGGAAGCGCCCGCCGTGCACCATCAGCCGGTTCCCTGCATGCAGTGCGAGAACGCGAGCTGCGAAGTCGTCTGCCCGGTCGCCGCCACCACCCACAGCGACGAGGGCCTGAACGACATGGTCTACAACCGCTGCGTGGGCACGCGGTACTGCTCGAACAACTGCGCCTACAAGGTCCGCCGGTTCAACTTCTTCCTCTACACGGACTGGGACACGGAAAGTCTCAAGCTGCAGAAGAATCCCGACGTGACCGTGCGCAGCCGCGGGGTCATGGAGAAGTGCACCTACTGTGTGCAGCGGGTCAACGAGGCCCGGATCAACTCCCGGAACGAAAACCGCGACATCCGCGAAGGCGAGATCAAGACGGCCTGCCAGCAGGTGTGTCCCACCCAGGCCATCGTCTTCGGCGATCTGGCCAAGGCCGACTCCGCGGTTTCGGTGAAGAAAGCGAGTCCCCGCAACTACACCCTTCTCCGTGAACTCAACACCCGGCCGCGCACGACCTACCTCGCCTCGGTGAAGAATCCGAATCCCGAGCTTCAAGCCGCGGCCCCGGAGACCAAGGAGGGGCAGCATGGATAGCAGCCGCTCCTCGGCGGGGACGCCCCCCATGGATCCCCGGTACGTGTCGCTTCCGCTCGTCGCCCCCGGTCACACCAACGACTCGGTGACCGAGAAGATTTCCCACATGACCATGGAGAAGGAGACGCCCCGCGCGTGGTGGCTGTCCCTCCTCATCGCCCTCTCCATGGCGAGCGGCCTCGGGGTCGCCATCCTCGGCCTGCTCTTCGTCGGTATTGGGCTTTGGGGCCCGAACGTTCCCGTGGGCTGGGGAATGGACATCATCAACTTCGTCTGGTGGATCGGCATCGGCCACGCCGGCACCCTGATCTCGGCGATCCTGCTTCTGTTCAAACAGAAATGGCGCAACTCCATCAACCGTTTCGCCGAAGCCATGACCCTGTGCGCGGTGCTGTGCGCCTTGCAGTATCCGCTCTTCCACACTGGCCGTCCCTGGCTCGCGTTCTACTGGCTCCTGCCCTACCCCAACACCATGGGACTCTGGCCGAACTTCCGTTCTCCCCTGATCTGGGACGTCTTCGCGGTGTCCACCTACGGAACCGTGTCCCTGCTCTTCTGGTACGTGGGTCTGATCCCCGACCTCGGAACCCTGCGTGATCGCGCGAAGAATCCCATCGCGAAGGTCCTCTATGGCATGGGTGCGATGGGGTGGCGCAACTCGGCGCGTCACTGGTCGAACTACGAGAAGGCCTATCTGCTCCTCGCCGGCCTCTCCACGCCCCTGGTCCTCTCCGTCCACTCGGTGGTGAGCTTCGACTTCGCGGTCTCCCTGGTGCCGGGCTGGCACACCACCATCTTCCCGCCCTACTTCGTGGCGGGCGCGGTGTTTGCCGGCTTCGCCATGGTGTTGAACCTGGCCATCCCCCTGCGGTGGCTCTACCGCCTGGAAGACGTCATCACCATGCGCCACATCGAGAACATGGCCAAGGTCATGCTCGCCACCGGCCTGATCGTGAACTACGGCTATCTGATGGAACTCTTCATGGCCTGGTACTCGGGGGACTTCTTCGAGCGGTTCATGATGAAGAATCGCATGTTCGGACCCTATGGGTGGTCGTACGCGGCCCTGATTGTCTGCAACGTCATCGCCCCCAACACGCTTTGGTGGAAGAAGGCGCGCACCAACACCGTCTGGCTCTTCATCGTTTCCCTCTTCGTGGGTGTCGGCATGTGGCTGGAGCGTTTCGTCATCATCGTGACTTCGCTCTACCGCGACTACATGCCTTCGTCCTGGGGTTACTACAAAGCCACGGTCTTCGACTGGATGTTCTTCGTGGGAACGGGCGGCCTCTTCCTTACCCTGATGCTGCTCTTCGTCCGGTTCCTGCCCGCGATTCCCATGTCTGAAATCAAGATGATCCTGCCCGGCGCGGAAGGAAGGGTAAAGCGGTGAGCGGCTCCGGATACACCCCTTCCCGTCTGCTCCACGACCTCAAGGAGTTCCGGGCGTGGGCCCAGGCCCCGGCCACGGTGGGGGTCTACGGTCTGATGGCCGAATTCGCGAATGCGGATGATCTGGTGACGGCGGCGCGCCAGGTTCGCGCCGCGGGCTACCGGAAAGTGGACGGGTACTCCCCGTATCCGATGGAGTCGCTCATCCACGAACTCGACCAGCATCACTCCTGGGTCCCGACCATAGTTCTCTTGGGCGGCCTCGCGGGCTTTCTGGCGGGCTACGGTCTGCAGTACTGGTCTTCGGTCATCGAGTATCCGATGAACATCGGGGGTCGCCCCTTCCATTCCTGGGTTTCCTTCATACCTCCCGCCTTCGAAACCACCATTCTCTTCGCGTCTTTCGGGGCCGTCCTCGGCATGCTTGCGTTGAACGGATTCCCGCGGCCCTACCACCCGGTCTTCAATATCGAAGAATTCGCCAGGAGCGCTTCGAACGACAAGTTCTATCTGGTGATCGAAGCCGCCGATCCCAAGTTCGATGCGGCCCGTACGATGGAACTTCTCAAAGCCCTCAATCCCACCTTCGTCAAGGAGATCCCCGCGTGAGGCGACCCTCCTTGCTCCTCTTCGTTTCCTGCGCGGCGCTCATGGGCTGCCGTCAGGATATGCACGATCAACCCAAGGCCAAGCCGCAATCGAAGTCGGCATTCTTCGCGGATGGCCGCACGGGCCGGCTTCCGGTGGACGGAACGGTGGCGCGCGGAGAACTGCGCGAGGACGACCACCTCTATCGCGGCCGGGTGGATGGCGTGTTCGTGAACACGTTTCCGTTCCCGATCGATGCGGCGGTGATGCAGCGTGGTCGCGAGCGCTACGGCATTTATTGCACGCCCTGCCACGGGGCCACCGGGCTTGGAAACGGCATGGTCATACAGCGCGGCTTCAAGGTCCCGGCGGCTTCCCATCACATCGACCGTCTCCGCTTCGCTCCCGTCGGTTACTGGTTCGACGTCATCACCAACGGCTTCGGCGTGATGTTCGGATATGCGGCGCAGATTCCGGTCAAGGATCGGTGGGCGATCATCGCCTATGTCAGGGCGCTTCAGCTCTCCCGCAACGCCACGATCGAGGACATTCCCGAGGCGGCGCGCGAGGCCGTTCTTTCCGGCCGGAAGCTTCCCGCGGGCGCCGGCGGCTCCGAGGCGCGCGTCCCCGGTGAGGGTGGCCATGAGGCTCCCGCGGCGGAGCCAGGCGCCAAGAGCCCGGAGGTCAAGCACTGATGTCGGCTCAGTCCTCTGCGCATGAGAATCCCGTGACTCACGAACCCACGACGACGGCGACTACGGTTCCCGTTCCGGTGGCGTCTCTTCGCAGGATTTCCGGCCTCGCCGCCGTGGTCGCCTCGGCCCTCGCCTTGACCGGGTTTTCCAATCCGGCCCAGTTGATTCAAAGCTACCTGCCCGCGTTTCTTCTCTGGTTCGGAGTTTCGATTGGATGCCTCTCGATGTTGATGATCCAGCATCAGTCGGGTGGGCACTGGGGCATTCTGCTCCGCAGGCTGTTCGAGGCGGGGGCTCGCACCATCTACTTCCTGCCCATCTTCTTCATTCCCATCCTGCTCGGAATGACGTACCTCTTCCCGTGGGCTAACCCCGTGCTCGGGAACCTCGATGTTCGGGGACTCGGTGAGGTCGTCGAGAAGAAAGGGGCGTATCTCAACGTGCCCTTCTTCCTGGCCCGGGCCGCGTTCTACTTCGTTTTCTGGGCCCTCATGGCTCGCACTCTCAGCGCACACTCCTGGAAATACGATGAGACGGGCGACCGGGAATACGCGGAGAAGATGCGCCGCATGTCGGGCTGGGGACTTCTGGTCCAGGCTCTGGTGATCACGTTCGCGGGCATCGACTGGGGCATGTCCCTCGACCCCCACTGGTTCTCCACCATCTGGGGCATTCTCTTCATGGTGGGCCAGGCCCTCTCGGCCTGGTGCGTGTGCATCATGCTGGTGTCACGCCTCTACACCCATGCCCCGCTCAACCGGGTGGCCTCATCCACCCTCTTTCACGATCTGGGGAAGTTCCTCTTCGCCTTTGTCATGCTCTGGGGCTATGTGAATCTCTCGCAGTTCCTGATCATCTGGTCGGGCAACCTGCCCGAGGAGAACATCTGGTACCTGGATCGTTCGAAAGGAGGATGGCGGGAACTGACCTACCTCCTGGTCGGACTTCACTTCTTCCTTCCCTTCTTCACTCTTCTCTCCGCCGGGCTCAAGAAGAACGCGAGCCGGCTCGCCGTGGTGGCGGGGTTCCTCTTCGTGCTGCGCTACGTCGATCTCTTCTGGAACATCGCGCCCATCTTCAAGCACGACCACTTCTCGGTGCATCCTTTCGACCTGCTGATGCCGGTGGCGGTGGGGGGGGCGTGGCTCTACCTGTTCGCCCGGCAGCTCGAGAAAGCGCCCTTGCTGATCAAGAACGATCCTCAGGTTCAAGAGATGGAGGAGCTGGCCGCCCATGCACACTGAGCCCACCCCCTCGAATCACGAGGTTCGATACGAAAAGACCGACGCCCTTCCGCGCCCGCTGTATCAGTTCCTGTTCTGGATCTGCGTGCTCACCCTGGTCACGGCGGGGGTCAGTTGGGTCACCTTCGCCTGGCTCACCTCCTGGCGCGAAGGCGCCTCGGAGCGGGCCGCCATGGCCGCCCCTGAGGATTCGCAGCAGCCTCCTGCTCCGAGGCTTCAGACCCGGGAGCCCCGCGATCTGGCCGCGTTCACGCGGCAAGAAGCCGAGTTTCTGTCGACCTACGGTGTCCTGGACCGGGAGAAAGGCGCTTTCCATATCCCCATCGAGGAGGCCATGAAGCTGACGCTGGAGCGCGGCCTGCCCGTGGCCTCTCCCTCACCTCTCCCTGAGCCCAAGGCTTCGCCGCTGCCGGCCGGCAAAGAGACGCCAAAGGCGGCGGCCAGGTGAAGAAGCTTCTCGCCGGTCTCGTGGTCCTGCTTACGGCCCTTGGAGCCGAGGCCCAACAGGCCGGCTTCACCCGGCCGGCGGGCCCAGTGCAGCCGCCTTCCGAGCGCCTGCAGAAAGAAGTCGGGTACGAACCGAGGCTTGGAGAAATGCTGCCTCTCGATGCCATGGTCACCGACGAGAGCGGAGCCACTGTTCCCTTCGGTTCCTTCCTCAGCGTGAAGAAACCGGCGCTCTTGGTCTTCTACTATCAGTCGTGTCCGATGCTGTGCTCTCTCCAACTCGAGAGTGTCGTCGCATCCCTCAAGGGAACGAAGTTCGTGGCCAACCGCGACTTCACGTTTCTCGCCGTCTCGATGGATCCTAACGACACCGTGGAGGGCTCCGCCAAGGCGAAGCGCAAGATCACGAACGCCTACGGCCAATCGGGAAGCGAGGCCGGCTTCCATTTTCTCACCGGTGCTTCGGACGTGGTCAAACGCCTCACCGCGGCCGCTGGTTATCGCTACTACTGGGACGATGAGACGATGCAGTGGGCCCACGCCGCAGGCGTCCTCCTCCTCGCTCCCGATGGCCGCATGGCCCGCTTTCTTCCCGGCATCGAGCCCTTCCCGCGCGATCTTCAATTCGCGCTCCTGGAGGCGTCCTCGGGGCAGATCGGCACGATCGTGGACCGGGCCATTCTCTATTGCTATCAATACAACGAGTCCAGCGGCCGTTACGGCGCCGCCATCATGCGCACCATCCGTCTCTCCGCGGTCGGGACCCTGATCGCGCTTGCGGGCTTCGTTGTTTTCAGTCTTCGCCGCGAACGGAAAGCGACCTCTTCCCTTGGCGCCCGCCTGAGGCCGAACTAGAAAAGACCCATGGGCAAGTCCTTCCCGCCGCTGTTCCCCCCCCAGGCTTCAACCGTCGCGGTTGAGGTCGATGCTCTGTACGCGCTTCTGGTGGCCATCACCGCCTTCTTCACGCTTCTCGTGGTGGGCCTGTTCCTCTTCTTCGGTCTCAAGTACCGAAGGAAGAGCGAGGCGGAGCGTCCCATCCAGGTTCACCCTCCGGCGTGGCTCGAAATCGCCTGGAGCGTGATCCCGCTTCTCATCTGCCTGGTCCTGTTCGTCTGGGGCGTCCAGCTCTACTTCAAGATCTACACTCCCCCGAAGGATGCCCTCACGATCCACGTGGTGGGCAAGCGCTGGATGTGGAAGGTTCAGCACATGAGCGGAGCCCGGGAGATCAACGAACTTCACGTCCCCGTGGGCGTTCCGGTGCGGTTGCTCCTCACCTCCGAGGATGTGATCCACGCTTTCTCCCTGCCCGCCTTCAGGGTCAAGAGGGACGTGATCCCCGGCACCATGACCACGACCTGGTTCAACGCCACCATGACCGGCGAATTCCACCTCTTCTGCGCCGAATACTGCGGGACCAAGCACTCCGAGATGAACGGCAAAGTCGTGGTGATGGAGAAAGACGCCTATCAACGCTGGCTGGCCGGTCCCAATGCCGGTC
>JANODX010000187.1:0-3974 GCA_031412915.1 Vicinamibacteria bacterium | reverse complement strand
GGACCTGGTGAGGGCGTTCGTGGCCCCGGTCGCGACATTCACGGTGGACACATGGGTGGGCCCGTACCACATGTCGGCGACCGCTCCGCCTTCGACATAGACGATGGTCTTCCCATCCGGCGACCATGACGGTTGGGCGTCCTCGCTCGGGTTCGTGGTGATCGCCCTGGGGGTTTCACCAGCCAGGGACGCCACCAGGAAGATGTTCGAGTCGCGGTTGGTGTCGGGCTCGGCGGTCCGGTTGCTGACGAAGGCGATGGTCTTCCCGTCGGGCGACCACGCGGGCTGCTCGTCGTTGTAGGGTCCGGAGGTGATCTGGACCGACGTTTTCTTCTCCACGTCGAAGACGTAGAGGTGCGACCGAAGCTCGCTCAGATAGCCTTCGGTGTCGAACTTGAACTGGATGCGCCGGGTGACGATGGGCTTGGGCGTCTCTTTGTCCTCGCCCTTTTCCTCGGTGGCCGGCTCATTCGGGTCCGGGTCGGAAGCGACGAGGACGAGACGCTTCGAATCGGGCGACCAGGCGAACGAGCTGACGCCGCCTTTCATGTCCGTGAGGCGACTCGCCTCACCGCCGCCGCGCGAGAGGAGGAAGACCTGGCTCTTGTCGGCTTCGCGGCTGGACAGGAAGGCGATCCATTTGCCGTCGGGGGAAAACCGCGGAGTCGTCTCCGCCTTGGGCGAGCTGGTGAGTCGCACGGCGTCGCCCCCCGCGGTGGGGATCAGGTAGATGTCGGCGTCGGACTTGTCCTTCTTGAGGTCCATCGACCTGACCGTGTAGGCCACCTGGGCGCCGTCAGGCGAAAGCACCGGCCCGCCCACCGACTTGAGGGCGAAGAGATCGTCCACGGTGAGCGGCCGCGAATCCGCAGCATATGTGAACGACGCCAGAAGAATGAAGGCCGGGGCGGAAGAGACGGATAGACGGCGCATCGCGAGAAGTCCTTTCGAAAAGAGGAGACGTTGCCGCGAATCGTACTCGGGGTCGCGGAGGATTGCGCCCCACGAGCCTCAGAATCTCCATGCGAAGTGGCTGTCTATACTCGGCTGATGCCCACGGTTGTCGTCGCCGGCTCGTCTTCGCGGGCTGGAAAAACGGCGCTGGCCGAAACCGTCCTGCGCGGCTTTGGAAACGCGGCGGCGGCGGTGAAGTTCACGACCACCGACGACATCTTCGAGAAGTGCCCGCGCGGAACCAGCTGCATCGTCTGCGATATCGACGTGCCGTTCAAAGTGGTGCGCGACGAGGCCACCCTCAACGAGACGGGGACCGACACCGCGCGACTGAAGGGCGCCACCCATGGACCGGTGTTGTGGACGATCACGCGAAGATCGGTCGCGGAGCAGGCCTGGCAAGCGACGGTGCGTCTCCTGAATCAGGCCAGAGCCGACTCGAAGGCGCCGGTGAGCGATGACGGACTGGTCATCGAGGGTTCGACCGTTGCTTCCTTGTGCGCGCCGGACTTCACCTTCTTCGTGGTCCATCCGTTCCTCAGCCCGGACCGGTGGAAGGAGGGCACGCGCGAACTCATCGGGCGAGCGGACTGCGTGGTGATCAACCGGCAGGCGGTCGAGGAACGTGAGCCGAGCCCTGAGGTGATGAAGGCCATTCACGAGGCGCACCCTTATGATCTGCGGGTCGCCGACGTGCTGCAGCCGCTCGACATCTGGGCGGGCGACCTTCTACCCCGCATTCGGAAAGCCGGTCCCTGAGCGAAGTCGAAGGGACGCCGAAGGGCGGCCCTGATTTCAAAGAGAACTTTCCTTTAATGAAGATTCGCATTGCCCACAGCCCCGACAGTGACGACGCCTTCATGTTCTACGGCCTGGCCAAGGGCAAACTGGACACCGGGGGCCTGGAGGTCTCGCACGTCCTCAAGGACATCGAGTCGCTCAACCGGGATGCGCTCGAAGGCGCCTACGAAGTCACGGCGTGCTCGTTTCACGCGTACCCGTACATCGCGGACAAGTACGCCCTGATGCCGTGCGGCGGCAGCATTGGGGACGGCTACGGCCCCATCCTGGTGGCGAAGGCCGGATCGAAGATTGTGGGCGGTCCGGGGGCGAAGGATCTCGGGCGGGTCGCGATTCCCGGCACCATGACGTCGGCGTTTCTGGCGTTGCGTCTCTATGCGCCCGACATCGACACCTACGTTGTCCCCTTCGACGCGGTGTTCGAGGAAGTGCTCTCCGGCCGCGCCGATTGCGGCCTGGTGATCCACGAAGGCCAGCTCACGTTCGGCGGCGAAGGCCTGCGCAAGATCGTCGACCTCGGTGAGTGGTGGCTCAAGGACACCGGCCTTCCGCTCCCCATGGGCGGCAACGCAGTGCGACGCGACCTCGGCCCGGAAATGATGAAGCAGCTCACCCGACTCGTTCGCGACACCGTGAAGTATTCGCTCGCCAACCGCGAAGCGGCGCTCGAGTATGCGATGACGTTCGCGCGCGGCATGCAGATCGGGATCGCCGACCGGTTCGTGGGTATGTGGGTCAACGACCTGTCCATAGAGACCGGCGAGCGCGGGCGCGAGGCGATCCGGACGTTCCTCCGTCGGGGCCGCGAGGCCGGTGTGATCACGAAGGACTTCACCCTCGACTTCGTGGAGGCCTGAAGAGCATGACGCTTCTGGCCACGCCTTTCCCGCTGCCCCAGACGGGGCTTCAGAAGCCGGATGGTTCGGCGATCTCGTCGAGCGCCATGCACGCCGGCGGTCCGACGCTGGTGATGATCGGCCACCTGAACTGCAAGACGTCGCGACAGACCCTGCCGTTCATCGACCGGATTCATCGGGACGGCGGGCGTGCGGTGGCGATGCTTCAGGATTCGCCCGAAGACGCCGCGGCCGGACTCGCGAAGCTCGGCCTCATCCTGCCCTTCTTCTGCGAGGGCAATCCGTACGCCCTCTCCGCCGCCATCGGCATCGTGACCGTGCCGACGCTCCTCTTCATCGAAGCCGACGGAACCGTGGCGCTCACCTCGGAGGCCTTCCGCCGCCCCGACATCGAAGCTTTCGCCCTTCGCCTCGGTGCGCCGAAGCCGGTGATCGAGAACGACACCATGCCGGGGTTCAAGCCCGGCTGAATGCCCAGAGAGCCCTCGGTCTGAGGGGAAGCCCGCGTCGATGATTCCCCTCTCGCTGCTCCTGCTCGCGGCCGTGTCCGTGGCCCCGCCCGTGATCGACCGCGATGTGCCGGTCCGGATGCGCGACGGGACAGTTCTACGCGCCGACGTGACGCGGCCCGCGGGAGAGGGACGATTCCCTACCCTCGTCTACCGCACCCCCTACAACCGCCGGCTCGCCAACGAAGACAACTCGACCATCAAGGCCGCGGTCGCCCGGGGTTACGCGGTGGTGGTGCAGGACGTGCGCGGCCGCTATGGCTCCAACGGCGAGTTCGTGCCCTATCGGCATGAGGGGCAGGACGGTTACGACACCATCGAGTGGGCCGCCGCCGAGCCATGGTCCGACGGCAACATCGGGACTTTCGGTCTCTCTTACCCCGGCGCCGTGCAGTGGCTGGCCGCGGTCGAGTCGCCCCCCCACCTGCGCGCAATGGTCCCGGCCATGACCTTCTCGACCTCCCGGAACTTCATTTACTCCGGGGGCTTGTTCGACATGTCCTGGATGGCCTGGATCTGGAACAACATAGCTCCCGACATCAGGGTGAAGAAGAGGCTCCTCGGCCCGAAGACCGATGCCGAGGCGCGAGCGGCCTGGAAGACGCTCCGCGACCCGGACATGCAACGCCTCCCGATCTCCGACCTTCCCCAATTCCGCGACGTGTCGCCCTACCTCTTCGACTGGATGAAGCTGCCGCCGGGAGATCCCGGATGGGACTGGATGGAGATTCGCGGCAAGTACGACCGGGTGAAAGCGGCGGTGCTGAACTTCTCCGGCTGGCACGACGAGGCCTACGGCCCGGAGGGGGCAGCCACGAATTACCTCGGGCTCAAGGCCGCCCGCCGGGGTGAG
>JANODX010000186.1:0-43761 GCA_031412915.1 Vicinamibacteria bacterium | reverse complement strand
CGAGCTCAGGGACCGGATGCGATCGACTTCCCCCGAACGTCACCGAGTACTTCAATACGGACCTCCCTCAGCGACCGCCCGACAGCCTCGTTACTATCGGACCGCTTCGCCTGGCGCGAACTGACGCTCTCCACCCACAAACATGTCGCACAGCCACTTCGGTCGCTCGCTAAATCAGCAAGGGCCGAACCGCCATCAGTTCCTTCTTCAGTTCCTCGCAGTTTTCATGCCTCCGATTCGGGTCCTTTTCGAGGAGCTTCAGAATGGTCCGAGCAAGGGGTTCGGGAATGTCCGGGTTGTGCTCGCGAGGCGTTGGGGGCTCCACCTCCATATGCATGCGTATGAGCGTGATCAGGTCCGGCTGGCCGAAGGGCGTCCGCTGGGCAAAGATCTCGTAGGCCACGATGCCGAGAGAGTAAAGATCCGCCCGGTGGGTCACTCCGCTGTAGTCGTCGATCTGTTCCGGCGAGATGTACGCGGGCGTGCCCAGAATCGCGCCGCTGGCGGTGGCGCCAGGCGCGCTCACCACCTTGGCGATTCCAAAATCGAGAATCTTGACCGCATCCGTGGTGGTGACGAAGCAATTCTCCGGCTTGACGTCGCGATGGACGATGCCTTTCGCGTGCGCGACCCCGAGGCCATCGCAGATTTGAATCAGGTAGTCGAGGCCTTTGGCCATGGACAGGCCGGCGATCATCTTGTCCCGCAGGTCGGTCCCCTCGAGCAATTCCATGGTGATGTAGCGAAAGCCCTGCTGCGACCCGAGTTCATGCACGCGCACGATGTTCTGGTGAGTCAGTTCCCTCGCCATCCTCAATTCCCGCCTTATGCGGCGGTCCGCATTCTCATCGGGAACGGCCTGGAGAAAGGCCTTCAGGGCGATGTGATCGCCAAGGATGGTGTCCAGGGCTTTGAAGATCGCCGAGGTGCCGCCTCGACCGATACGCTCCACCAGTTTGTAGCGGCCCTCGATCAGGGCGCCCACGGTAAAGACCCCGCCGATGGGCAGCCGTCCGGGAGTTTGAAGGATGTCCTCCGGGTCGGGGAGCCTCGGGGCGACCGGCAGGTCCGGAAGGAGAGAGGCATCGTCGGGCGCCGGCCTTAATTTGAGGGTGAGCCGGATCTGATTCGCGATGGGGTGGGAAGGGTCGCCGGCGAGGAGGGCGTTGGACACGTGCTGCGCATTTTCGGTGAGGCCCTTGCGGACGTAAAGACCCGCCAGCAGGGTCAGGGCGTCGAGTTCTTGGGTTTGGTGGGGCAATCCCGAAACGAAGGGGGAAAGAAATCGATCGAGAGCGAACCCAATGTCTCCTTCCTCGCTGGCCAGACGGATGGCGGTGACACAGGCCGTCCGATAAGCCGGGTCGGTGGTTTCGACGTCGATCAGGGCCTCGATCGCGCGACGACGGTCCCCGGCCTGAGCGAACGAGCGAGAGGCCTCGATGGACATGTGGGCCCTGAGGAACAGTTCCCCCGCGTCGTTGTGTCGGCCCATCTGCCGGGCCAGGCGCGCCGATCCCGAATAGTGGCCGAGCCAGGATCTCAGGCGAAAAGCGAGTTCCGGTTGTCCGCCGGATTCGGCGAGGGCCGCGGCGGCGAGACCGACGGCTTGTCCGCATTCATCGGCCACGAGGAGGGCCAGATCCATGGGAAAGCGCACCATGAGCTGGGCCGCGGAGCGAACCTCCCCGGCCAGAGAGAAGAGACTCACGGCCTGCCTGGCCATCGGCAGTTGGGCCTTGGGTATCTCGCCCCTCCCCGAAGGCAGGGCCGCGGCGATGAGAGTGGCCGCTTCAAGGAAACTCCCCTGTCTCTCGAGCCTCTGCACATGGGCAAGAAGGCTCCGCGTCTCCAGATCCGAGGCGTCCTCGCGCGCGGCCTTTCTTTCGTCGCTCATTGATCGTCTCGCGGCATCTCGGCCAGCCTGCGACGCACCCCGTCCGGGACCCGGGCGAACGCGACGGCCTCGTCCGCGGCGACCAGGCGTTCCCGGGCGAGTCGAATCAGGCAGTTGTCGAATCCCAACGTGCCGGAAAGATCATTGGCCGATTGGAGCGTTCCCTCGATCTGATGGGTCTTGCCCTCCCGGATCATGTGCCCGAGGGCCGCCGATCCGAACAGAACCTCCACCGCAGCCACCCGGCCATCGCCGGTGGACCGGCGCAGAAGGCGCTGCGCCACCACCCCCCGAAGCAGCACGGAGAGCACGCCGCGGGCATGGTCCCGGACTTCCTCGGCCAGGGTGTCGAGAATCCGGTCCACTGCGCGCGCCGCGGTGTTGGTGTGGAGGGTCCCGAAGACCAGGACCCCGGTTTCCGCGGCGGAGAGGGCGAGTTGAATCGTCTCCGAATCGCGCATCTCTCCGATCACCAGCACGTCGGGCGCTTCACGGAGAGCCGACCGAAGGGCGGCGCCGAAACTCTCGACGTGTTTTCCCACCTGCCGCTGCGTGATCCGGCTCAGCACCGGTTCATGGACATATTCGATCGGATCCTCGACGGTGATGATGTGGCGGGCCGATCGTTCGTTTATCCGCCGCACCAGAGCGGCCAGGGTGGTGGACTTGCCCGAGCCGGTCGGCCCGGTCACCAGGACCAGGCCGTTTTGGAGACGGGCGAGCTTTTCCACCGACGGAGGCAGGCCGAGTTCGTCGAGGGTCGGGATCGCGCCCGGAATGACCCGAAAGACGGCACTCCAGCCCTCCACCTGATTGAAGACGCTGCCCCTGAATCGGCCCACCTGGGGTAACGAGTAGATGATATCGACTTGGCCCTGCGCCCAGAGCAGGTCTTTCTGCTCGGTGGTCAGGATCTCGTCGAGAAATCGCCGGGTCTCCCCATCGGAGAGGGTCCGGAAGGGCAGGGGCAACAGGTCTCCATCGAAGCGAATGATGGGCGGCGCCCCCGAATGGAAATGGAGGTCGCTCGCCTTTTGTTCGGCTACGAGACGAAGGAAGGAGTCGATGCGCGCCATGGTTCCTTATGACCCCGGAGCCGGCGCCAAAGGCGCTCCCTCGAGCTTCTCGAAGTCCTTCTTGTTGACCGCCTTCATGTAGACCTCTTCGGCGCTCACCTGGCCTTCCTTGAAAAGCCTCATGAGTTCCGCGTCCATCAACTGCATGCCCTGCTCACGGCTGGTCGCGATGACCGAGGGGATCTGAAAGCTCTTGCCCTTGCGGATGAGACTCGCCACCGCTTCGTTGTTGATCAGAATCTCGACGGCGAGGCATCGCCCTCCGCTCAGGCGCCTGAGCAGGAACTGGCAGAGCACGGCGCGGAGGCTCCCGGCGAGCAGGCTGCGCATATGGTCCTGCTGCGCAGAGGGAGCGGCACCCACCAGCCGATCCACGGTCGCGGCCGCGGAGGAGGTGTGGACCGATCCGAAGACCAGATGCCCCGTCTCGGCGGCACTCACCGCCGCGGAGATCGTCTCGAAATCGCGCACCTCGCCGATCAGAAGCACATCGGGGTCCTGGCGGAGGGCGGCCCGCAGGGCGGTTCCGAAGGTGAGGACGTGGGCCCCGATTTCGCGCTGGTTGACCAGACTCTTCTTGTTCTCGTGAACGACTTCGATCGGATCCTCGATCGAGAGAATGTGGCGACTCGAACTCCGGTTTATGGCGTCGACCAGTGCGGCCAGAGTCGTGGACTTCCCGGCCCCGGTTGGGCCGCCGACCAGCACCAGGCCGTCCTTGAAGTCTTGAAAGGTTTTGACAATCGGAGGGAAGCCGGCGCTGTCTATGTCCAGCAGCGAGTTGCGAACGGTCCTGAAGACGGCGGCCAGGCCTCCCATTTCGCTGAAGACGTGGGCGCGAAAGCGCAGATTGCGGCCCGGAACCTCGTAGGACATATCGACGTCTTTGAGGGCGGCGATGTCCTCCCGTTGTTGGATGGTCAGACGGGGCAGGAGCAACGACCGCAGACGATCCCCCGAAAGAACCGGGCCGGGAAGTTCCTCCATGCCGCCCGAACGTTTGATCGCGGCCTTGCGATTGGAGAGGAGAACGAGATCGTCGGCGTCCATCTCGACCGCCAGGACCAGGAGTTGATCCAAGGCGCTGCCTTCGACCGGCTGATTTCCGGTGCGACTCTCGGCGGCGAAACGAAGCAGGAACTCACGGGCGCGGACCCGGTTCCGGGGGTGAGTGTCCTCGAGAACCGCCTGCACGCTCGGCACCTCCTCGGACGCCTCGCACTGCGTGAGGCAGTCGAGAGCGGCGCCCCGGACGTCGGCGTCGGGCGAGGAGAGAAGCGCCGCCACATGCGTCGATACGCTCCTGGCCTTGAGCTGACCGAGGGCCCGCAGACACGAGATCTGAATTTCGGGAGCGCGCGTCATCATGTCCACGAGGTGAGGAATCAACCGCGGATCCCCGATCGCGCCCAGAGCCTCCACCGCACCTTCTCGAACCCACCAGTCGGCGTCCGAATCGGCGGTGCGCACCAGCGTGCCCAGCGCGGCCACATTCTTGAGACGCTTCAGCATGTCGGTTCCGAACCGGCGCAACAGCGGGTCGGGCTCGGAGAGAAGCTGGGCCACCGGCCGCAGAATGGATTCCGCCGCGATTTCCACGAGGACGTCTCCGACCCTCTCCCGCACCCACCAATCCTCGTCTCTCAGGTATTCGACGAGCCGCGGCCACAGTTCGTCGGGGCTGGCCGCGGAGCGCGCGAGCTCCACGCCGAACCGCCGGACATCGGGATCCCGGCTCTTGAGAAGCCACAAGACCGTGTGCGACAAGTCGGCTCGGCCCTCCTGCCCCAGCTGCGAGAGAAGGTTGGCAGCCGAACTCCGGAGGAGAGGGTTCTTGAGCCCGAGGGCCTCCACCAGAAGGGGCACGGCACTTTCGTCGCGTCGGACTTCAAGAACGTTCAGGACAGCCTGGCGGATCGAGTTGGGGCCCTCGCGCAGCTTGCGCGAAAGGATCCGGGTAACCCGCGCGCCGCTGAAGCGGGACAGGCCCTGAAGAACGATCTGAGCGACCTCCAGCCTGCCGTCATCGAGGAGAAAGGCCACCTTGTCGAAATAGTCGTCTTCGGTTGCGACCGCACAGAAGCCGGCAATGGCGGCGGTGGCGACGGCTTCGGTCGGGTCCGTCAACAGGGGGGTTAGCGCGGCCACGCACCCGCGGGGATCCTTCTCGGCGCAGGCCGGTGCGGAGAGGTGCTGGATGGCCTTCACTTTCTCCGGCGCGCTGCCAAGCGTGAGAACCGTCTTCAGGTACGGGTGAGCGTGCTGAGGGGCGAGGGCCATGAGGACATCCATGGCTTCGAGGCGACCGGGAAAGGCGGGCTCGGCCAGGAGCCTGCCCACCATGTCGAAGACCGTGCGTCCTCCGATCTTGCTCAGAGTGCGCGCGGCCGAGCCCCGCAGCACGGGCTCGGGCGCGCGCAGCAATCCGGCCAGTTCCCCGTGCGCTTCCACGCTGTTGACCCGGGGGATGGCGTCCGTGAGAACGCTCCGGAGGGGCGCGTCCGCCGCCCTGAGCGCGCGGACGAAGGGAAGAAAGAGAGCCTTCTCGGTCCAGGCTTCGGCGATGGTCGAGAAGAGTTTCAGCCGCTTCGTGTGGCGGCCCGGATCTTTTTGCGCCAGAGCGCGGTTGGCCACGACCTCCAGCAACTTCAACGCGTCGGCGGGCTTGAGGACACGCGCGGCTTCGACGAAATCCTTTTCTTCGGCCTCACCGGTGAAGGCCGCGGTCGTGAAGGCCGGGAGAACGTCCCGTTCGTTCAAACTCCGGGGTTCCTACTTGCCGGCCTTGAGGCTTCCACCCATGACACAGCCGATGCGGGCGGCAATGACGTTCAGCTTGAGTTGTTTCGACATCGGAACGTCTCCTTCGTCCCGGAGTCTATGTCAAGACCACCGCGTCGAGAGTCGAGACGGCTGAACGTTCAGCTGAAGGAAAACCGGACCCCTAGAGCTCTTTCCTGAGCCCTCGTCAGGGCCAGAGCGGCCACCGCCAGATCCTCGAAGGCGACGCCGCAGGATTTGAAGATCGAGATGGCGCCCCTTTCGCCGAACCCGGATGACGGAGCCGAAGGATCGAGAAGCGCGCCCAGGGTGGTCACGCGAGCCAGAACACCTCCGGCCTCATCCTCGGCTAGTTGAAGATCTCCGGCCTCGAGAAGGGTGTCGGCCGTCTCGACGACGAGAATGGATGCGCGCGTCACCGCCTCGGTGTCGATCTCCCTGGTGTTTCGGGTATGAGTTCCAATCGCATTCAGATGGGCGGCACGGTTGAGCCAGCGACCGCACAGCACGGGCTCCGTGGCCCCGGTCGCGGTCACCACCACGTCACAGCCCGCGGCTTCTGCCGGCTCGGCCGCGACCGCCCACGATGTCACGTGACAGAGGTCGGCGCGGGTACGCAGGGATGCGATCAGCCCCTCGGCCTGGTCCTTTCGACGGGCCCACATCACCACCCGGGTGATCGGCCGGACCAGAGCGATGGCGCGAACGTGGGACTCGGCCTGCACTCCCGCGCCCAGAACCCCAAGTGTCTCGGCATTCAATCGTGCCAGAACGCGGGTGACGAGGGCGGACACCGCGGCCGTGCGGATCAGGGTGAGATACGCGCCGTCCATGACGCAAAGGGGCGTTCCGCAGACGGGGTCGAAGAGGACATAGAGGCCCGAAACGCTGGGCCGGCCGAGGGCAGGGTTCCCGGGGAATGTGCTGACCAGCTTCGCGCCCAACCCTTGAGGCGCCCCGCCGCCGCAGGGCATGGCGAGCAGGCCCCCGGCCGGAGTCCGGGCCGCGATCCGCCTGGGGGTATCCCACAGACCCTTCCGTTCGGCGTGAAATGCCTCTCCAAGAACATGGAGAACGGACATGAAGTCGAGGGCTTCTTCGAGGTCGGCGGCAGAGAGAAGGAGAACGTCGGTCATAAGAGGGCCACGTTAGACTAAGCCCGCGTGGCCTCCCTCTGCATAACTCTCACCGAAAGGTTGACCGTCGACCTCATCGACCGCATGGCTGACCTTTCCGGCCTCGCCGATATTTTCGAGATTCGGGGCGATCTTGTGACCGACCTGGACCTCCTCACCATCCTGCGGGTGCGCACCAAGCCCCTCATCTTCACCGCTCGCTCCGCCTCCGAGGGCGGCAAGATGAAGGACGACGATCCCAAGCGCCACGCGTTCCTGCACGAAGCGGTTCGCCGCGGCTACGACTACGTGGACGTCGAATATCGAAGCGGGTTCTTCGACATCATCACGGAGAAGGCGGGCAAGGGTCTGATCGTCTCGTTTCACGACATGACGGGAACGCCGCCGGACCTCGACACCCTCTACGACGACATGTGCAAGACGGGCGCCGACATCGTCAAGATCGCGGTCAGTCCACGCTCCATGACCGACGTCGGACGCCTGATGGAACTGGTTCGACGGCAGGCGGGATCGAAGACGCCGCTCATCGCCATCGCCCTCGGGCCCCTGGGCGCCATTTCACGCATCGCCGGACCAAAGTGGGGCGCGCCTTTCGTGTACGCCTCCACGGGCAAAGGACATGAGGCGGCGGCGGGGCAGATCCCCGCCGAAGAAATGGACATGCTTTACGGAGTCAAGGCCATCGGTCCCCAGACCAAGCTGTATGGCCTGGTCGGAGGCGATGTCCTGCGAAGCCTGTCCCCGGCCATGCACAATCGAGGCTTCAGCGAAGCCGGGCTCGATGCGGTTTTCGTTCCCCTTCAAACCGATTCGCTGTCCGCCTTCTTCCAGGCCTTTCCGCATCTCGGCTTGTCGGGCTTCGCGGTCACCCGTCCTTACAAGGTGGAGATGGTGAGCCGCATGCAGGCGCTGGACGCGACGGTGGCGCAGTGCGGCAGCCTGAACACCGTGGTGGTCCAGGACACCGGGCAGCTTCATGGAACCAGCACCGACGGTCTCGGTGTCGTCACTCCCCTTCGTAAACGGGGCGAAATCCGTGGCAAATCGGTCATGATCATCGGTGCTGGAGGCGCCGCCCGCGCCGCCGCGGTGGCCCTCGAGGAGCGGGGAGCACGGGTGCGGATCCTGGCCCGAAACCGCGAGAGAGCGGTTCAAGTGGGAACGGATGTGGGATGCGCGTCCGGCGATCTCAGTGTTCTCCTGAACACCGAATGGGACATCCTGATCAACGCCACCCCGGTCGGCGGCGCGTCCTCGCCGGAGCAGACACTCGTGCCGAAGGCCCTGCTGAAGAAAGGAGCGACGGTCCTGGACATGAACTACGACCCGCTCGAGACCCGCCTGTTGCGGGAGGCCGCGCAGGCCGGCTGCACGGTCATCAGCGGCTTCGAGATGCTGCTGGCGCAGGCGGCGGCGCAGTTCGAAGTCTGGACCGGAAGCGAGGCTCCGGTGGAGGCCATGCGTTCGGCCGCCCTGCTCCTCGCGCAGACACGAAGCGCCTAGGAGCCAGGTCCTTTCCTTTGGCCATGAGCGCTCCCCCGGCCAAAGGCTCAAGGACCCTGCGCTACTCCCGCCAGGAGATCTTCACCCCAATCGGGCGTGAGGGCCAGGACCGGCTTCGCAACGCGCGGGTGGCGGTGGTGGGTTGCGGGGCCCTCGGGTCCCAGCTCGCGGAAACCATGGTCCGCGCCGGGGTTGGATTTGTCCGGCTCATCGACCGGGACATCGTCGAGGAGTCGAACCTGCAACGCCAGTCCCTCTTCACGGAGGCGGACGCCAGCGCTCTTCGACCCAAGGCGTTCGCGGCCCAGGCGCGACTTCACACCGTCAACTCGGACATCGTCATCGATCCACGGGTGGAGGATCTCACCTGGGACAACGCCTCTGCTCTGCTCGAGGGCATGGATCTCTTCCTCGACGGCACCGACAACTTCGACACCCGCTACGTGCTGAACGACCTGAGCATCGAAGCGGGGGTCCCCTGGATCTATGGCGCCTGTGTCGGATCCTACGGCCTGGTCCTGCCCGTGCTGCGCGGAGCGCGAAGGACGCCGTGTCTGCGCTGCGTCCTGGGCGACGCCCCGCCGCCCGGCTCTTCGCCGACCTGCGACACCGCCGGCGTGATCGCCCCGATCGTCCAGGTCATCGCCGGACTCCAGGGCGCCGAGGCCCTGAAGATCCTCTCCGGTCATCCAGAAGCAGTGAGTGTCGGTCTGGTGAGCATCGACGTCTGGTCCTCGCAGTACGACCGGATCGACCTGCAGCAGACCGAGCCTTCGTGCCAGGCCTGCGTGAACGGCGTCTTCCTGACCCGGGAGCACCGGGAGGGGGAGGCTTTCCTATGCGGTCGAGACGCGGTTCAGATCCGCGCCCCGGAGAAGGGCATGTCCCTCGACCTCGATGATTTCGCCGTGACCTGGCGCGCCCTCGGTGATGTGACTCTGTCCGAGCACGTGGTCCGCCTGCGCGAGGCGAACTCCGAGATGCTCCTCTTCAGAGACGGCCGGGCTTTGATCAAGGGCACCGCCGATCTGGGTCGCGCCCGGGCCATCTACGCGCGTTTGATTGGAAGCTAGCCTTTGAACAGAGATCTCGCCATCGAGGCTCGTCATCTCGTCAAGAGGTACAGGAGCAAGTCGGCGGTGCGGGATCTTTGCCTTTCGGTGCGGGCCGGCGTCTTTTACGCTTTCCTCGGGCCCAACGGGGCGGGCAAGAGCACCACCTTGCGCATGCTGACTGGATTGCTCCAGCCGACCAGCGGCGACGTGCTCATCCTCGGTCAGTCGATCGAGGCCGATCCCCTCGCGGTCAAATCCTGCATCGGCCTGGTCCCGGATGACCTGCCCCTCTTCGATCGGCTGACCGGGGAAGAGACGTTGCTCTTCACCGGACGCATTCACGGCCTCCCCACCCTGGAGGCGCGTCGTCGCGCCGCCGAACTCCTGGAGTACTTCGACCTGACCGAGGCCAAAGCCCAGCTGGTCCTGGAGTATTCGCTCGGAATGAGGAAGAAACTGGCCCTGGCTGCGGCCTTGATCCACAAGCCCAAAGTCCTGTTCCTCGACGAAGCCCTGAACGGCATCGATCCGGTCTCCGTGAAGACGGTGGCGGACTTGCTGCGTTCCTTGGTGGCCTCCGGCCTCACCATCTTCTTCACCACCCACGTTCTCGATGTGGCCGAGCGCCTCTGCGACGAGATCGGCGTGATCCACGAGGGGAGGCTCGTGGCCTCGGGCACCCTCGAAGACATCAAGCGGCTGCGGCAGATGGGGAAAGACGCGCGGCTCGAAGATGTCTTCCTGCAGGTCGTGGGCGCGGAGAAACCGAAGACTTCTCCTTCGTTTCTGCGTCCCGCCTCGGGCGCCGCATCCGCGGATCCCATCCTGCCTCAGCCGTGAACCGACTCCGACTTCTGCTCGGCTTGGCCCTTCGAACCCGGCTACGCGCCTTCGCTTCGGCCGGGGTCTCGTCGGTCTTCCTCGTCCTGGGCGCGGTCTTCTATCTGGGCGTCACCGCGGCCATGGGCGTGGGCGCGTACGTCGTGTTGTCGGGGAGCCGGGGAGCCAGGGTGGAGCGGCTCGCCGATCTCGTTTCGCTGGTGGTGACGATGTTCGGAGTCTTCTTTCTGACTCGTCCGTTGATCCTCACCAATCTTTCCGGCAGTTCGCTTCAGAACCTTCTTCACCTGCCCATTCGCCGCGGCGAGCTTCTGGCCTATTCACTCCTGACCGGGGTGGTCACGCCCCTCGTGCTCGAATCCCCGGTCCTCCTGGGTGCGGCTCTCGGGGCCGCCTCGAATCCCGGTTTGATTCTGGTCACTCTGCCCCTCGCCCTGGTCTGCCACCTCACCCTCCTGGCGGGCGCACACGCGATGTCGCTCGCGGCCGTTCTGATGGCCCGCAGAACGTGGGTCTCGGATGTCGCGCGGCTGCTCGCCTTCTCCGTCTTCCTCCTGCCATCGATCCTCAGTTCTCGCGGGGCCCGCGACATGTTTCGGCCGTTGGTCCAGCCCCTCGCCCAGCTCTCGCCCCTGGGCTGGGCCGCTCGCGCCACCGTGTACGCGGGAGCCGGAGACCTGAGGTCGAGCCTGGTTTTCGGGGTCCCCGCGGTTCTCCTCTTGACCTCGGTGACCTTGCTCTCGCTGAATCTTCTGAACCGGATCCTCAGGGGCGATGGGGAGGCCCGCGTCCGCAAGCAGACCGCGACGCCGCGGCCGGTGCGCGTGCTCCTCCCCGGCGCTCTGGGGGCGCTGATCGAAACCCAGTTGCGCACTCAGCTCCGCACTCCAGCGGCGCGCCTGGCTCTGCTGATGCCCACCTTGATGATGGGGGCCTTCGCTTTGTCCCTGTCGCGGCCCGGCACCGTGGTCAGCCCGTTCGCCATGGTGGTGTTCCTGAGTCTGGTGGGAGGGAATGCCTTCGTCATGATTGGCCGCGGCGTCGCCTTGATCCTGGGCACGCCGGTGTCCCGCGCGTCGATGCTGATGGCGAGCGATGTCTCCGGCGTCTTGTTCCGCCTGCCTCCCCTTCTTGCCGTGCTGGCGGTGGCGGCCTGGAGAAGCGGAGGGGCGGCCGCCCTGGAAATGGGAGCAGTCGTCCTCACCCTCCTTCCCATCGGGATGGGCGTCCAACACTTCGTCTCTCTTCTCCGGCCTTTCGCGCTCCCCCGGGATCGCCTGAACCCCTTCGCCCAGCGCGTCGACAGCCGACAGAGCAGTCACGGCTTTCTGAGCCTGCTGGCCACGGCCGCGACCGCGCTCCTCGCATCGCCCTTCCTGTTCCTGGCCTGGCTGAGTTCGCGGATTGCCGAGGGAGCATACGGACCATGGCTCCTCGCTTTGTCGACTCTAGGTGCCTTCGCCACCTACGCGGTTCTCATAGCTCTGGCGGAGCGCTTGTTCCTGAGGCGGGAACTGCGGGTGCTCGAAGTCCTGCTCGACGATTCACCGGGGTAGGAGCGGCTCCTCGGACGAGTGGCCCTTCCACCCTTCGACAGGCTCAGGGACCACCCTTCGACAGGCTCAGGGACCACCCTTCGACAGGCTCAGGGGGCGCCCTTCGACGGGCTCAGGGACCACCCTTCGACAGGCTCAGGGACCGCCCTTCGACAGGCTCAGGGGGCGCCCTTCGAGACCGTTACTTCGTCGGAACCCGGCTCAACTCGTCGTACAGGAAGATGGCGGAGCGGATCGACTTCTTGAAGTCGCCGAGGTCTAGGCTCTCATTCTCGGAATGGGCGTTGCAGTAGGGATCCTCGACCCCCATCAGGAGGCACGGCACACCGCCAAGCATCTTGGCGAACGGGCCGACGAAGCCGATGGTGCCGCCGGCTCCGATCATGGCGGTCTCCTTGCCATACCCGGCCTTGAGGGCCCGACGCGCGGCTTCGAACGCAGGACCTTCCGGATCCGTCGTCCACCACGGCGTGCTGCCGGTCACCTTGGCGGTCACCCGGGCGCCGTGGGGCGGATTCTTGGTGAGGCGCTTGACCAGCAGATGGCCGGCATCCGCGCCATCCATGTTGGGAACCGTGCGCAGCGAGAGGCGGGCGCGCGCCGCGTTCACGATCTGATTGGACGAACCCTTGAGGGGATGCGACTCCATGGCGATCACGGTCAGCGAGGGTCGGGTCCACATCCGCTCGTAGACCGAATAGCGAGCCTCGCCGGCCAGACGAACCCCGCTCAAAAGGCCCGCTTCCTTCTTGAACTGCGCCTCGCGGAAGGGCAGCTTGCGGATGCGCGCGAGCTGCTTGGCGCCCGTCTTCGCCACCTTGTTGTAGAGCCCCGGCACGTTGAGCTTGCCGTCCGCCGAGGTCAGATCCGCGAGCATTCGCGAGAGCACCTGGACCGGATCAGGAACGGGTCCGCCCCACATTCCGGAGTGACGCGGCTGTTTGATCGTTTCCACTTCAACATCCACCTGCACGATTCCCCGAAGCTGATAGGTGAGCGCAGGGACGCCGGTGTCGAAGTTGGCGGTATCCGACAAGACGATGAAGTCGGCGTCCAGCATCTTCCGATACTTCTTGATGAAGAGGGCGAGATTCTCCGACCCGATCTCCTCCTCTCCCTCGATCAGGAACTTCACGTTGCAGGGAAGGGTTCCCACCGTCTTCAAGTAGCAGGCGACCGCGGCCACATGGGTCATCACCCCGCCCTTGTCGTCCGCGGTGCCGCGGCCGTAGAGCCTTCCGCCCTTCTCCACCGGTTCGAAAGGCGGGGTCGCCCAGCGGCTCTCGTTCCCGACCGGCTGCACGTCGTGATGACCGTAGAGCAGAAGGGTCGGGGCGCCCTTCTTGTTCATGACGTCGCCATAAACATAGGGATGAACGCCTTCGATGGTCAACACCTGGACGTTCTCGACCCCCACCGCGCGCAGGGCATCGGCGATGGCGGCCGCCGATTTCTGTACCGCGGCGGGCGGAAACGGGTGGGCCGAAATGCTCGGGATCTTCGAAAGCTCGATCAGAGTCTTCTTGAAGCCCTCGAAGTTCGACTCGAGGTGCTCTAGCGCTGGGTGAACGGACGACGAACCGTCGGTCATGCTCAGTGGTCCTTTGCTCAGGTTCTCTTGCGATGTGGAGCCACGACGCTACCAGATCGGGCGAGAAGCCAGAGGTTTCGTCGCCCGATCTGTAGTCCTGGCTGAGATATCTTTGGCCCCAAGCACCCATCGGCCGCCTACCCCGAGGAAGAGGAACCATGAACACCGAAATCACCGACATTCACGCGAGAGAGATTCTCGACTCGCGCGGCAATCCGACCCTTGAAGCCGAAGTCACGCTTCAAGACGGGAGTTTCGGGCGCGCCGCGGTGCCCTCCGGAGCGTCCACGGGGTCGCGGGAGGCGGTCGAGCGGAGGGACGGCGACAAGAAGCGCTATCTCGGCAAAGGTGTTCTGAAAGCGGTAGCCGCGGTGAATGGCGAGATCGCGGAACTGCTGCGGGGCGAGGATGCGGTTCGGCAGATCGTGGTCGATCAGTTGATGATCGACGCGGATGGGACGAAGACGAAGTCCCGCCTGGGCGCCAACGCCATTTTGGCCGTTTCCCTGGCCAACGCCCAGGCCGCCTCGGCCAGCGTTTCCCTCCCTCTCTATCGGTATCTCGGAGGCCCCCTGGCGAGGACCCTGCCGGTTCCTTTCATGAATATCGTGAACGGAGGCGCCCATGCCGATAACAAGCTCGACCCCCAGGAGTTCATGATCGTCCCCCTAGGCGCCTCATCCTTCGCCGAGTCTCTGCGCATGGGCGCCGAGGTCTTTCACACCCTCAAAGGCATCCTCAGGAAGAAGGGTCTCGCCACTTCCGTGGGCGACGAAGGCGGCTTCGCGCCAGACCTGAAGTCGTCGGAAGGGGTGATCGAGACCGTGCTGGCCGCCATTACGGCCGCGGGCTACAAGCCCGGAACCGAGATCGCGCTCGCCCTCGACGTGGCGGCCAGTGAGCTTCATGAAGGCAAGAAATACGTGTTCAGGAAGTCAGGAGAGAAAGAGAAGACGTCGGATCAGATGGTGGCCATGTACGAATCGTGGGTGAAGAAGTATCCGATCGTGTCCATCGAGGACGGCCTGGGGGAACGCGACTGGGAAGGCTGGAAGGCCCTCACCGAAGCCATCGGATCCAGGTGTCAGCTCGTCGGAGACGATCTGTTCGTTACCAACCCCGAGATCCTCGCCGAGGGAATCTCCAGGGGAATCGCCAACTCGATCCTGGTCAAGGTGAACCAGATAGGAACCCTGACCGAGACCCTGGAATGCGTGGCTCTGGCGACTCGGTCGTCCTACTCGGCCATGATGTCCCACCGAAGCGGCGAGACCGAGGACGTCACGATCGCCGATCTCGCGGTGGCCACGTATTGCGGCCAGATCAAGACGGGCTCCGCCTCGCGAACCGATCGGGTGGCGAAATACAACCAACTCCTGCGCATCGAAGAGGAGCTGGGGCCCTCCGCGCGGTTCGCCGGCGCGGCGACTATTAATGCTGGGGGGCGGTGAGCGGACCCGCCCCCCAGACCCCCGTCGCTTCGGCGGGAGTCAATCCCGCCTCCGCTTACTTCAAGCTTTGGGGCGGTGAGCGGACCCGCCCCCAAAGACCCCCGTCGCTTCGGCGGGAGTCAATCCCGCCTCCGCTTACACTCGGCTGGAGCCGCTACCCGTAGACAGACGGCCGGGATCAGTCCGGGACGCTGATCTTCAACGAGCGAAGGAATTTCTTGTCGAGAGGCGTCATCGAGGGTTCGGCCGGATCGGGCCCGCGGTGGACGCCCACGCTCATCTCGATCCCCGGCTCGCCATCGGTCGAAGACGAGGCTCCGGGAGAGACGCTCGTCTCCACCACAAAGGATGGCTCATAACCCTTCTCGCGGATTCGATCGAGGGCGGCGGCGACGTCGGCCGAACCGGTCACCGCTTCCTGCACGCAGCGACCGAGGTCGCTCAGCAGTTCGTGCAATTCCTCCGATCGCGATCGCGACTTTTCGCTCATCTTCTTCCCCCTTGGGCGTAGACGCTTTTTAGGCGGTTCCGATCGCCCCTGTCAAGGGAGACCCGGAGTTTCCATGTTAGGGTCGCGTCCATGATCAGCGTTCTGGCGCTCGCTCTGCTTCTCCCCCTCGAAGAGGATGCGGGGAAGCTGAAGGTAGGAGACGAGGCCCCGGCTTTTTCCCTCCCCGCGTCGACCGGAAAGACGATCCAGCTCTCGGACTTCAAAGGCAAGAAGAAGGTCGTGCTCGCCTTCTATCCGAAGGCCTTTACCGGTGGCTGAACGAAGGAGATGTCGGGACTGCGCGACAACAAGGCTCAGTTCGACGACTCCAGCGCCCAGGTTCTGGGCGTTTCGCTCGACCGCATCGATACCCAGACGAGATTCGCCGAGAGCTTGAAGCTCCCTTTCCCCCTTCTCTCCGACAAGGACGGAATCGCGGCGAAGGCGTACGGGGTCAAGGGCCTGCTGTGGGCCAATCGGACCACTTTCGTGATCGACGAAACCGGGAAGATCACGGCCATCATTCAGGGCAAGGATGCCGTCGATCCGACCGCGACCCTCGCCGCCTGCAAGAGGAAGTCGCCGTAGTTGTCATTCAGGCCTCTCGCCCCGAGTAAACGCTCGCCTGTTTGCGAGGGGGCTCTCCGCGTCGGCTAGCCGCGAAATGCTGCCTTGAACCCGTCCAGGAAGAAAGCCCGGTCTCTCTCCAGGAAAGCGGCGCTCTTCGCGCGCCGGCTTCGGACCGGACTCCTCGGGCGCTTCATCCTCGTCCTCGCCGCGGTCGGCCTGATCCCTCTGATCATGATCCCCTGGCTGGTCGAATTGACTCGAGACTCCGTAACGGAGCAAATCCTGAAGACCCATTCCGTGATGGCTCGGACCACGGCGGCGCGGGTGGACGCCTGGATCCGGTCCGTTCGGATCTCCGCACAGACTCTGTCTTCGAATCCTTTCCTGCTGCAGGCCAAGCGCGGGCAGGTGGCGGAGATGATCGCCGGCCTCCTGCAGGCCGATCCCGCGATCAAGGGAGCGCTGGTGGTGAACGCGGCCGGAGCCGAGGTGGGAGGAGCCACGCGGGCCGGTTTCGCGGAGGTCGTCGGTCCGGCCCTCGCCGCGGCCACCGCCGACCCGGTGGCGGTGATCCCGGGCAGCCGAATCTGGATCCGGATTGCCACACCGCTGGACGAGGGTCGGGGCGAGTTGCGGATCATGCTCGATGGGTCGGAATTGTCCGAGATCCTCAAGACCGAGGAGATCGGTCGCGACTCGATCATCGGTCTGTTCGACACGAACGAGCGGCTGATCGCATCCTCGACCGCCGGCGGCGAAGCCGCTCAGTTTCCAACCGCGCTGCTCAAAGACGGGCGCCCACGTGCGACCTCGGGCGCTTCCCGGTACGCCGAAGCGAAATCGGTGCTGGCCGGCGCTCACAGCCCGGTTCAAGCCGCACCCTGGTTCGTGGCTTCCATTCAGCCCGCCACCACGGCCGAAGCCGTCGCTTCACAGATGCGGCGGACCGGTTTCTTGTCCGTCGCCGTGGCCATGATCCTGACCGGCCTCTTCTCAACACTTGGCTATTTCGCGGTGATTCGTCCGATCGACGAAGTGGCAAAGTCCCAATGGATAGCCGCGAAGGGTCGAGACAAAGCCAGCCCTCAGGGAAACGAAATCACGCAGCTCAAAGAAGCGTTCAAAGCCTTACGCCTGCAGACCCAGGACCGAGAGGCCATCGGAAAGATCTTTCTTTCCCGGTATCTGGTGCTCGACATCCTCGGGACGGGCGGCATGGGCTCGGTCTTTCGGGGATGGGATCCCAAGCTCGAACGCCCGGTGGCCATCAAAACCGTTCACATGGGAGGCGAGAGCCGGGCCAGCGTCGACGCGCCGGAGCAAAGGCAGGTCCTCCTGCGCGAGGCAGTTACGGTCGCGAAATTCAACCACCCGAACATCGTCGCCATCTACGATGTGGAAGACGGCGGGCAGTCGGCATTTCTGGCCATGGAGTTCGTGGACGGAATGAGCCTCGAAAAGCTCCTGTCCAGGATGGGCGTTCTCCGACTCGAGCTCGCGACGCCCCTGATCGCTCAAATCACGCGAGGCCTCGAAGCCGCTCACGCGGCCGGGGTCATCCACTGCGATATTAAGCCCGCGAACATCCTCCTCGGAAGGGACGGCGCCATCAAGGTCACCGACTTTGGGATTGCCCGGTCGGCGCTTCGGGCCACCGGGAACATCTCCGGAACTTTCGGTACGCCCGGCTACTTGCCTCCCGAGGCGCTCACCTCCGCCGCGTTCACCGCCATGGCCGATCTCTTCGGCGTAGGCTCGGTCTTCTACGAGGTCCTCACCGGAAATCCCCCGCACGTGGGAAGAGACGCTCAAGAGACGCTTGTGCGGACGGCGACCATGAAGGCCACATCGGTCCGGGAGCGAGACAAGTCCGTCCCGCCCGCGATCGACGACCTGATCCTCGGACTCCTGGAGAAAGACCCGAAAAAACGGCGGCCCCAGTCAGCCAGGGAACTCGCAGAAACCCTGGGAGCCTTCGCCGACAAGCACGGCTGGAAGTGGGTCGCCCCACCCCTCCTCGCCGGCGACCAGTCTGGCGGTGTAGATTCCGAGGCGCTGACTGCGGGGATTCCGGCTGCGTCAAGGCTCGAATAGCATTCTCTTCAGTTCGTTGCCTGAGTCTAGAAACCGTGAAAAGAACGATACTGCTCGCGCTGGTCGGTCACTGTCTGGTCGTCCCGCCCCCGGCCCTGGGGCAGACGTTCCCAATCCCCCCGTCAGGAAATTACGTGGTCCAGTCTGGCGATACCCTCGAATCCATCGCCCAGAAGTTCCTGGGCGCCTCGAATCGCTGGACGGAACTCATGACCGCGAATCCGACGATCGAGAATCCTCATCTCATCACCCCGGGCTTGAGAATCAGGATCGTTCCGGGCCAGACGGTGGTGGCCAAACGAGCCACCATCCAACAGGTCTTCCGGCAGGTGGAGCAAATGCCATTCCCGCGCCCCTGGGCTCCCGCCTCGGTCGGCGGAGTCCTTCAGGAGCGCGACGGTGTGCGGACCTTCGAGAAGTCTTCATCAGAACTGAAATTCGACAACGATTCCAGGATGATCGTGTCGGAAGAATCGGTGGTCTTTCTGCGCGAATCCCCGCCCGCCCCCGAGAACGTCAGTCGGAAATCCATCGAGATCCGCGCCGGGCAGGCGGACCTTGATCTGCAGAATGGGCCCGCCGGAATGCAGAACGACATCGAATTCCACATCGGCAACACCCGAGGCTCGGCGAGACCGGGAACCGCCGGCAAAGCCTCCTCCCGAGCCCGTAGGACGACGGATGGCGGAAGCCGCATCATGGTCTACGACGGCGAGGGGGAAGTGACCGCCTTGGGCAAGACGGTTTCGGTGCCGCCGGGGATGGGGATTGCGGTGTCTGCCGAAGGTCGGACGAGCGGTCCCGAAAAGCTGATGCAGGCTCCGAGGCCCCGCTCGCCCGACGAAAGCCAGTCCTTTGACTACTCGAACCCGACCTTCACCTGGGAGCCGAGCGTGGGCGCCGCAAACTACACGGTCGAAGTCTGTCGCGATCCCGACTGCGGGCAACTCGTCGACCGGGCCGCGGGGATCCCCTTGACCCACTGGACTCCGCGGGTTCTGCCCATAGGCGTTCTCTACTGGCGGGTCAGCGCTTCGAGCTCGAGCGGCCTCGACAGTTTCGTCTCGGCAGCGCAGAAGTTCGCGATAAGAACCTACTGGCGCCGCCCGGTCGATCAACCCTAGATTCCTCCGGAGAATGGCCTAGACCGATGACAACACTCCTTCCGACCGGCCGGCGGGTCGCCTGCTGGACCCTGCTCGCGTCGCTCCTGACTTCGGACGCCCTCGCGCAGTCGGCGCCCCCGGCCCGGTCCAAGGGATCGGCCAAGCGCGGGGCTCCGGTGCAGGCCCCGGTGGAAGTGGCGCGGGTGGGTTTCATGGAGGGGGGGGTGGAGGTTCAGAAGCCAGGCGCCGAATGGACGAAGGCGCGCGAAGATCAGCCTCTTTCGATCGGCGACCGCGTGCGGACGCTCAAGGGCGCTACCGCTCAACTCGAGTTTCCCTGGACGGCCATAGCAGTGGGCGACGGATCTTCCGTGTTCCTGCAAAAGAAGAGGGTGCTGACCCTGCAACTGGAGAGCGGCCGCATAGACATCGATCCGGAACAGGCCTTGCTCCGCGTGATTACCGAGGAGGCCTCGATCAGCGGCACCGGCCGCACCCTGGTGCGCCGCGAAGGCACCACGACCTTCGTCGGCTCCTACAACGGAGGCGCCGAGGTGGCCGCAAAGGGCGCCGCGGTTCGGCTGGGCGTCAACAAGGGCACCGTGGTGAACCGGAAGGCCCGGCCGAGCGACGCCCTGGACATGACTCAAGCACCGCGCGTCCTTTCGCCCACCGTCGACCCAAGATACGTGCGGCGTGGGGAAGTCGTTCGCTTGACCTGGAACGGCCGGGAACCGGCTTATCACCTTGAGGTTCTCGCCATCGACAGCGATGTGCCCGTGCTATCCATCGACATCGAAGGCCAGGAGTTCGACCTCCGTCTCAATTGGCTGGGCACATTCCGCTGGCGCGTATCCGGCCGCACCGGCCCGGTGGAGAGTCAGACCTCTGGCGAAGGCCTGATTTGCGTGGTCGAGAAGTAGGAGCGCCCGGGAGGTCAGCGAGGGCGCTGGGTCTTCCCGGTGTCTCCGATCGGGTACATCGAGACCTCGATCACGGGAAACTGGGGCCTCTCCCGACCCAGGGTCGAAGGATCGGGGCCGAACAGGGCCTTCGAATACTCCTTGAGGGTCAGGTTGGTCGGGCCATATCCTTTGTCGTAGAGCCAATGTTCGCAGGCCGCTCCGAGCTGAGCGGCGCTTGAGTACCGCCTCTCCAGGCGACGCTCCAACGTCTTGGCCAGGATATCGATCACGGGCTGGGAAACCTCGGAATTCAGCTCCCGCGGGGATCGCATCACTCCGGCCACCACTTCGAGCAGAGTCGCCTCGGGGGTTTCCCCTTTGAAAAGCCGCTCGAGGGTGAGCATCTCGTAGAAGACGGATCCGAGGGAGAAGATGTCGCTGCGGTTGTCCATGCTGAGCGAGGCGACCACCTCCGGGGCCATGTAGGCGGGCTTCCCCACCAGGCTCTCACTCCTCGTTCCGCTTCGTGCGGCAATGCCGAAGTCGATCAGTTTTACCGCACCCTCGCGGGTCATCATGATGTTCGAGGGAGAAATGTCGCGATGCACGATCGCCGCCCGCTCAAAAACGTACTGGAGCCCGCGGCACACGCGGCTGACGATGAACACCACGACCTCGGCGGGAGGCAAGCGATCGAGAACGATGTGGCGGTCAATGAACTCGGACAGGCTCCAGCCGTCGATGTACTCCAAGACGATGCACAGGTCGTTGTCGATCCGTTCGAAATCGAAGATGCGGCCGATGTTCTCGTGGTCGAGGACCGCATACCTCCTGGCTTCTTCGACGAAGAGCTTGATGAGACCGGGATTGTTCGCATCGAGGAGTTTCTTTATGACCACGGGACGCTCGAAGCCCGCCTCGCCCACCAGGCGCGCGCCATAGACCCGTCCCATGCCCCCGGCGCCCAACTCTTTATCGAGAACGTACTTGCTTGGCATGTGCCGGTCCCCTTCGACCATTCTACGCAGGGCCGGAACCGTATACTCGCGAGGCTCACTACTTCGATGCGGATCATGGCTCTCGACATCGGCGACCGGACCATCGGGGTCGCCTGCTCGGACGAGGGCCTGATTCTGGCTTCGGCGGTCGAGACCATAAAGAGACGCGGGCCCAAGGCCGACTCGATGCGCGTCGATGCCCTGGTCAAGGAGCGCGACGTCTCCCGTGTCATCGCCGGTCTCCCTCTCACTCTGCAGGGCGAGGTGGGGCCGCAATGCCTCAAGGTTGGTGAATTCGTGGAGACTCTCAGGCGACGCCTCCGGGTTCCCGTCGAAATGTGGGACGAACGGCTGACCACGCGGGAGGCCGAGCGAACCTTGATAGCGGCGGATATGTCGCGCGCGCGACGGAAGGAAGTGATCGACCAGATGGCGGCGGTGCTGATCCTTCAGACGTATCTGGACGCCCGGGCCCACGGGCAAGCGACCTCCCCTTCATGAAATGGCGCGTCCTGGCCCTGGCCGTTTTGGCGGTCCTCGGCCTGAGAGCGTGGTGGCGTGAGGAGACCGAAGGACCGATGGGGGGGCCTCC
The DNA here is from genome assembly GCA_031412915.1 of Vicinamibacteria bacterium. Taxonomy (GTDB): domain Bacteria; phylum Acidobacteriota; class Vicinamibacteria; order Fen-336; family JAGNNV01; genus JAGNNV01. The sequence goes on along the minus strand of JANODX010000186.1, from coordinate 22,120 downwards.
CGCGGAGGTCGTGGTGCCCCAGGGCGCCTCCACCCATGCCATCGGCACGAGGCTCCTGAGCGCCGGGCTCCTCCGGCGGCCCTGGACGTTCGAGCTTCTGGTCCGGTGGCGCGGCGACGAAGCCCGCATGAAGGCCGGCCGCTACCGTTTCGAAGGACCCTATTCCCTGCTCGACATTGAACAGAAGCTCGTCCAGGGCGATGTGGAGCGGCGCGAAATTACGTTTCCCGAAGGCCGGAGCCGTTTTGATGTGGGTGAGATTGTGTCCAAAGCGGGGATGACGGGCCGCGGTTTCTTGAAAGCCGCCGAGGACACGACGTTGGTGAAGGACCTCGATCCGGAGGCCCAGACCCTCGAAGGGTATCTGTTCCCCGAGACCTACGACATCAAGGAGGGCTGGGACGAACGCGCGCTCGCCGCGGAAATGGTGGCCCATGCCCGAGGCGTGTTCGAGGAGCTGGGTCTTGGTCCTTCGGGCCGCTCGATCGCGGGACGAACCCTGAATCTGCGGCAGATCGTGACCCTCGCCTCCATTGTCGAACTCGAAACCGCCGCTCCCGAGGAGCGGCCCCGAATCGCCGGAGTCTTCCTGAATCGGCTCCGGAAAGGGATGAAGCTTCAGACCGATCCCACGGTGATCTACGCCTTGAAACTCGAAGGCCAGTACCACGGGAACATCCGGAAGGCGGATCTGTCGAGTCCCTCTCCCTACAACACCTATCGGTTTGCCGGCCTGCCTCCGGGGCCCATCGCTTCGCCCGGACGATCGGCCCTCGAGGCCGTTCTGGCCCCGGAACCCACGGACGCCCTCTACTTCGTCAGCCGAAACGACGGAACCCATGTCTTCTCGAAGACGCTTCGCGAGCATGAACGCGCGGTCGACGCCTACCAGCGCCGGCGCTTTGTGACGGAAGCCCCGACATCGCAACCGCCCGTGCCACCCCGCAAGTGAACACGGCCACGGCAAGCTGGGTGGCGCCTCTGGCCTGCCTCATCTCCTTCGTGGTCCTGGTGGCGAACGGCCGAGCCATCGGATCCGGGGACACGAACGCGGTGGAACGAACGGCTGCCGCTCTGGCCGGGCAGGGAACCTTCGTGCTGCCCGAGGACGCGGCCCAGGATCCCTTCACTCGACCCACGGCGGGCGGGAGGATCTCAATCTACCCGCCGCTGCCCGCGCTCTTGGCCATGCCGGTGTTCTTTCTCTTCTCGCTCGTCTTCGATCTCAACCCGGCCGGACAACAGATTGCAGGGAAGCTGAGCGCCGCTCTGGTCGCAGCTGGCGCCGTCGCTCTCCTGGCACGATCCTACGCCTCGCGAAGCACGTCCTTTCGAGCCCTGGTCTCGGCCCTTCTTTTCGGCCTCGGAACGAGTGTCTACTCCACCGCCCAAGCGCTCTGGCAGCATCCGGCGGCTCTCTTCTTCCTGGTCGCCGCCATCTGCGGACTGGAACGGATGGAGACGCTCCCCAAAGCCTTGAGATGGCGGCCGGGCCTGATCGTGGCGCTTGGCCTGTCCCTTTCGGCGGCCGCCCGTCCTGCCGCCATTCCCATGAACACCGTGCTCTTCCTGTTTCTTCTCCATCGTACGGGGCCAGGCGCCTTCCTTCGCCTATGCGCGATCGCGTTGGTCCCGGCGGGCTTCGTCTCCGTGTACAACACGCACTTCTTTGGGGCCCCCTGGCTCTTCGGGCCGGGAGTTCAAGGGAGATTCCTGTCCGCCTTTCCGGAGTCGATTGCCGGCCTCCTCGCCTCACCGGGTCGGGGCGTGCTCGTATTCACACCGATTGCGCTTCTTGCCCTTTGGCAACTCGTAAACACGGCGCGGCGATCAAACCTCGCCCGCGGTCTCTTGTGCGCCGTCACCGTCCACATTCTCTTCATCGCCACCTGGAACGAATGGCACGGCGGTGAGTCTTTCGGCCCCCGGCTGCTTACGGACATGCTGCCCGCGCTCTTCTTCTTTATGCCCGAAGCCCTGGCCGCCTGGCCGCGAGCCGGAGCGGGGCTCGGCGTGATCTCGGTCGCCATTCAACTTCTGGGCGGCTGGACGTATGACTACCGCTGGGAACGGCTGCACCAGAGAGGGCGCGAATTCGAGTCGGCCCTGTGGTCCTGGCCGGACGCCCCCCTGGCCTTCGCGGTACGGGAGGGTGTTCTCATCCAGGGGACGCCCTCGGTAGAAGGACGGCGAGTGCGCCTGCAACTGCGCCGGTCGGTGCCCTTCGGGACAGAAGGCTCTTTGATCGAAGCCACACCTTCGGGACTGCGGATCGGCGGTTCGGCCCTCGTCCACGATGTGCGGCTCGAACGGGGCGCGCGGATGAGGGACGGTCGGATAACCCTGACCCACCCCGGAGATGCGCTGGCCTTTCGATCTCGATCGGCAAGGTTGAGAACGGTGCGAATCGTGGGATCAACGCCGCGGGACTCGTCTCCTCAAGGTTGGGCTCAGACTGTCCTCCGGCTCGAGAGCCGAGGCCGATCGACTTCGCTTTCCGTCGCGGGCGACTTCGACCTGGCGATCGACCTCTCACTCGGCGGCGGCGAGGATGCTTTCGTGCGGGCCGAATCGGGCGAGTTGAGAATTGCCCGCGTCAGTTTCGGGACCGAGGAGGTCAGGCCTTGAGCTTGGGAAGATCGCCCCATTTGAGTTTGGTGCGAAGAACCTCGAAGTAGTCGCGGGCCGACGCGGTGACGAGTTTCAAGCGCCGCCGCCCCTTGCTCACCACCAGCTCGTCCTGTGATCTGACCTCCCGGGTCCACTGGCCGTCGACCGTGACGTGTACGGGAGAAGACGAAGATCGAACCCGGATCCTCACCGGCGAGGTCGCAGGAATGACCAGAGGCCGGTTCGACAGCATGTGGGGGCAGATGGGCGTGAGAACGACCGCGTCCAGCGAAGGGTGGAGAATCGGCCCTCCGGCGGCGAGGTTGTATGCGGTCGATCCGGTGGGCGAAGAGACGATGAGACCGTCGGCCCGGAAATCGGAGACGAACTTGTCGCCCACGAAGACCGTGAACTCCACGATGCGGGAGACCGTGGACGCCTTGGCGATGGTGACGTCGTTCAGGCCGTGGTGGTCGGCCACGGATTTCCCGCCGCGAATCACAGCCGCGTGGAGCAGGGAGCGCCAGGAGAAGGCGTAGCTCCCGCGGACCAGCGTCTGGAGCGCCTCCTCCACTTCTTCAGTGGTGATCTCGGTGAGGAAGCCGAGGGATCCAAGGTTCACCCCCAGGACCGGCGTTTCTTCCCTGGAGAGATGCTGGACCGCCCTGAGCAGCGTGCCGTCCCCGCCCAGGACCACAATGGCATCGATCGAACCGGCCGCGAGGAGGGCGGACTCGGCCCCACTCAATGCCTCGCCCGTGGGCTCTTCGGTCACGATCTCTGCGCCCAAAGAGCGCAGCAGGTCAATCACCCTGGCCCGCGTGGGGTCCGATTCGGCCAGATCGCCGCGGCTGAAAAGAGCGACCCTCATGGTCGCGCGCCCCTGCGCCGAGGGCGTCCGGCCGAGAGTGAAGTGAAACAGACGGCGGGACGAGCCAGATGGAGTGTCATGGTTGACCGATCAGAGGCATCATGTCAGAGGAGGGCTTGGAGCGTCATCTCGGCCCGACACCACCGCGTGCAGGAAGAACTCGCGATTTCCCGAGACCCCGTCGATGGGCGAACGGCAAACGGACATCACCCGAAAGCCGAGGGCCTCGGCCCCCTCGGCCACACTGAGCATGACGCGGGTGTGGACAGCGGGATCCCGCACGATGCCACCGCTTCCCACCTCCGCACGCCCGGCTTCGAATTGCGGCTTGACCAGCGACACCAGATCGGCCCCGTCGGCCAGGAGGTTCCGGAGCGCGGGCAGGATCTTGAGAGTGGAAATGAAGGAAACGTCCATCGTGGCCAGGGTGGGCTGCTCGGGAAGCGCCTTCGCGCTCAAATGCCGGGCATTGGTTCGTTCGCTCAGAATCACGCGCGGATCCTGACGCAGTCGCTCGTGCAACTGACCCACCCCGCTGTCGAAGGCATACACCCGCGAGGCGCCTCGCGCGAGCAGCACTTCCGTGAATCCGCCGGTGGAACTTCCAATGTCGATGCACACCCGGCTCTGACAAGACAGCCTGAACGAGTCGAGCGCGCCCAGAAGCTTGAACGCTCCTCGCGAGACCCAAGTTTCCTCGCCGTCCACCTCGATCACGGTTTCCTCCGTGACCTGCGCTCCCGGCTTGGGGCGTTCCACCAGGGCCACTCGAACGCGGCCCCCGAGAATCAGCGCCTGAGCGCGCTCTCGCGAAGAAGCGAGCCCCCTGCGCACGATCTCCAGGTCCAGACGACGGCGGGTCTGAATCAAGAGGCTCGGTGGATGATTCGCAGGGCCAGGTCGCGAAGCAAGGCCCCCTCGGGCCCGAACGACCGGAGCGCCTCCACGGCCTGGACGTGAAGCTGCTCGGCGCGCTGCCTGGAGGCGTCGAGACCATGGAGGGCGACCCAGGTGGCTTTGCCCGACCTTTCGTCCTTGCCCGGTGTCTTGCCCAGGGAAGCGACGTCGCCGCTCACGTCGAGAATGTCATCCACAATCTGGAAAGCAAGGCCAATGGGCTCGGCGAAGGCGCGAAGGACCTGGACCTGAGCGGCGGAGGCGCCGGCGAGAAGCCCGCCCCCCACCACCGCGGCCACGATGAGGGCCCCGGTCTTGGTGCGATGAATCCGCTCGAGATCCTCGGGACTCGCGGGGATTCCTTCGTATTTCAGGTCGTCCATCTGCCCGCCGATGAGCCCGCCGGTGCCGCAGGCATGGGCGAGCAGGACCAACGCCTCCAACACCAGACCGCTGCGCTCCCTGGCCCCGCCCGCCGTGGCTACAACATCGAAGGCCAGGGTGTGCAGAGCGTCTCCGGCCAGGATGGCCGTCGCTTCATCGAAGGCCTTGTGGCACGTGGGCCGTCCCCTCCGCACATCGTCGTCGTCCATGGCCGGCAGGTCGTCGTGGATGAGCGAGAAAGTGTGGACCAGTTCAACCGCGCAGGCGAAGGGCAGGGCCTCCTCCCTCCCGGAAGCCCCCCTCACCGCATGAGCTGAAGCCAGGCACAACAGGGGCCGGATTCGCTTGCCGCCCGCGAACATGCTGTAGCGCATGGCCGCGTGAACGCGCTCCGGCCACGCGGATTCCTGCGGGAGACATCGGTCGAGCGAGAGGTCGACCAGCGATCGCAACTCGTCGAGGGTTGGCTCCAAGGGAAATCCCACGAACGTCTCAGCGGGGAGGTTCGGCCTTCGCCGCACGGTCGAGCACGCGGCGCGCGTCCTGGGAGAGCACTTCTATCTTGGACTCGGCTTCTTCGAGGCGCTCCTGGCAGAACCGGGCCCGGGCAATGCCTTCCTCGTAGAGTCTCAACGAATCTTCGAGGGAAAGATCCCCCTTTTCCAGCGCACCCACAATCTGCTCGAGCCGGGTGAGCGCGGTCTCGAAGGAGTCCTTGGGTTCGTCGTCTGCCGCCATGGCCATCATGCCTCCTCCTCTCGATCCGTCACGGTGGCTCTCAGTCGTCCTCTGGACAACCGGACCAGGACGGACTCGCCTACGGTCACGTCTTTCGCGTGGAAGAGGATACGCCCCTCGACCGTAGTGGCGAGAGCATAGCCGCGGCTCAAAACCGCAAGCGGAGACAGCGCGTGGAGCTTCGCGATCAGACCGCCAAAAGTCGAGCGCCGGCTCTCCACCATTGGGCGCACCGCTCGAGTAAGGAGCCGAACCTCGTCTGAGAATCGGCGACTCGTGCGCGCGAGCCTGGCTCCGGCATCGCGAATCGCCTTCGATTCGAAGGCTCGAACCGCGCGCGATCGCCGGCGATCGAACTGAGAAGAAACCAGAGCACTCATGGAGAGCAGCGCGCGGTCGACCCGGGCGTGGGCGCGACCCAGGACCATACTGGGAGCCTGGGCTTCGCAGCGCGTCGCGAGATTCCGGAAGGTCGACCGCCGGATGGCCTGCTGCGCGAAGAGAGCAACCCTGACCCCGTTTCCCGCGGCTCCGAGGCGGTTGCGCAGTCTCTCGAGCCGAGTGCGCTCCCGTTCGACCACGCGATGGCCGGAGACGGCTTCCAGGCGGCGACGCCATCGCTCGCGACTGAGTTCGATCGCCGCCTGGAGGGCCGCCTGCCCCACCTCCGTGCGTTGGTTCGCCCGCCGCTGGACATCGACCACCAGGCCCGCGGCGAAAGACGGGGTCGAGGCCCGGATGTCTGCCACCAAATCCGCCACGGTGAAGTCGCTTTCATGGCCAACCGCCGAAATCACCGGAACACCGGACGCGGCGATGGCTCGCGCCACCACCTCTTCGTTGAACGACCAGAGTTCCTCGGCGCTGCCCCCGCCGCGGGCCACGATGATCACGTCCACGTCGTCTCGCTCGGTCAGCCGCTCGATGGCGGCCGCGATCTCGAGGGCCGAACCTTCGCCCTGAACGCGCGTGGGCGACAGGAGAAGACGCACCCGCGCCCCTCCCTGAGCGAGAGTGCGCTCGATGTCGTGACGGACGGCCCCGCTGGGCGACGTCACGAGCCCGACGGTGCGCAGCATCGTCGGCAGCTTCCTCTTTCGCGCCTCGGCGAAGAGCCCCTCGTCCAGAAGCCGCGATTTCAAAGCCTCGAGCGCGCGCTGGAGGTCGCCCGCCCCGAGGGGCTCCAGCGCATCGATGTGAAGGGAATAGCGACCATTGGGAGCGAACACCCGGATGGCGCCCATGGCGACGACCTTCAGGCCTTGTCGGGGTTCGACCGCGAGGCCCGCCCTTCGGTCGGCCCAGACCATCGCCTCGAGAGTGGCGCCCGCATCCTTCAAGGTGAAATACGTATGGCCGCTCGCCACCATCTTCACCTGGGAAATCTCCCCCATGACGCAAACCGAAGAGAAGCCCATGGCGATCTGGCGGCTCAGCCTCTCGGTCAAATCGGACACGGAGATCGGCGTCCGAACCTGATCGACCCGGGCGGGAGCGTTCGGAGCGACCGCCGGCTCGATCAGCGAGGACTGCAGGCGGTCTCGAAGAGGCCGGCCCGGAGTCGCGGACCGGGCCGGTGCGGGACGAGGGGGCCGGCGGGTCGACATGGTCAGAACGAGGGCGAGGCCTAGGGGCTAGAGAGAGAGAACATCCGATTCGGACAAGAACATCCGATCGATCGAGGCTGCTCTCCCGGTGTCCTCGTCGATCGCCACCACCACCGCCGCGAATCGAGGATCGCCTTTCGCGGTTTCGAACTTGGCGGGCAGAGCATCGATGAATCGCTTGATGACGATCTCCTTCTCCACTCCGATCACGGAATCGTACGGACCGGTCATGCCGATGTCGGTGCAGTAGGCGGTCCCCTTGGGCAGGATGCGATGGTCGCAGGTCGGAACGTGGGTGTGGGTGCCCACCACCACCGAAGCGAGGCCGTCCATGAAGAAGCCCATGGCCGCCTTCTCCGATGTGGTCTCGGCGTGCATGTCCACCAGGATCACCGGCGTCTCCTTCCGAAGCTCCTCGGCCAGCCTGCGGCCGATGGTGAAGGGATCATCGATGGCGCCATTCATGAAAACGCGGCCGGAGAGGTTGAGGGTCGCGACTTTCACCCCGGTGCGGCTCTTCCCGATGTGCTGCCCCTTCCCGGGCTGGCCCACGGGATAGTTGGCCGGCCGCAGCAGCTGGGGAAGACCATCGATGAGGGGGATGATTTCCCGCTTGTCCCAAATGTGGTTCCCGGAGGTCAGACAATTCACCCCGAGACCCAGAAGCTCCTCCACCAGTTCGCGAGTCACCCCGTTCCCGCCCGCGAGATTCTCGGCGTTGGCGATGCAGTAGTCGATGGCGCGCTGACGCAGGATCTTGGGCAGCGCCTGCTTCAGGATGGCGCGGCCCGGAGAGCCGACGACGTCGCCGATGAGGAGAACGTTGATCATTTCAGGGAGTGCGGCCTTCAGGGATCGCCTTGCTCTCGCACTTCCAAGCGGGCAACATGGGACCGGCAGGCTCTACAAACGCCAAGTTTAGGTTACATGTTCCACCAGACCATTCAGGACATCCTGGCCATCACGGAGGCGGAAGCTCGGGCGGAGAGCCTGCTCGACCGCGTTCGGGAAAGGATCCTGGCCTTTGAGCCCTTCGAGGGCGGAGAACTCCTGGCCCAGACCAAGGCGGGGCTCTCTCATTTCGTGCTGGCTCCAGGACTGGGCGAGGCCGGCGCCAGAGCCCTCGCCGCCCTGGGGGACGAACCGACGCTGCGCGTCGATACAACGGAGGCGTTGCAGGCACAGGGGCTTTGGGCTGGCCCGGCCCACGGTTCCCTCCTGGTCCTTCGTCTCACCGCACCCGGGGTCAGCCAGGCCGCGATCGTCCTGGGCCACGCTCGGGCCTGGTCTTTCGCGGCCGCCCCCCTGTCCCGAATCCGCACCATTGGCGGCGTGGCCCTTCGCCTGCTCTTGCTCGGCTCAAGGTTCCCATCGACGTCGGAGGAGACGGCGGGGCTTCACCTGGAAGTGACCGGATTGCGGGCCCGCCTCTCCAGCCTCGAATCCGAAATTGCCGGCCTGCGGGCCGAGCGGTCTAGGCCGCGTTCCGACAGACCACGATGATCGTGCGATCGTCGGTCGCCTTGAGACCTTCCGCGAACTCGTCGGCTTTCCTCAAAAGGTGCTCCTTCATGGCGCTGGCCGAGGTGCCCTGGAGGTCGAGAACAAAGTCGGTGAAGCCGTCCTCGCCGAGCTCATCACCCTTGTTGTTCCAGGTCTCGGAGAAGCCGTCGGTGAAGACAACCAGGCGATCTTCCGGGTCGATCGTGGTCGATCCGCTCTCGTAGGGAGCATCCTCGAACAGCCCCAGAACCATGCCCCCGGTGGTCAGGCGTTCGACCCGGCCCGAACCGCGGGACAGGATGGGAGCATTGTGGCCCGCGTTTACGTATTCCAGATGACCCGTGGCCAGGTCGAGGCGCCCAAGAAAAAACGTCACGTACTTGTTGGCGGGCACGTTCTGGGTCACCAGATTGTTCATCTGGCCGAGGGCGTCGATCAGGTCGGCGTCCAGCCAGTGGTCGCGAACCGCGGCGCGAAGAATGGTCATGATGAGTGCGGCGCCCGTGCCTTTCCCGGAGACATCGCCCAGGACGAAGGTGAGCCGGTCCTTGGTGAGGTGGAAATCGAAATAATCCCCTCCAACCGCGCGGCAAGGCTCGGTTCCCGCGGCCACGTCGTAGCCTTCGACGACGGGCGAACCCTTCGGCAACATGTTGCGCTGAATCTCCGCGGCCACGCGCATATCCTCTTCCAGGCGGCGTTTCTCGAGACTCTCTTCGAGCAAACGCGCGTTCTCGATCTTCGCCGCGGCCACACTCGCCAGAGCGGTCACGAGTTCCAGATCCTCTTCCGAGAAGGTGTGGGTCCGCTCGCGCGAGTCCAGGTAGACAACTCCGATGACCGACTCCTTGCCGCCGTCTGAATGCCAGAGGGGCGCGCACATGGCGGAGCGAATTCCCGTGCTGACGATGCTCTGCTGCGACCGCAGCATCGCGTCCTCGAGTACGTTGGGGAGAAGGATGGACACCTGCTCCTTCAGGCAGCGCCGCGAGATCGATTGGCTGACCCGCAGGATCGGATCGCCTCGACGCGTCTTGGAGGCCTTCACTTCGGCCAGCTGCGCTCCCTGGGGGCCCTCGAAAAGCGCGATCGCCCCGCGCTCCGCGGCCACCGCCGCGAAAAGGATGTCGAGAATCTGGTCGAAGGTCTCGGAGATGGGCCGATGAGCCAGGAGGGCGGCGGCCGCTCCGGTGAGAACGGTGAGCACCCGGTTCTTACGGACCAGGTCCTCGGCGGTGTTCGCGGCCTTGAGAACGCCCTCCTGCAGGGTCCTCACGGAGAAGACCTTGGTTCCGACCGCCTGGATGTCGTCCGTGTCCTCCTCTTCGGTGATGCTCTGTTGCACGGTGACCGTGTGGTCACCCAGTTTGATCTGGTCGCCCTCCAGGAGGGAGGTGGGACCCTGAATTCGGGATCCGTTCACCAGAGTGCCGTTCTTGCTTCCCAAGTCGGCGATCACCAGGCCGCCGTGGTCCAACAGGATCTCGGCATGCATGCGGGAGAGCCATTGGTCCGGGATGAAGATATCGGCATCGCGCGACCGGCCCAGGGTCGTACGCTCGCGCTCCACCTTGATGCGCCTTTCCCCTTCCGAGGATTTGAGGAGCAGTTCGGGTATCGGCATGGGAGACGTCATTCTAAAGACAAAGCGGCCCCAGGACTGAGGCGCCCGCCGCATCGCCCCGCTCCGCACCGCCGGGCGACCAACAACAACCCCTGAGGAGAGGCGCTTCTATTGTTCGCGACCGCGGCGTTTCCGGGCCGCCATGTACCCGCGTCGGACGCGCACCGTGACCTCGGGCCTCGCCACCCGCACTTCGATCTTGCGGTAGGTGTTATCGGCCGGACGCTTCGGCGAGTAGGCCACGAGATAGTTGTTCTTCAAATCCTTCGAGATCGCCTCAAAGACCCGAATCAGCTCGTTCACCTTCGACGGAAAGTAGTAAGCCCCACCGGTGTCCTCCGCGAGATTCTTGAGGAACCCTCTGGGGGTGTCGAATCCCTGAATGCCCACGGCGTAGATCGACACCTCCAACGACCTGGCCAGGGCCGTGACCTGATCCTTCGTGGCGCTACTCGCTCCATTGTCGTCGCCGTCCGAGAGCAGAACGAGCGCCTTCCGGCCCGGTCGATCGCGCAGTCGATCGAGGGTGTACAGGACGGCGTCGTAAAGGGCGGTCCCGCCCCACACCTGAAGACCGTTGATAAAGGCGTCCATTCGATCGGTATCGTCCGTGAACTCCGAACTCGACTTGACACTCTCGTTGAACTGAACGACCAAGGCCTGGTCAGAAGCGTCCAGCTTCCCTGTGAAGAAGGTCGCGGCTTCCTTCAGAAAGGCGATGCTCGGCTTCATGCTGCCCGAGGTGTCCAGGGTCAGGCCAATGGAGAGGGGAATCCGGTCGTCGCCCGTGCTGCTGGCGAGATAAGTAATGTCCTGAGGCACCCCGTCCTCCATGATCTGGATGTCTTGTTTCGTCAGATCCGGAACAAAGCGGCCCGCCTTGTCGAAGACCAGGACCGGCACGGAGACCACTTCCACCTCGGCCCCGATGATGAGCGGGGGCCGCGGTTGAGGGTCCTGGGCGGAACCGGCGCCTTGGGAAGCGACGGCTCCAAGAAGCACCAGGCCGAGGGCCAACGGGTGGCGTGTCATACCGTCACTGCAGGAGGCGGAGTTTCGGACAGCCGACTTCTCAGCAACCTTCCGGTAACCAGGGCGAAGAGAAGGAAACCGGCGGCCACCACCAGGGGGGTCAGGATCGCCAGGGCGACCAGGCCAAAGGCCAGGACATCCTCGATGACGGAAAGCACGGGTGCGGCGAGGCCCGCGGTGATCGGTGACAACACCCCGCGCAGCGTCGCCTTCGCGGCGTGCGGCACCATGGACGCGGGCGCTCCTACCATCACGCCGAGGGCCAGGGCGACAATCGGGTCGTCGACCGTCCACATCACGGAGGCCGCGAGCACCATTCCCGCCGCCGGCTTCAGAAAGGTGGACAGAACGTCGAGGGCATGATCGACCACGGGAATCTTGTCCGCGATCAACTCGATCACGGTCGCGATGATGAAAAGGATCAGCGCGGTATTCGAGCCAAGGAAACGGAACGAATCGCCAAGAGGCAGCACGCCGAATCGGACCGACAAACCGACGGCAAACAAAGGCAGCCAGGCCCGGAGCCCGGCGCAGGCCGCAAGGGCTATGCCCAGGGCGATGGACTGGAGCAGATCGACGGACATCACCGGCAATTCCAGATGGCTGAGCCGCTCGGACCAGTCGGTTTGCCTCAGGGTGTCGAGCAAGCTGGCAGCACCCGCTTGAAGTGACGCTAAGAAAACAGTCATGGAACCTTGGAGACTAGGGACGCCGCGCTTGTCGTGTCAAGCACGCGCCCGGCGCCGATTCGCCGGCTGACCCGAGGGTCCAAAGAGTCCAGAGGGTCCAGGCGATGGGGAGACGGCCACCCCCTCCTATTTCTTCTTCGGCGGATTCCGCGCTTCTTCCTTGTTGTAGCAGTGAACGAGGGGAATGTCGCGCATGGTGACGACGCCGGGGCGGGCCGACATCACCTTGGGAATCGCGTTCACCGAGATGGCCGCGGTGGCGATATCACCGGCGATGCCACCCCTGACCGTCATGTCCATGGAAGGCGAGCCATCGATCACGATGTGATCCCGAGGCGAGTCGGCGCCTACGTACATGTGGAGATCGAGGCTGATCACGAGCCCGCTCTTCGCGTAACCACGCGCGCTCTGCTTGATTCCCGCCGCCGTGCCGGCCGCGATCCTCAGATAGTCGGTATTGAGATCGCGCGGAGCGATCGCGGGCTCGAGGGTTTCCTCAACGCGCTCCAGCTTGAAACCGAGGGAATCGGCGATCATCTGCACCGACTCGGGGAGACCCACATGACGGACCGTCCCTTCCGCCTTCGCCCGGCTGAACTGGGCGAGGGAGAGGCCGGCGCCGACCTTGCGCTGCAAAGGCAGCCGCCGGGTGCCCGCATCGACGATTCGGGTCACCGAAATCCGGGATACGCTCTCGCACGGCGCGGTGAGGACAAGAGCCAGGGCGTCCATGGCGAAACCGGGATTCACTCCGGTGCCCAGCACGGAAACCTTCCTCTTCTTCGCGATGAGGTCCAGGTCCCGAAAGACCCTCGCGTTTCCGGGCACCGGATAGGCGAACTCCTCGCAGGTCGTGACCACGTTGATCCCGCGGTTGATCAGGGCTTCGATGGTGGCCTTCACCACTTTGGCCGATGACGTGGTGGACACCACGGCGACATCCGCCTTGGCGGTCCGAATGAACTTCACGGGATCGGGGGCGACCTTCATCCGGAGTTTTCTGCCGAGGCCGAGCACATCGCCGAGGTCCTTGCCCGCCTTTTCGGGCCCGGGGTCGCAGGCTCCCACCACTCTGAGCCCCTCCTTGGCAAGGACCATCTTCGCTATGCCGATGCCGATAGGGCCGAGGCCGATGTGAATGATCTTCAGATCACGGGACATGCAGGTTTTTCTCCAGAAGGCGAAAGTGTCAGGAGGACAAAGGTAAAGCGCGCATCAGCGGCGGCGAAACTTCAGCGCTCGATGGGAATGGAAGCGAACTCACCGTCGGGAACCGCGGCGACGATCACGGTGGTGGGAATGGGAAGAAACGCGGTGTGGTTCTTGCCGTTCAGAGTCAGGCGGACCTCGTAGAAGCCCTCATCCGCGATACGCACCAACTTGCCCTTGGCGCTCTTGGCCTTGATGACCTCGGCCATGGCGTCGTTCGCGATGAAAATGGCGGCTTCACTCTCGATCATTTGCCTAATCCTCCCAAAACAGACTGCAGAGCACGTCGAAGAATGTCGAGGCCGGCATCGGCCTCTTGACGAGTCAGGGTCAGCGGCGGCCGGAAACGCACGGACCGCGTGCCGCAAGGCAAAGCGATCATGCCGAAGTCGAAGCACTTCCCGAGAAGGGCGAGGCGCACGTCCGGGTCGGTGTCGAAGGCGATCATCAGTCCGCGCCCGCGGCTGTTGGAGACCAGGGGGGAGAATTCGGCCTCGAGTCCATGCAGCCCGGTCAGCAGATGCGCGCCCACGCTGCGAGCGTTCTCGACGAGGCGGTCTTCCTCGATGATTTCCAGGAAGCGCTGGCACCGAACCATGTCGGTCAGGTTGCCGCCCCAGGTGGAGTTGATTCGGGACTTCGTGGCGAAGACGTTGTCGGGCTCGCGATCGACCTTGGGGCCGACCAGGCAGCCACAGACCTGGGTCTTCTTGCCGAAAGCGAGAGCGTCCGGCTCGACCCCATAGTGCTCGTGAGCCCAGAATTTTCCGGTCAGCCCCACTCCCGTCTGGACTTCGTCAACGATGAAGAAGCAGTTCGTGGAATCGGCGATGGCCTTGAGGGCCTGGATGAACTCGGGGCGGAAGTGATTGTCGCCCCCTTCGCCCTGAATCGGCTCGATGATGATCCCCGCGATGTCGTCGCCAAAATCCTCGAAGGCCTTGCGCAGTTGCTCCAGGGAGCGCTGTTCGAGAGCGGCCACGTCGCGCCGGGACTGCGGGCTCTCGGGGAACGTCAGTTTCGGATTCTCCAGCCGGGGCCAGGGGAATTTCGGAAAAAGGTCGGTCTTCGCCGGGTCGGTGTTGGTCAGGGACAGGCAGTATCCGGCCCGGCCATGGAACGCCTCCCTGAAGTGGACGATCTGCTGGCCCCGTTGCCTCGCCTTGTCCCCGCCGGCCCGCCAGTTTTGCCGGACCTTGTAGTCCATCGCCACCTTCAAGGTGTTCTCGACACCCAGAGTGCCGCCCTCAATGAAGAAGGCGTGAGGAAGGTAAGCGGGTTTGGCCACCCGGGCAAACGTATCCAGGAAACCGGCGTATTCGACCGTGTAGATATCCGAAAGAGACGGCTTCACCTGGGCGACTTTGAGCAACCGTGCTTTGAAGTCGGGGTCGTTCATCTTCGGGTGGTTGTAGCCGATCGGAGACGATGCGATGAAGGTCATGAAGTCCAGGAGGGGGCGGCCGCTCCTGGAGTCGTAAACCCACGCTCCATGGCTCTTCTCGATATCGAAAACGAACTCCAACGCGTCGACGAGCAGATGACGCCCGACAACCTGATGCACGTCTTGCGGGGCGATCTCGAGGAAAGTCGAAGGGGTCATGGCGCGACAGCGACGGAAGGCGTTTACTTCGCAAGCAGACGGAACGGGGGGAGCGGCTCAGAAAGAGCGTCAGAACGGCCCCGCGATGTCCCTCGCTTGGCCGGCCAAGGGGAGGGAGTCTACCACAGTCAGAGCGACGGGCGACCGATCCAGCCTGTTAAGTCTATATTCCGGATTGACTTATCGAGTACGCACCGAGCGTCCTGCTGGCTCAGCGAACTCCGGGCGCCTTTCGGTCCTGGGTGCGGGCCCGAAGGCGTCGCAAGCGTGAATCGACCTCGGCCTCGAACACCCGATACTTGGCCTGTTGAAGGGGAGTGAGCGCGGAATCCAGGGCCTCGAGGTTCCGAGTGGTGGCCGCGCGCTCGTCTCGAACCGCGTCGTTCGCCTCCTTGAGAAGTTCGGCCACCGCGGCCTCGGTGGCGGAGCCCGAGTTCAGAGCCCTGCGCAACGAACGAAGGGCCTGCATCCTCTTCCGCGCAAACTCGCGGCGGTCTGAATAGAGCTTCTTGACCAGGGGAAGGGTTCGGGCGAACTGATCCTCGGTAAGCCCAAGACTCTCCTGGAGATTACTGATGAGGTAGGCGTCCATCAGTCGGAAGGTCTCGTCCCGCAATTCGGGCGACGACGGCGCCTGGTCACGCTCGGCCGCGGCCTCAATCCTCGATTTCCCGCCGCCCAGCGGGCTCGGTGAGGGCTGCGCCTCCGTGCGAAGTCCCAGAGCCAGGAGGAGCGCGGCCGAAAGGACGCGCACGCCCGACCTCGCGAGTGTCGGTTGGTTGATCATAGCGGGCGGGCTCCATTGGTCTTCGAGGAAGGCATGCCTGACGCAACGGCCTGGAACAGATCCTCTTCCTCGCGGCTGCTCAGACCGGACAGACAGGCCGCACGACATCCTTCGATCGCCAACTCGTCTTCAGTGGGCGTCCACTCCGCAAGCATCTCAAGACCCTCGTCTTCCGACTCGTCAGGGAGCGGCGTCCACGCGGGCAGGCGCCCGAGGCGCTGTGCACTCCCCACGGCCGCCCCCTCGCTTCCGGTGTCCTCGTATCGCGACAAAGGACTCCAGACCGAGAGGGCCGCGACCGCCACCAGGGCGGAAATGAACGCTGGCCGGAGGATCGAAAAACCACCGAGAAATGAACGGGAATGCGGCTTCTCGTGCGAGAGAGCCTGGCGAATCCGCCCTCGCACCACGAGATCGTCCCAGTCGCGGGTGGCCACGAATTCGGCGTCCTCTTCCTTGAGTTCGGCGAGGAACCGGGCGAGGTTCGAAGCCTCGGCTTCGCACGGCTCGCAGCCCCCCAGGCCGACAAGAGGCTCTCCGCCGGTGACGTGCTCGAGCAACTCTTCACTCGAGAAATGACGGTGATTCATTACATGCGCCCTCCGG
Source organism: Vicinamibacteria bacterium (assembly GCA_031412915.1). Lineage (GTDB taxonomy): Bacteria > Acidobacteriota > Vicinamibacteria > Fen-336 > JAGNNV01 > JAGNNV01. Next base: position 5,960 of record JANODX010000186.1, on the reverse strand, counting down.
TAGCCCTGGTGTCCGGGGCCGCGGCCAGGAGTTTGCGCAGGTTTCTTATCGCGAAGAACAGATTCGCTTTCACGGTTCCCACACTGGAGCCGAGAATCTCGGCCACCTCGGAGTGAGTTCGCTCCTCCAGGATCTTCATGATCACGGTGAGCCTTTGCTTCTCGGGAAGACCTTCGAGAGCGGCCCGAACCGTCCGGGCGCTTTTCTGTCCATCGAGCGCATCTTCGACGCTCGGTCCCGCCGCCGCTACATCGTGGGTTTCATCCCATTCTTCGGATCGGTTCTTGCGCGAGGCCTTGAACGACAGGCACGCGTTGACGGCGATGCGGTAAAGCCAGGTCGAGAAGGCGCTCGTCCCCCGGAATTTCGCAAGCGATCTGTAGGCCCGGATAAAGACATCCTGGGTGAGATCGGCGGCGTCTTCGGCGTTTCCGGTGAAGCGATAACACACTCGATATATCGCTTTCTGGTGGCGAACCACCAGGGCATCGAAGGCCGAGGCATCGCCGCCCAGGCAGGCCTCGATCGCCGCTCTCTCTTCCAGGCGGACCGCGTCGCGCGACTCCTCGGAGTCGACGATCCGGCTCATGGCAAGACCAAGGGAAGTGTTTGCGATCTGAGCAAGCATCGAGGATTCTCTCAGGAGCGAGGGACGACTATCTCACGACCATGGCGAGGGGATCCGGGTCTTCGTCCTCGTTCTCGTCTTGGTCACGCACGTCGGGCATCGGGGCTGATCCAAGGCCGGGGCGAAAACCTCTTCCTCCCCGCATCTGCATGCGCGGGCGCCCCTCCCTCCAAACGCGGGCGCGACGCAACTCGCCCATCTTCTTCTGCTGTTCCGGAGTCAGGATCCGCTTCATGGCCAGGACGGAATCGACCCGGCTCTTGAGCAGCGCACCCTGCACGGTCTGAATCTCGGCAAGTTTGCCGCTCACCGCCCTCTCGTCGACCTTCTCTTCGCGCAGCAGCGACCGAAGATCCATCCGTGCGATCTTCAAGTCGGTGGATTTGCGAAGACGGTCGCGCTTCGCCCCTTCCACGACCTTCCGTATGTCCGCCCGCTGGGCCTCGCTGAGCCCAAGTTCGGCCCAGGCCATCTCACGCCCCGGCGTCCGAGGCCGTGCTTGTCCCCCAGGACCTCCGAGGCCGTGGGGAGCGGGCTCACTCTCGCCCCGAGGACCCGGACGATTGGACGGAGAATGCTGGGTCTGGGCCCAGACGAGGACCGGGGTCGCCAGGAGGGTGGCAGCGAAGGAAATCGGAAGGAGAGGGTTTTTCATCGGTCTTTCAACTCGGTTCTGGAGATTTCGGCAGTCAATGATTATGACTGGCTTCAACGAGCAGAGGTTGAGTCCGGCATGTGATTTGCTTGAACCGTGGCATAGTCCGCATTATCAAGCGCGTGGCTATCGGAGGTTTCAAATGATGCGTCGATTTCCGGTTCTTTGGGCCAGCCTCGTGGCCCTCGCCAGTGCTGCAAACGCCGATGTCCTGCGTCTCTCCGGAGGCGGACGTCTGGAGGGCGTGATCGTCCGCGAAACCGCAACCAACGTGACCGTCGATGTCGGGATGGGTCAAGTCAGTCTCCCGCGCAGCCGGGTCGCGACGATCGAACGAAGAGAAAGCCCGCTTTCGACGTACCGCAACCGGCTGGACGCGATCAATCCTGGTGACGCACCGGCCTACGCCCTGCTGGCGAAGTTCGCCAGCCAGAACGGCCTACGGACTCAGTCGCGCCAGATGTGGGCTCGCGTGCTGGCCATCGACCCCACGAATGTCGAAGCGCATCTGGCCCTTGAGCATGTCCTCCTGGGTGGCCGCTACGTGGACGAAGAGGAAGCTTATCGAGCCAACGGCTTCGTCTACTTCGACGGCCGGTGGATGACCCAGGCGGAGCAGTCTTCTCTCCTGCGAGAAGGAGAGCAGCGCCGGGCCGAAGACCGCCGAGCCGAAGAGGCGCGCCGGACCGCCCGTGAGGAGGAGGACCGCGCGCGTCGAGCCGAAAACGAGGCGATGCGGGCCCGGGCGGCGGCCGACACAAGCGCCTACCCTTTCTGGGGCCATGGCTATGGCTACGGCTCCGGAGTCCTCATCGGATCGCCTTACTGGGGGGGGGGATATTCGGCGGGCTGTGTGGGCGCCGCCTGCTCCCACCCGCCCATGATCCGGCCTGTCCCCCCAAATCGTCCGGTCGTCACCCCTCTGCCGGCGGCGGTCCCAGTTCGCCCCGCTTCATGGCGATAAGCTTGGAGACTCGCATTTACCCGTGGCAAAAAAGAGTGATGAAGGCGAACTCCAGGGACGTGCATTCGACGGTGCGCGGGCGTTCTGGGAGCGCTTGCGGACGGAAGACATCCCTCGCCTTTTTCTCTACTTCGCCGCGCTGCTTGCGCTCGCGAGTTTCGGGGTCGTCTACTTCGAGCGGGGCAAGAATCCCTCGTTTGAAAACTACGGAGACGGGTTTTGGTGGGCCCTCGTCACCGTCACCACGGTCGGCTACGGCGACAAGTTCCCCATCACCGCACCCGGACGCTTCGTGGCCGCGGGCGTCATCCTGGTCGGGATCGGCCTGGTCGGCCTGTTCCTGGGAAAGATCTCCGCGATCCTGGTCGAGCGTCGAATCCGCGAGGGCCGAGGCTTGAGTGACGCGAAGCAGTTGAAGGACCATGTCGTGATCCTCGGCCACAAGGCCGACATGTCCGGCTTCATTTCGGGAATCCTAAGGGTCAATCCCAACCTTCCGAAGGAACGACTGGTCGTGGTCTCCCAGGCCGATGAAACCGTCGTTGAAGAACTCCGCCTGGCCTTCGCCGGCGTACTCTTTCTTCGCGGCGACGTCGTCGATCCCATGGCCATCCAGCGAGCGAACGTGGCCAAAGCGGCCCGGGTCCTCGTCCTCGCCGACGAGAGTCTCGCCCGGTCCGATCAGGAGAAGGACGCGCGCACGGTCATGGCGGTGATGACCCTCAAGAACCTGGCCCCCGAGGTCTACACTTGCGCCGAAGTCATCGACAGCAAGTACGACGAACACCTGAGGCTCGCCAAGTGCGACGAGGTCATCCTGTCGCGTGAATACAGCCGCTTCCTGCTGGTCTCGGCCACCGTGTCGGAGGGCATCTCCAGGGTCCTCCATGAAATGCTGGACCTCTCCGACCTCCAGGGCCTGCAGACCACGCAGATCCCGAACGAGTTCCTCGGTCGCCCCTTCGCGGACCTTCGACTCCACATGCAGACGCACGGACGCCTTCTTCTGGGCGTGCTCGAAAATACCGGGCGAGCCATCCACATCAAACGCCTGGCTCTGCGCGACGCGCAAAAGACCGCGTTCGTGAACACCCTCGTCGACAATCTGAAGCGGGTGAAGACGATGGTGCCGAATCAACCCGTGCTCAATCCCGCGGATGACTACCTCGTCCGTGACGGGTCGCTCGCCATTGTCCTGGGACGGGGGACGGCAACGTCCCGTCTCTCATCATGAACGCAACCAGCAAAGACCATGGTCGCATCGCGGGGCACCTCCGCACCTCTCCGCTGTTTACCGGTCTCGACCCGGCCGCGATCGCCAGCCTGTCCGGCGTCTGTCGGGTGGAACGGGTTTCGAAGGGCCAGGCCATCGTGGAAGAGGGGTCCTTGGGCGACGCGATGTTCATACTCATGCACGGGCAGGTGCGGGTCGAGAAACAGACCCCGGCCGACGATCGCTACACCGTCACTTTCCTGTCCCACGAAAAGGGCGACTTCTTCGGCGAACTCGGCCTTCTCGATTCGGATCGGCGCTCGGCTACGGTGACCGCGGAGAGCGACTGCGAAGTGATTGTCATCGAGCGCGACCGCTTCCTCCACTTTGGAGACTCGAACCCCGCCGCCGGTCTTTCCATCACCCGCCGAATCGCCTCCAATCTGGCCACCAGGCTCCGCCGGGCCAACGACGACGTCGTTACCCTCTTCGCTGCCCTGGTGCACGAAGTCGAAGAACGGATCTGAGGGGAATCCCTCTGATATGACCGCCTTCGTCGTCGCCATCATCGGGGGAGCGGGAGTCCGAACCCCCCTCCTGGTCCGCGGTCTCGCTCAGGCCGGGCTCCCCATCTCCGAGGTCAGCGTCTACGACGTCGATCGCGATCGACTGGCTCTCATCGCTCCTCTGATCGAACGCGTGGCCGGGATGCCCGTGAGGATCGCGGACACCGTGGCCGAATGCGTGGGCGGAGCCCGCTTCGTGATCGCGAGCATCCGGCCGGGCGGCATCGAACGCCGCGCGCGGTATGAACAGATCGCCCTGGATCACGGCGTCATCGGCCAGGAGACGGTCGGAGTCGGCGGCTGGGCGATGGCGCTTGCGACCATCCCCGCCATGGTGGAGTATGCGAAGGAGGTGGCGCGTCACGCGCCCGATGCCTGGCTGGTCAGCTTCACCAATCCGGTGGGCATGGTGACGGAGGGTGTCCTCAAGGCCACTGAGGTGCCGATGCTTGGAATCTGCGATACCCCCATCGAACTCTTCGAGGAGATCGCCCACGCGATCGGTGTCCCCTCGGGGGAGTGTCACTTCGACTACTTCGGCCTCAACCACCTCGGCTGGGTCCGCGAAGTGTGGGTTCAAGGGGAACCACACATGGCGAGGATCCTGGCCGACGATTCCATCCTCGCGAGGATCTATCGGACCCCGCTCTTCGAACCCGCACGCCTGCGCGAACTGGGCGTTCTGCCCACGGAGTACGTGTACTTCTATGAGCGAACCGACCGAGCACTCGCCAACACGCTCAAAGCCGGGACCAGCCGCGGAGCGGCCATCGCCCGCATGAACGTCGCGCTCATGGACGCCCTCCGCGCGCGCGCGGAGGATCCGGTGAAGGTCTATGAGGCCTATCTCGCGGAGCGGAACGGCACCTACTTCTCGCTCGAAGGGCGGGGCGACGCTTCGCAGAGAAACGCCCCCAGCGAGGCGGCGCTCCTGACCGGCTACGACAAGATCGCGGTCTCGGTGATCCAGGCCATCCACCGGAACTCGGGCGCCCTCATCCCGCTGTCCGTCACGAATCACGGCAACATTGCGGGACTTCGCGATGATGACGTGGTCGAGATTCCCTGCCTCGTGAATGCGAACGGAGCGCATCCTCTCCATGTGGGCGCGCCCCCGCAGAGCGTCCGACTCATGCTCGACTCGGTCAAGGCCTACGAGCGAGCCACCGTGGCCGCGGCATTGAGCGGCTCCCGTGACGAGGCGATCGAGGCTCTGGTCCTGAATCCGCTGGTGGGCCACAAAGCCATGGCCGTGCGCCTCGCCGAAGCCCTTCTCTAGAAGTCGTGTCCGGAGGCCCGATCCCCCCCATGACCGAGAACATCGAGTCCGGCCACTTGAGACGCGGCATGGGCCTTCTGCCCGCGACCGCAACCAACATCATCGGCATGGTGGGAGTCGGACCGTTCCTTGTGATCCCGTTCATGATCACGTCGATGGGCGGACCGCACATCCTCTACGCGTGGATCGCGGGGGCCGTCCTCGCTTTCGCGGACGGTCTCGTCTACTCGCATTTCGCCGCCGCCCTGCCGGGGAGCGGAGGGTCGTATCTCTACCTGCGCGAAGCCTACAAGCCCTTCAAGGTCGCGGGCCTGAAGGTGGGCGACCTACTGGGGTTCGTCTTCATCTGCCACGTCATCCTGGTGGCGCCGCTCGCAATTGTAATGTTGTAACAAAAAATTTCAGATGGACAACCAGTTTAAATTTTGCAGCTAACAGAAACAAAATAACCAGTTTGGGAGGCCAACAAATTGGTACACTTAACAGGGCACAGGAAGGTGAGCCATTAGGTGTATTTTATGCAAAAGAATTTGCCGGGGCAGATGTTGAAAATGGTGATGCATTATATGTGAAAAACACAATAAAAGGGGACGGTACAAGAGACCGCAGCACTACCAATAATGTAAATGAAGCAGAAGATGTAAAGATCGGAGAT
>JANODX010000185.1:0-2016 GCA_031412915.1 Vicinamibacteria bacterium | reverse complement strand
GGTGGCGCTGCCCGAGCGCGAACGCCTCTTCTGGAACGGCCTCGGCGGTTTCTCGAAGGATGGCCGCGAGTACGTCATCACCCCGGGGCCGGAAGGATCGACGCCCGCTCCCTGGGCGAACGTCCTCGCGAACGCCCACTTTGGATCGGTTATCTCGGAGAACGGCGCCTCCTACACCTGGAGCGAGAACGCCCACGAGTTCCGCTTCACGCCCTGGGGAAACGATCCCGTCACCGACCCGACCGGCGAAGCCCTCTACATCCGCGACGAGGAAACCGCGTACTTCTGGTCTCCCTGTGCTTCGCCCTGCCGCGGCGCCACGCCCTACGTGACACGTCACGGATTCGGGTACAGCGTCTTCGAGCACGAGGAGGAGGGGATAGGGTCCGAGCTGACCGTTCATGTGGATGCCGCGACCGCGATCAAGTTCTCGGCCCTCAAAATCACGAACCACTCCGGCCGTCCGCGCAGTCTTTCCGTCACCGGCTACGTGGAATGGGTGATGGGCGACTTGAGGCCCAAGACCGCCCTGCACGTGGTCACGGAGATCGATGCGGCCACCGGCGCCATCTGCGCGCGCAACCCCTACAGCGCCGAGTTCGGCGACCGGATCGCCTTCTTCGACGCCGACGAGGCCACCCGCGCGCCCGGGGTGACCCTCACCGCGGATCGGGTGGAGTTCCTCGGCCGCAATGGCACGCTCGAGCGTCCTTCGGCCCTCGCCCGCCGGCGGCTCTCCAACCGCGTGGGCGCCGGCCTCGACGCCTGCGCCGCGATTCAAGTCCCCCTAGACCTCGCCCCCGGTCAGGAGCGGCTGATCATCTTCAGGCTGGGTGCTCTTGGGCGCCGGGGAAGCGACGACGCGGTTCGGCGCCTGCGTGGCGCCGAGGCGTATCGGCAGTCCCTCGCCAGCGTTCGCGAGTACTGGGCGCGGACCCTCAGCGCCGTGCAGGTCACGACCCCGGACCCGTCGCTCGACCTCCTCGCGAACGGGTGGCTGCTGTATCAAACGCTCGCCTGTCGCCTGTGGGCGAGGAGCGGCACCTACCAGTCGGGCGGCGCCTTCGGCTTCCGCGATCAACTGCAGGACACCATGGCCCTCGTTCACGCCGAGCCAAAGTTGACGCGCGAGCACCTCCTGCGCTCGGCCGCCCGGCAGTTTTCCGAGGGCGACGTGCAGCACTGGTGGCATCCACCCACCGGCCGGGGCGTGCGCTCACGCTGTTCGGACGATTTCCTCTGGCTGCCCCAGGCGATCTGCCGCTACGTCCAGAGCACGGGTGACAACCAGGTGCTGGAGGAGCGCGTCCACTTCCTCGAAGGGCGGCCGGTGAACCCCGACCAGGATGCCTACTACGATCTCCCGGCTCGGTCCGAGAGCACGGCCTCGCTGTATGAGCACGGGGTGCGCGCGGTCCTCCTGGGCCTTCGTTTCGGCGAGCACGGCCTTCCCCTGATGGGGACGGGAGACTGGAACGACGGGATGAACCTGGTGGGCATGCAGGGCCGGGGGGAGAGCGTGTGGCTGGGCTTCTTTCTCTATGACACCCTGGTGCGCTTCGGCGCGCTCGCGCTCGGCCGCGGCGACGTGACCTTCGCCGATCGTTGTCGTCTCGAAGCCGAACGGCTCAAGGCCAATCTCGACAAGCATGGGTGGGACGGCGGCTGGTTCCGGCGCGCCTACTTCGACGACGGCACGCCGCTTGGGTCAAAGGCCAACGCGGAATGCCAGATCGACTCGATCGCGCAGAGCTGGTCGGTGCTGTCGGGCGCCGCGGTCGCGGGGAGGTCGCGCATGGCCATGGACGCGCTCGACCAGCGACTGGTGCGCCGCGATCGCGGCCTGGTCCAGTTGCTCGACCCGCCCTTCGACAAGTCGGATCTGAATCCCGGCTACATCAAGGGCTACGTCCCGGGGGTGCGCGAGAACGGCGGCCAGTACACCCACGCGGCCATCTGGGCGAGCATGGCCTTCGCCGCGATGGGCGACCACGGACGGGCCTGGGAATTGTTCCA
>JANODX010000184.1:0-36301 GCA_031412915.1 Vicinamibacteria bacterium | reverse complement strand
GGCCACGCTCATCCTGGCGCGCTCCCTGGTGACCTCCAAGTTCGGGCGCGTGCTGACGGCCATCTTCGATATCAAGTGGCTGGCCAAACATCCGCCGAAGTACACCGACGGGTGGCGCATCGGTGAACCCGACACCGTCCTGGTCATGCAGGAGGACTATCCGATCCCCGCGTCGGGCGAGATCGCGTACCAGTACTTCGAAGTGCCCACCAACTTCACTGAAGACAAGTGGCTCCAGGCCTACGAGGTCCGTCCGGGCAATCCGGCCGCCGTCCATCACGTGATCGTCTACGCGCGTCCTCCCGCCGCCGCACCTCGGCCCGCCGCGGCACCGCAGGGCTCTCGTCCGCAGCCGCAGCCGATCTTCACGTTTGCCGACAACATGTCGATTCCCGCCGGACAGACGGGTGGGCCGCCCCTGCCGGAAGGCCAGCGGAAGCCGCTCGGACCGAACGACCGCCCGGCGCCCGCTCTCGGCCCCTCGATTGGCGGGTACGTGCCCGGAACGGCCACCCGCGTCTACCGTCCGGGCACCGCGGCACGGATCGCCGCAGGTTCGACGCTGGTTTTCCAGGTGCACTACACGTCCGTTGGGACGCCGACGACCGACCGCACGAAGATCGGTCTCATCTTCGCAAAGACCGCTCCCGAGACACCCCTCATCGGCACCGTCCTGGCCAATGGCGGACTGCACATCAAGGCGGGCGATGCCAATGCACGAGTCGACGCGGAGATGACGCTCAACCGCGACATGCGTCTCTGGAGTCTCCTGCCGCACACCCACGTGCGCGGCAAGCGCTGGCTCTTCGAAGCGACCTTCCCCGACGGGCGCAAGCAGACCTTGCTTTCGGTGCCCACCTACGATTTCGACTGGCAGACCGACTACGCGTACAAGGAGCCGTTGAAGTTGCCGAAAGGCACCGTGATCCACGCCACCGCGTGGTACGACAATTCGTCGGCCAACAAGTCGAATCCCGATCCGAGCACGGACGTCTGGTGGGGCGATCAGACCTATGAAGAAATGATGTTCACGGGGATGTCGTTCAGTCTCGAACCAGGGGCCCCTCCAACCTCGGGCCAGCCATAACGGCGCCCCAGGCGGTCGGCTGCGCCGGCAGAAGCAGATCCGCCGCCAGCTGGCCTCGGTCCTGCGTGCGGTGGTTTCCCTTCGCCTCGTTCCCCGCGCCGACGGAGCGAGCCGGGTGCCCGCGGTCGAGGTCATGGTCACCACACCGTTCATCCGCGACTGCATCGTCAACGAAGAGAAGACGCGGCTCATCGCCGGGGCCATTGCCCAGGGAACCACCGAAGGCATGCAGACGTTCGACCAGGCTCTGTTCGACCTTTGCCAGAGGGGCCTCATCACCCGCGAAGAGGCGGCGCGGCGCTGCACCAACCCCGATGAGTTCCGCATGATGCTCTCGGGGGTCGACACCGGCACCCGCGGTCAGGGTTCCATGTCCAACCTTGAATAGCCCCGAAGGGGGCGTCTCCAAGGAGCACGACTCCGAGAGTTCGCGGCGAAATGCGTTCGCCCTGATCCTCACCAAACTCGGCCGGCGCGATCACACCGAGCGCGAACTCGTGAACGCCCTCGCGGGCAAGGGGATTCCCGAGGATGCGATCGAGCACGCGGTGACCCGGGCCAGGAGGGAAGGTCTGATCGACGACGAACGCTTCGCCCGTGCCCTGGCTCGAACCACCGCCCGCTCGGGAAAGCGAGGCCCAAGACGCGTGGTCGCAACACTTCGCCAGAAGGGCATCGCCCCGGCAACCGCACAGGCCGCGGCCAAGGAGGCGTTCGCCGCGTCCGAAGGAGTCGAGGCCGGCCTCGTGCGCCTCGCCCTTCGGCTGTTCGAACGCGCGCGCGACCCGACCCTCAAGGGAAAGCGCGGGAGAGTCCTGCGCTCTTTGCTGGGTCGCGGGTTCGAACTGTCGGAAGCGAAGACGGCCCTTCAACTCGCGGAAAACGCGCTCATGACCGAAAATAGGGTCGATGAATCAGCAGACTGAGCCGCGCACCGCGGACGACGTCCGCTCTTCGTTCCTCGGCTTCTTCGAGGAAAGAGGGCACGAGATCGTGCGCAGTTCGTCTCTGATCCCCCAGAACGACCCCACCCTCCTCTTCGCCAACGCGGGGATGAATCAGTTCAAGGACGTCTTCCTGGGACGCGAAACCAGGGACCGCGCGCGGGCGGTCTCCTCGCAGAAGTGCGTGCGCGCAGGCGGCAAACACAACGACCTCGAGAACGTGGGGCTCACCGCCCGTCATCACACGTTCTTCGAGATGCTCGGGAACTTCTCGTTCGGCGACTACTTCAAGAAGGACGCCATCGCCTACGCGTGGGAGTTCCTGACCGGGACCATGGGTCTTGCTCCCGACCGCCTCACCGCGACCATCTTCAAAGGCGAGGACGGCGTGCCTCGCGACACCGAGGCCTTCGATCACTGGCGGGCGTATCTGCCCGCCGAGCGGATTCTCGAACTCGGCAAGAAGGACAACTTCTGGGCCATGGGCGACACCGGCCCGTGTGGTCCCTGCTCGGAGCTTCACTACCACCAGGGCGATTCCCTCCCTTGTTCCGAAGCGGGGGCGGGACGGGCCTGCCTCGGAGTCGCCTGCGAGTGCGATCGCTATCTCGAGATCTGGAATCTCGTCTTCATGCAGTTCAACCGGGACGCGAAGGGCGAATTGTCTCCCCTGCCCGCGGCCTGCGTCGATACGGGCATGGGCCTGGAGCGCATCACCGCGGTGGTCCAGGGCAAGCTGAACAACTACGACACCGACCTCTTCGCCCCTCTGATCGAGGCCACCGCGAAACTCGCGGGGGTCGCCTACGGACACGACCCGGCGACCGACGTTTCGCTTCGCGTCATCGCCGATCATCTCCGCGCGACCACGTTCCTGGTTTCCGACGGCGTACTGCCGGGGAACGAGGGGCGGGGCTATGTCCTGCGCAAGATCATGAGGCGCGCCCTGCGTCACGGGCGGAAGCTCGGCCTCGACCGGCCGTTCCTCGCGGAACTGGTCGGCGAGCTGGTCGCGCGCATGCAGTCCGCCTATCCCGACCTCAAGACGACCGAGGCCACGGTGAAGAAGATCGTCCGGGTCGAAGAGGACCGCTTCTCCACCACGCTCAAGCAGGCCTTCGCGGTATTCGATACGGTGGCGGCATCCACCACCACCGGCGTCCTCAGCGGCGCCGACGCCTTCAAGCTCTACGACACCTACGGCCTCTCCCTCGACTTCACCGAGGAACTCGCGAAAGATCGCGGCCTCAAGGTGGACACCGCGGCCTTCGATGCCGAGTTCGTCAAACAGCAGGAGCGGGCTCGGCACGCGAGCAAGCTGGGCGCTATCTCGGGATCCCCCGAGTACCTCACCCTGCTGGAGAAAGCGAAGACGGCCTTCGTGGGCTACGACCGCCTCGAAGAAGACGGGGCCTCCATCGTCGCCACGTTCAAGGACGGCAAGCCGGTCAAGCGCCTGGACAAGGGCGAGGCCGGCGAGATCATGGTGGACCGCACACCCTTCTATGCGGAAGCGGGCGGGCAGATCGGCGACAGCGGCGTCATTTCGGGCCCGGGCTCGTTGGCCACGGTTTCGTCGTGCCGAAATGCCCTGCCCGGGCTCTCGACTCACCTGGTCACGGTCGACGAGGGGACCTTCGAGCCCGGCATGAAGGTCCGGCTCGCGGTCAACGAAGAGCGGCGCGAAGGGGCCATGCGTCACCACACCTCGACGCATCTCCTGAACGCGGCCCTGCGCGAAACCCTCGGCCCCCACGTCAAGCAGGCAGGGAGCCTGGTCGCGAACGATCGCCTGCGCTTCGACTTCTCGCACTTTCAGGGGGTCGACGAACGGGAACTGCGGGTCATGGAGAACCGGGTCAACGGCGAGATCCTGGCCAACAAGCAAATCCTCACCGTGGAAATGTCCCGCGATGAAGCGCTCGCCTCCGGCGCCCTCGCGTTCTTCGGCGACAAGTACGGTGAACGCGTGCGCGTGGTCGAAGTGCCCGGCTTCTCCCGGGAGTTCTGCGGGGGCACCCACGTAGCACAAACCGGCGACATCGGCTTCTTCCTCTTCACGGGCACGAGCGGGGTGTCCGCAGGAACGCGTCGGGTCGAGGCGGTGGCGGGCGGCGCTGCCCTCGACAAAACCCAGCGTGATGTCTCGATCCTCGACGAGCTGTCGCACTTCGCCCGAGCGGAGCGCGGCGCCCTGGTGGAGGAATACGCAAGACTCAAGGACGAACTCAAGGCCAGGGACCGGGAGATCGAGCGCCTCAAGCTGAAACTCGCCTCGGGAGGGAGCGGTCGAAGCGAAGGCAGCGACTCCATCGAGTCTCAAGGCATCACCATCTGGACCCCCCTTTGGAGCGATGTCGACCGGAAGGGCCACGCCGCCCTCATCGACGAATACCGCAACCGGCGCGGCGACAAGAGCTTCATCGCCGTTTCCTCCTCCGCTTCGGGCGACGGCTCGTATTCCGTCATCGTCGCGGTGTCCCGCGACGTCACGGGCAAGGTCGCGGCCCCCCAATTGATGAAGGAGCTTGGTCTGCGCGGCGGCGGTCGTGCAGAATTCGCCCAGGGGGCCCTCGGGTCCGCAGACGACGTCGAGGCGTTTCGGCGGAACGCCCGAATCACCGCGACCCGTCTTTTGAGCGAGACGACGGCATGACCCACAGAAAACCGCGCATGAAAGCCGCCTCATTCACTCTGGCCATCCTGGCCGGTCTCGAACTCGTCTCTGTCTCCCACACTTCGGCCCAGGTCTATTTGCGCCGGAATGCCGACGGCGTCCTCGAAGCCACCGACTCGCCGGAAACCAGCGAGTTCCGGTTGCGCTTCTCGGCCAAGGGCGTGCTCATTCACTCGCGAGGGTTCAGGTCGCGAGCCCGGCCCGAGTTCGACCCTTACATCGAAGACGCGGCGTCGAAATTCGATGTGAGTCCCGACTTGATTCGGGCCATCATCAGCGTGGAGTCGGCTTTCGACGAATACGCCGTCTCGTCCAAGGGCGCGCGCGGGCTCATGCAGCTCATGCCCGCAACGGCTCGACGTTTCGGGGTGTCGAATCCGTTCGACCCCGCCGAGGCAATCATGGGCGGAACGGAATACCTCAAATACCTGCTCGGTTTGTTTCGTGGGAACGTCGAACTCGCGGCCGCGGGTTACAACGCGGGCGAGAACGCGGTCCTGCGCTATGGCGGCGTTCCGCCCTATCGAGAGACCCGAAACTACGTGCTCCGGATCCGGAGCGCTCTCGGCTCGGCCCCCGTCATCATGCGGGCCGGGGAGTCGCGCAAGCCCGGCTCCGGAACCGCCGAGCTTGGCTTTTCCGGTTCTCTTCCCCCTTCCCTTCAACCCCGGAACGCGCGTTCGACCGGAACCCCACCCCCGCCGCCGGGCCGGGCCCTCATCCGGGTTCCTCCCCGCCAGTACTATCGATGGGTGGACCTCTCGGGCTCGACCCACTTCGCAGATTCGCCCCCCCAGGACGGATCTGCCTTCCGGACCATTCGCGGTCTGCCCTGATCGGGAAAGGAGAATAGACATGCCGGCCGTTTCACCTCTCTCCACCGGTCTCTTCGAAACCCACGTTCAGCGAGCCCGCGCATTTCTGGCGGAGGGGAAAGCGGACCTTGCGGAACAGGACCTGGCCGAAGCGTACCTGCTGAAACCCCGGGATGTGACGGTGCTGAGCCTCCTGGGCATCCTGTACTTCAAGCAGGGTCGTCTGGAGCGCGCGGAGGAAGTGTTCGGGAAGCTGTCCGCGAGCGCCCCCAAGGACCCCGCCATTCTTTTCAACCTCGGCCTGATCAATTTCAAACTGAATCGATTCCGTGAGGCGGAGCTGGCCTTCACCCAGGCCCTGCCCCTCTCCAGCGACCGGCCGCGCGTCCATTTCTACCTGGCGGCCACCTACGAGCGTCACGGACGGACCCGCGAGGCCATCTATCAGTACCGTCTCGCTCGATCCGCGTCCGACAACAGCGGCGCCTTCCGTCAGCACGGACCGACGACCTCGGAAATTCCTCGTCCGGAACCCGCGGCCCTCGAGCCCACGACGAGGCCCATCCCTGTACACCTTGACAACGATTTCCACGGCGACGAGGAAGACGACGAGGTGTTGTTTGGCGCGACGAAGCTGGTGCAGGTGCCGGGCGCCGAGATCCAGACCCAGGATCTCGGGCCGTTTCACTACGGTCCGGTGGCGCTGCGTCCCGAGGTGCTTCGGCTGGGAGCGGAGGAAGAGGAGCTTTTCCTCGGGCCCCCGACTCCCTTGGCCACTCCGAGGATGACCCTCAAGCGAAGGGATCTGATCCAGGTGCCCTTCGACGGCCGCATCTTCTTCAAGCGCGGCGCGTTGGTGTCATCGGAAGGGCATATCACTTTCTGGGTGAAAGAAGCGAAGGGCAACGCGGGCGAAAGGCTCGTGATCGCCACCGGCTCCGGCTCGCTCCTGCTGGCCGCGGCGGGCTCAGGGATCGGTCTTCTTCTGTGCGATCCCGGACGGAAGCTGTGGGTGTCTCCCGACCGAATCCTGGTCTGCGAGGACGCCCTTCAACCGCGGTACGTCAAGGTGGGGGCCATGGAAGGGGGCGTTCTCGAAATGGATGGCCGCGGCTTCGCCGCCCTGACCTGGACGGGTCTCCCCTCCTGTGCGAGGATCCACAGTGATGAGCCCTTCCAGGGGCCGCTCTCGAGCGTGATTGCCTGGTCAGGAAACCTCGAGGCGGAGATGGGTCTTTCCCCCACCACCCACGAGCCGTCGCTCTTCATCAGCGGCGACGGCGAGGTCCTTTTCGAGACCTCCTAGTTCCTCGGACCCGGCGTCTTCAGGACCACGAGGCCTCTGGCCTCGACCTTTTCGAGGCGCGCGCCGATGTCCCGCCACAAGGAGCAGGCTTCGGAGAGCTCGTCCGAGGGAACGAGGGTCAGGGCAAATTCGGCGCGGGCGGCCAGGGCGCAGGCGAAGACCAGGAGGCCGGTCACGGCGTCGCAGGTGGCCCCCGAGTCCCAGAACTTCAGGACTCGCCGGACGGTGCGCCGGGCCAGGGGAAGGGGCGCTGAGGACCGACTCACCACATCCACGAACGCGGCCCCGCCCCTTTCGAACTCGACATCGACCTGAAGGAACGCGCCCAGGTCGACGCCCGGCGTCACCAGCCGCGTGACCCTGGGTTCGACCCTCCGCGATTCCCACAGCGCCTCGCGGAGGGCCGCTTCGAGTCGATCGAACTGCCCGACCCTGGGCCGAACGCCCCCAAGCGTGACATGAACGGCCCGGAACTCACCCCGGTCTGTCCAGTCCGCGACGGAGGGCGGGGGTGCTGGGTGACGCGCGGCCAGAAGCGCGATGCTGCCGAGACCCTGGGGTTCGAAACCCAGGGCTTCGAATGTGATCGCGAGGTCGAGCCCGCACTCGCGGCCGAGAGCAGCGAGGACTCGAGCCCCGTACCCCTGCGACGAGGCGCCCCGAAGGTGGGTGAAACCTCGCAGGCGGTGAGTGAGGCTCTTTCCCGGAGGCAGGCCGAAAGACGCTATGGCGAGGTCCGAAACCACCGGAGCCAGGGGGTGCCCTCCCAGATCCGCTTCGATGCCCAGGGACGCGTCTGCTCCGATGTTCCCGTCCGCGGGGAAGCCCAGACGAAAATCGTTGGCTCCCTCGAACAGACCGGTGGCTTTCGCAGCCGCGGCGAGACCCAGGGTCCGCAGCCGGGCCACGTCACGGGCGGAGAGTCCGGAGACCCCCATCGAGGGCCGGAAACCCACGACCCGGATCATTTTCGCCCAGGCCGCGAGCACGGGAAGGGCGGTGTCGAGGATCAGCCCTTCTCGTCCCTCGGCGTCAAGCTCGAGGGTCTCGGTCGCGGGCGCATGCGAAGGTTCTGGCACTTGACCTTTCGATTCGAATACCTGGCCGAAACGACGCTACTGAGAGATGTCCTTCGAAAAACAACGTCGGCAGCGCGCTTCGTAAGCGTGGGCGCCCCCCACCACCACGCGGTCGCTCGATTGGACCAGGCGCTGGGTTCGGTTGGCGGGCGCGCCGCACTGCATGCAGATGGCGAGCATCTTGTCGACGTACTCCGCGGTGGCCATCAACTGAGGCATGGGCTCGAACGGCCGTCCCAGGTAGTCCTGATCGAGGCCGGCCACGATCACGCGAACGCCCCGGTCGGCCAGGACCTGGACGACCTCGGCGAGGCTCCCGTCGAAGAACTGACCCTCGTCGATGCCCACGACTTCCGTGTCCGCCTTCAGTCCGCCCAGAATCTCCGACGCGTGCGCGACGATCTCCGACTTGATCCTCATCTCGGAGTGCGAGACCACGTGGTCGGCCGCGTAACGATCGTCGATCTTGGGCTTGAAGACCTGGACCTTCTGCTTGGCGATCTGCGCGCGCCGCAGACGGCGGATGAGTTCCTCGCTCTTCCCGCTGAACATGCTGCCCACGATCACTTCGATCGAACCAGACTCGGGCCTGAATCTCGGGGGGGCCATGCGTTCCTTGAAAACCTCGACTTGGGAAAGACCCGGGGGGGGCGCTACTTCGCGCGCTCGATGTACTTGCCTTCCGTGGTGTCGATCCGGATCACGTCGCCCTCGGAGATGAAGGGAGGAACGTTGACCATGAGACCGGTCTCCATCTTGGCCGGCTTGCTCTGATTCGAAACCGAGGCGCCCTTGATCGAAGGCTCGGTTTCCACCACCTTCAGTTCCACGATCATGGGCATCTCGATGCCCACCGGAGTGCCTTCGTACATCTCGATCTTCAGCTTCAGGTTCGGCTTCAGGTAGCTGACCGCATCGCCCAGGATCTCATCGGACAGGCCCATCTGCTCGAAGGTCTCGTTGTTCATGAAGTGATGCAGGTCGCCCTCGGAGTAGAGATATTCCATCTCGGTGTCCTCGAGATACGCGCGCTCCGCCATGTCGACCGACCGGAAGCGATGTTCGAAGATGGCGCCGGTCTTCAGGTCCCGAAGTTTGGCCTGGACGAACCCGCGAAGGTTGCCGGGCGTCTTGTGGATCGTCTCCACGACCCGGGACAGGTTCTTCTCGAACATGATGACCATGCCCCGCTTCAGTTGGGTCGCCGCGATCGTGGAAATTGTCTTCTCCTCCAGCTTGAGTGTCTCGCGTCCTCATGAGACGACGGCTCGGCATCGACTCGGACCATCAGGGTCCAGCGGCGCTCAACCCCTGGGAAGGGAAAGCTTCAAGGCGGAACCCTTGACGCGTCGCGCGGGCGCGAGCCGTGGATTATACAGTTTCTTCTTCGACTTTCAGGCCTACCCGGTCGACCTTCGCCTCCAGAACCCGGAAGCCCTTTCGGTCGAGATCCTTCACCAGCGCCCCACGCTCCCGCGGCTTGACCAACACCAGGACGATCCCTCCCCCGCCCGCGCCGCATCCTTTGGCCGCGCCGCCGCGCGCCCCTGCGGCATCGACGATGGCGTCGATCTCCGGAGTGGTGACTCCTTTGGCCAGCGACCGGCGCGCGTTCCACTCGCGCGCGACCGCCCGGATGAGGCCCTCTTCATCCTCCTGGACGATGGCGGTGCGAGCGTCGCCAGCCGCCCGCACGATCTCGGCGAACAAACTCCGAACGTTGCCGGTCCCGTCCACCTGGGCCTTGAACATCTCCCAGTTGTTGAGCCCCGAGAAGCGGGTGACCCCCGCATCGACGAGAAGAATCCGGTCTTCCACGAATGTCTCGTCTTCGACCAGGCGCTTCGTCTCGATCTCGCCCGGGTTCAAGGCCACGTCGAGAACCCCCCCGTGGATCGCCGCCTCGTAGTCCTGGATTCCCGTGGGCACGCGGATCACCTGGGCTTCCGCATCGCGCACCAGATGCCGAAGGTCCCGCCGCGACAGCTCCCTCGAGATGGACCCGGCCACCGCCGCGGCGATGGTGACGGCGAGAGTCGATGATCCGCCCAGGCCGGAACCGGCGGGCACCCGGGAGGTGGTCTCGATTCGAAGACCGGTCTCGACCCCCAGGGCTTTCAGAATCTGAACCACCAGCCGGGTGTGATCGTGCTCCTCGATCGAAGCCACGTCGCGGCCCGTAGCACTCACTCCGGTATCGATGGACACGATCTCCATCCTCCGATCGATGGGCGTGACCCTCGTGGACGCGCGCAAGGTGACCGCGGCGTTCACGGTTCGAGCGCCCTCGTGCCAGAGATGGAGAGGCCAGATGTCCAGGGTGCCGCCGGCGATGTCCACCCGCGCCGGAGCGCTCGCTGCACAACGCTTCATGGGCCGGCGATCCTAACCCGGATGCGAGTTGGCCCACATCGAGCCTAAGGGGCGAGCCCGGGCCTGCATGTAATCTCGTTTCCATGGACGCCTGTCCGAAGTGTGGCCAGCCAACCGAGGCCCGGGCCGGCGTATGCCCTTCCTGCGGCGCGATCGTGGCCAAGGTGCGGACGAAGGCGGACGAAGGGTTCGCAGCCGGGGAAACGCGGCCACCCCGACCCCAGCGAGCCTCCCCGCCACCTTTGCTGAGGCCGCCTCCGCCACGGAAGCCGGGCGGAAGGGCGGCAGAATCGACCGCGGCCGAGCCCAGCGCCCCCCGAGCCCGAGGGGAGGCGGTTTCCCCCCGCCGCGCCCTGGCCAGAATCGGCGTGGCTACGGTCGCGGCCTCGACCCTGATCCTCTTTGGGCTCAACCGACCGGGGACGGACGAGACGAATGCCGCCCGAGAGACGAGAACGGTCACGACCGCCCGGACGCCGATCGCCCCACCGGTGCCGATCCAGCCCACGGTCGCCGATCCGGATCAGAGGACGCTCATCCCGGTCCCTCCCGTCGATCTCCAGGGCGGAAGTGAGTTGAGCGATGAGGATTGGCGTTTCCTGGAGGCGTTCTCGAAATTGCTCATGGATCCGGCGGCGCAACCCTCGGACCCGGACCTCAGCAAAGTCGAAGCGCTCTATCAACAGACGGGAAGTCCGTCGTCGATAAAGGCCGCGTTGATGGAGGGCTACTTCAGGAAGTCCCATGACGCGATCTCGGGGCGACGATTCACGGAGGCGTCCTCGGCCCTCAAACAACTGAAGGCCCTGAACCCGCAAGAACCGAGAATCTACGAATTCGAAACCGCCCTGCGCCTCGGTCTCAACGATTGGGCAGGGACCGAGGCCTCCAGTCGGAAATACGAAGCGCTCTCGTCCCTGCCGAGCATGGGTGTTTCCTATTCGCTCGCCGTGGCCCTCTCCAGGCTGGACCGCACTCCCGAAGCGCTTTCCGTTCTGGACCGGCCGGTGTTCGAGATCTGTTCCACCGGACCAGTACCGGGGACACTCATCGGCACGTGTCAGGAGGCGCTGGCCCTCAAGGCTCAACTCAAGGGCCGGGCCAACGCGGAGGCGGGCAAGGATCTATTTCAATCCAACCGCTTCAACGTCCGCTTCGATGGCGAAACCCAGCAAGGAGTAGCCCGCGACGTGCTCTTCGTTCTGGACCGGGCCTACGTTCGGCTGGCCGGAATCTACAACCACGAGCCGAGGACGAAGATCCCGGTGGTTCTGCACTCCGGCGAGGACTACTACACAAAGACCGGGGCGCCGCGTTGGTCGGGAGGACAGTATTCGTCCCATGACGGAAGAATCCAGATTCCCATTCGCGGCCTGCCAAGGTCTCTCCCCCGCGAGATGGAGGACACCCTCGTCCACGAACTCTCCCACGCTTTCGTCGACGACATGTCCGGCGGCCTGATTCCGAAGGATCTCAATGAGGGGCTCGCTCAATACATGGAGGGCTTGCGCTTCGGGGACATCCTGAGCGCTTCCGACCTGAAGCAACTGGCGACGGCGCGGCGGTCGGATGTGATGTCCTTCTACATGCTCTCGCTGGTCATGTCCGAGCAACTCGTACGCTCCCGCGGGCAATTCGCGGTCAACGATCTCCTGCTGGCCATGCGGGAGACGGGCTCCATGGACGGCGGCTTCCGCAAGGTTCTCGGCAAACCATGGGACGCCATGAAGGCGGAGATCCTCGAAACCTTCTGGCGGCGCTACAGCTGAGAGGCCGCCAAACCGTCCGCGATCACGGTCAGGTCCGGGTGGCCTCTCAAGAACGTGCAGGGCCAGACCTCGCTCGCCCTGTCGTCGCGCAAGCGCCTGAGCGCCTCGGCCTTGGAACTGCCGGTGGCGAGGAGCAGGATCGTCCGGGCCGAACGTATCGTATCCACACCCATGGTGATGGCGCGGACGGGTCCGCGGAGGGAGCCGCCCAGGCTCGCGATCGTCTTGGGGTCGAGGGTCACCACATGGGTCCGTGGGCCCACCTGACCCGGCAGGTTGTAGGCGATGTGCCCGTCGGCCCCGATGCCAAGGATGGCAAGGTCCAGCCCCCCCGCCTCTTCGATGGCCGCCTCGTAGCGCAGGCATTCCGCCTCGGGGTCTGTGGCCTCTCCCTGGGGGATGAACCTTCGCCCTTGGGGAACACCGAGCGGCTCCCAGGTGTAGCGGGTCATGAACTGGAAGAAGGTCTGCGGCAGCTCCCTCGGCAGCAGAACCTCGTCCAGATTGAAGGCGGTGGCCTGGCCGAGGTCGAACGCGCCGGCCTTGCGCTGGGCGGCCAGAATCTCGTACATGGCTATCGGAGTACGGCCCGTCGGCAGCGCCACCACGATGCTCGGTTGCACCTCCACCATCCGGGCGAAGGCGGACGCGGCCCCTCGAGCCACCCGAGCCGCGGAGGGAAGAATCTCGAACTTCACAGATCGGCGAAGCTGATGAGGTGAATCCCGGAGCGCAGGACGGCGGCTTTCACCAAGGGATCGCACAGGGCCTTCAATTCCAACACCCTCGCGGCCGCGTAGGAGCTGGAGGCGGCGAGTTCGGCGTCTTCATGGGCGGGATGACACATCAATTCGGTGACGCCCTCCGCCAGGCCGTCGATGATCGATACCAGAGTCTCGACGGATGCCGCACGGTCGAAGAAGCCGTCCGCGAAGACGTCGCTCGTGGACACCGACCGCTTCTTCAGTTCGCCGCCCATGGCCCCGCCGGCGTTTCGAACCGGAAGCCTCTCGCGAAGGGCCAGACCGCAGACCGCCTCGAAGACCTCCGGGTTCCGGTGAGCATGGTGATGAGAATCGAGATGAGTGGGCCGGCGTCCGAACGCCTCGACGAACTTCGCGAACTGAGCGGAGACTTCGGCCTCGATCTCCCTGGGACTCGCTCCCAGAAGTCCGTCGGGCTTCGCGGGCTGGAGGCCGCGGGCGTCGGTCAGAGAAGGGACCGCGGCGGGCGGGAGCGCCGTCCGACCTCCGGTCAGGGCCACGTGCAAACCGATGCCGAGGCCCGGGTTCTCTCGAGACAGACGGGCCGCCTCATGGATAGCCTCGTAGTTCACCATCGCCGTGGCGCTCGTCACGATGCCCAGTCGATGCGCTTCGAAAACGCCGGTGTTGATTCCGTGCGTGCGTCCGAGATCGTCGGCGTTGACGATGAGCCTCTTCATTTCCGTCCCCACCTGCGCGAACGGAACAAGTCGAGCGCCATCAACAAAGCGCCCTCGGCGGGATCCCGCTTCAACCGACAAGGGATGGCGCCTTGAAGCGCCGCCTTGTTCGCCACGGTGTCGACCATTGAGGGCACACCCCCGAACAGACCGCCGGAGAAGATGAGAGGGTAGGGCGCACCCTTGAAATCGAGTTGACGAACAACCGATCGGGCGGCACTCGCGAGTTCGGCGCAGGCCTCATCGATAATCCGGCTGGCCACGACATCGCCGGTCTGGGCCACCGCGATCACGGTCGGCGCCAATTCGGCCATGCGCTCTCGCGTCAAACCGCCTCCGTAGGCCATGGCGGGAAGGTCCGGGAGCGAGGCTATGGACAGCACGTTGAAGAGAGCGTCTTTGAGGACGGTCGCTTCACCTCGGCCTTCCGCGGCCCGCACCGCGGCCAGGAGCCCTCGATGGCCGATCCAGCCCCCCGAGCCTTCGTCCGCGAGGATCGGGCCGAGGCCGCCCGCCCGCGCGATCTTCCCCGAAGCGTCGACCCCGTAGGCGATGGATCCGGTCCCCGCGATCACCACCACGCCCACCCGATCGTGCGCCCCCGCCGCAATGGCGATCACCGCGTCGTTGACCACGAGGGCGTTGCCCTTGAAGCCAAGGCGCTTGAGCAGGGACATGACCACCGCGTCTTCGCCCGGCCGGTCCACCCCGGCCATGCCCAGGCACAAGGCCTCGGGTCTTTCGTCCGGGCACAGCTCATCGAGGAGAGAGGCGAGGTTCTTCTCGACGACCAACTCCCCGTGGGTGTGAAGGTTGGCGCCCGCGCCCCGAGCCGACCTCAGCACGTGCCCGAACTCGTCGGCCACCACCCCGGAGCACTTCGTCCCTCCGGCATCGACGCCGACAATGAGCGCCATGGGCGATTCGGGTCCCGGCGCTCTCAGCCTTCGAAAACGACGATGTCGCGCAGGTTCCGATGCTTCTCGTTGTAGTCGAGACCGTACCCCACCACGAAAAGGTCATCGATGACGAAGCCGGTGTAGTCGACTTTCACTTCGATGAGACGCCTCGAGGGTTTGGAAAGAAGCGAAGCCACTCGAATCGACCGCGGGCCGCGCGCCTTGAGCAGGTTCACCAGGTAGTTGAGGGTGAGTCCGGTGTCGACGATGTCTTCCGCGATGATGAGGTCGCGACCCTTGATGGAGGTGTCGAGATCCTTCGACAGCTTGACCTCGCCCGAAGACTTGGTAGCGGCGCCGTAGGACGAGACCGCGATGTAGTCCATGCTCAGGGGCAGGTCGATCCACTGGCAAAGATCCGTCATGAAAGGACAGGCACCCTTGAGGACCGCGATCACATGCGGCTCCTGCCCCGCCATGTCTCGCGTGATTTCCGCGCCCATTTCCCGAACGCGCGCGGAAATCTGATCGTAGGACAAAAGCAATTTCATGTTGTTCGTGGTCCCAGGGGGCAGGTTCTAGACTGACGAGGCGGGGCGGGGCGGCTCCCCGGGGCGGACCCGGACGTTAACAAACATTTGCCTTGGAGCCGACCGCGGAGTGGCGCTAGAGTCTACCCATCGTGCGACCCTCCACCAGATATTGTGGACGTTTGGCTCAGCACTTCTACCCTTTTGCCCCAGGAACGCGACCCACAAACGCGGATCGATCGGTTCACCCACTTCAATGAGGACTAATCTTGTGACGAACACTAAGAAGAGCTTCCATCTGCTCACGTCGATTGTCTCCCTCTTCCTCCTGCCCGGATTGGCCCTCGCGCAGTCCCAGGCCAGCACCGGGCAGATCACGGGGCGGGTCACCGATGCCGGCGGAGGTCTGGTCCCGGGCGTCTCGATTGTCATCCGCAACCCGGCGACCGGCTCCACCCGAACGACGCGCTCCGACTCCGATGGCAATTTCCAGGCGCCGCTTCTCCCGCCGGGCACTTACGAAGCGACGGCCGAGCTTTCCGGGTTCCAGAAGGCGAGGGCCACGAACATCAACGTCACCGTCGGCTCGAAGGTCACGGTCAACATGACGCTCAAGGTCGGCGGTCTGACCGAGGTGGTGGAAGTCAGTTCCACCTCCCTCGTCGAGACCTCGACCGACGTGCGCAGTGCGACGCTCGGCAGCGACACCATCGCGAACCTGCCGATCAACGGCCGCCGTTTCCAGGACTTCGTGACCTTGACCCCCACCGCGCAGATCGACGCCTCGCGCGGCCAGATATCGCTGGCCGGCCAGCGCGGGATCAACACCAACATCAGCGTGGACGGCGCCGACTACAACCAGCCCTTCTTTGGCGGCATCCGGGGTGGCGAGCGCTCCAACTTCGCTTTCACGGTCCCCCAGGAATCCATCCAGGAGTTTCAGGTGGTGGCCTCCGGCTACTCCGCCGAGTTCGGCCGATCCTCCGGCGGCATCGTCAACGCGGTGACCAAGACCGGCAGCAACAACTTCTCCGGTTCCGTGTTCTACCTGAACCGCGACAAGAGCATGGCCGAGAAGAACGTTTTCGGCCAGAGCGCCGCTCCGACCCAGCACCAGTTCGGAGCCTCCCTGGGTGGACCGCTCCGCAAGGACAAGATCTTCTTCTTCGGCGCCTACGAGCAGCAGAAGGTCACCGACCCGCGCGCGGTGCTCTTCACAACGCTCACCGGCGTCACCCCCACCGCCGACCAGGCCGAGGCCTTCAATCTCTACAAGAGCCTGGAAGGGCCGTTCGACGCAACGAACGACGCCAAGGCCTTCCTCGGACGCGTGGACTTCCAGTTCAAGAGCTCGAATCGGCTGAGCCTGCGCTACAGCCACAGCACGAACAACGCCCTGAACGCCAGCAGCGTCGGCAACTCCCTGGCCCCTACCATCACCAATGCCCTGTCGAACAACGGCACCGAACAGGATCGAACAAATACGTTCGTCGGCCAGTTCAACGCCGTGCCTCGCTCGAATCTGGTGATCGAGGTGCGCGGGCAGTACTCGAAGGAGACGCGCCCGCGCCTCGCCAACGCCATCGGGACCAACGTGACGGACAACATCGGCCGCTATGGCACGGTCAATTTTCTGCCCACCACGCAGTACGACTGGCGCGGCCAGGGCGCGGCGAACGCGACGTGGCTCCGGGGCAAGCACTCGGTCAAGTTCGGGGCCGAGTACAACCACGTGTTCGCGAACCAGACCTTCGGCTTCAACCAGTTCGGCGTGTTCAGCATCAGCGGGACCAACACCTCGACGATCCTCGACCTGATGACGGTCGGCGGCGCCACCGCCAACCGCTTCGACTCGACCTCGGTCACCTATTTTAAGCAGATCGGCAACCTGCTCGCGGAATACAGCACGGACGAGATCGCGGTGTTCGCCCAGGACTCATACCGCATCCGCCCGAACCTGACCGTGAACTACGGGCTGCGCTGGGAGGGGAGTTCCAACCCGACACCACCCTCGGACAACGCCGCCCTCGTGAACCGCATCGTGGGCGTCACGTTCCCGCTCGAGAACCGGCAGGCGGACCCCACTCAGATCCCCGATCAATGGAGCCAGTTCGGGCCTCGCCTCGGCTTCTCCTGGGATCCCTCGAATGACTCGAAGAGCGTCGTGCGCGGCTACGGCGGCATCTACTACGCGCGCACCCCGGGGCTCATCCTGTCGACACCGATGTCGAACTTCCGCTCGACACCGGGCGATCTCAGTGTGACGCTGCCCTTCGCGGTGCCCGCCGGAAACCCCAACAACACGGTCTACCGCCAGTTGCTGCTGATCGGCATCGATCTCAACAAACTGCCGCTCACCGGGCTTCCCAACCTGACCTCCACGCAGTTGAATCAGATTTCGTCGGCGCTGGGCCTCACCGTCGACCCCTTCCGGGGCGCGAACGTGACCATGGTCGACAGCAACTTCAAGAACCCCCGTTCCTATCAGGCCGGGCTTGGCTATGAGCGCCAGATCGCCCAGGGCCTCAGTGTCGCCTTCGACGCCACACTCGTGAAGACGGAACACCTCCAGCGCAACCGGGACCTGAACGAGCCCGCGCCCGTCATTTTGGCGAGCGACCCCGCGCAGCGGCCGAACTTCGGCCTGACCGCCTCCCCAGCCACCCTGCGTCCCATATCGAGCCTGGGCCAGGTGTCGGTCCGCGAATCGACTGCCCGGTCGCTCTACCAGGCGGCGGCCTTCAGCCTCAAGCTGAACCGCAAGTGGGGCCTGGTGCAGGCCTACTACGTCCTCAGCCACTCGAAGTCGGACGACGACAACGAACGTGACTCCGGCGGCTTCACCTATGAGAACTCGTTCAACCTTACGCCGGAGTACGCGGACGCCAATCTCGACCGGCGCCATCAGTTCAACGGCAACGCCGTGTTCTTCCTGCCTTACGGCTTCGACGTGTCCTCGAGCTTCTCATACCGCACGGGCCGCCCCATCGACGTCAGCGCAGGCTCGGATCTCAACGGCGACCGCGGAGGCCCGGACCGTCCCTACAGCGCCCCGGGGACGCCCTTCAAGCGCAATGCGTACCGCAACCTGCCCCTCAAGGATCTCAACCTGCGCATACAGAAGAATTTCAAATTCAGGGACAAGCAGAAGATCGTGCTGACGGCCGAGGCGTTCAACCTGTTCAACATCGCGAATATCCAGCTCGGCGGAAGCCAGGTCACGAACTACTGCGCGACCTCGGCGTCCAACTGCGGCTTCACGGCTCCTACCAATGTGAACTTCCTGCAGACGCTCGACCAGAACCCGGCGTCGGCGCGCTTCGGGAACTATCTGCTCAACAACACTCCCGGCGTGCCGCGTCAATTCCAGTTGGGCGCGCGCTTCCAGTTCTAAACCGCCTCCGAGTACCCCTCCCGCGGCGGTGAGTCATCGGCTCACCGCCGCTTCTCCCGCTGGCGCCCCCCTCAACAGTCCAAAGGGGTCGTTCTCCGGCCCGCGTTCGCTTCCAACCTTGCCCCGTCCGTTTGTGGACGCTCACATAACGGGCCGCCTCGGCCGAGGCAGCCCCGTGCCCACAGGTAACTTCCGGAGCAGACGCGACTTCAAAGGCTAGTTCGCCGACATTTGTTGAACGGCGCGGATCTTTCATAGGGTATCTGTCGTTTAGTGGAGAGAGTGGACAGCCCGGTTGGGGGCCTGCCCTCTATAATCTGCCCTTCTTCCGAGGGGTGGACCGCATGACAACGCCCTTTCGGAAACTTCTGGAGGCATGAAAACGTCGATGTTCCCCCCCGCATTCGCTCTCGCCCTTGCCCTGGCTACCGGCCCTGAGGCCCCCGCCGCTCCGGCTCCTGCCCAAGACGCTGGCGTCAACAAGCCGGTTCTCGTCCTCACCGTTGACGAAGCGGTGCGGCGCGCGTTGGAGAACAACGCCGACCTCGCGGTCGAGAAGTTCACGCCCGAGTCCTCGCTTCTCTCGATATCGGACGCCGAGTCTGTCTACGACCCGGTTCTATTCTCGAATATTTCGACTCAGTCGAGAACGAGCAAGGCCACCAACTCCTTCGCGGGAGCCGATAAGGTCGACAACGACACCCTGACCTACAACGTCGGCGCGTCCAAACTCCTTCGCAGCGGCGGTTCGCTGCGCGCGGACTTCAATAACAACCGGGCCAAGACCAACAGCGTGTTCAGCACGTTCAACCCGTCCTACAACTCGGCCTTCCAGGTGAACTTCAGCCAGCCACTGCTGCGAAATCGGTCGATGGATTCCTCGAGGCTCAATCTGCGCCTGACCAAGCGCAACCGGGAGATCACCGACCTTCAGTTTCGGAGCCTCGTGGTGACGACCCTGGCGAACGTGCGCAAGCTCTACTACGATCTCATCTACGCCAAGGAGAATCTCGGCGCCCAGCGCAAGAGCCTGTCCCTGGCCCAGAAGTTCCTGGCGGAGAACCAGATCAAGGTCAACGTGGGAACCCTCGCCCCTCTCGATGTGGTGGCGGCGGAGTCCGAAGTGGCTACGCGCGAAGAGGGTGTGGTCATCGCCGAGAACGCTTTGGACGAGGCTCAAGACGCGCTCAAGCGCGTGATCTTTCCCAAGAACGATCCCGAGGCCTGGAAGATCCAGATCGAGGCCAAGGACCGTCCCACCGCGGACCCTGTGGTGGCCGACGCGGACGCCGCCATCGCGAACGCCCTGCAGAAGAGAATCGACTTCGCGGTGGTGCAGAAGAACTTCGAGAATATCCAGGATCAGTTGAACCTCGCGAAACAGGGAACGAAGCCCAGCCTCGACCTGGTCGCCAACTATGGCACCACCGGCACGGGGGGAACCCAACTCCTGGACCTGGTCACTCGTCAGCCGCTCGCCACCCCCATTCCTGGCGGCTACGGCGACTCCCTCTCCGAATTGGCCGGCCGTGATTTCCCGAGCTGGTCGGTCGGCGTGAACTTCAGCTACCCCCTCTTCAACAAGCTGGCCAGGAACTCCGCCGCGCGCGCCCAGATCGCCTACGATCAGTATTCGGCCTTGCTGCGTCGGGCCGAGCTGCAGATCGCAAGCGAAGTCCGAACCGCCGCCCGCGCGGTCGACACGAACTTCAAGCGGGTCGCCACCACAAGGTCGGCGCGGACCCTTCAACTGCGCCGCCTCGACGCCGAGGAAAAGAAGTTCGCGGCGGGTATGTCGACAAATTTCCTGGTGACCCAGGCGCAAAGAGATCTCGCCCTCTCGGAGGTCTCCGAACTCCGGGCGATCTCTGACTACAACAAGAGCCTGGTCGACTTCGAACGCGTTCAGGAATCGGGCCTTTCCGGCGGGAACGGCGTCATCAGTCTCCGGTAGCTATTCGCCGCGCCTGGTTCGGCCGTGGAGCGCTGGCGCCCTCGTCAAGGAGTCATTCGTGAGCAAGGCCCGGCCCGACCTTAGAGAGTCCCGCTCCCCGATGGCGAGTACACGTGGCCGATTCACCGCGGCGTTCAGGGGGATTGCTGCGGGGCTGGTGTTCGCGTCCACGGTGGGCACCGCGCAGGACCCGCCTCCCGGGTCGCCCAAGCTGCCGAACATCCTGGTGATCCTGGCCGACGACCTGGGTTACGGCGATCTCGGCAGCTACGGCCATCACACGCTGAAGACGCCCGCGCTCGACCAATTGGCGCGCGAAGGCATTCGACTTACTTCCGCCTACGCCGCGTCGGCCCTGTGCTCGCCGTCGAGAGCGGCACTTCTCACCGGCCGCACACCGTTTCGAACCGGCATCGAGAGCTGGATCCCGCCGGACGAGGACGTGCAGCTTGGGCGCCTCGAGGTCACGATCGCGACGCTCCTGAAGCGGCGAGGGTACGCAACCTTCATGGCGGGGAAATGGCATGTGAACGGCGGCCTCGACGTCGCGGCGCACGCGCAGCCCGGCGATCATGGCTTCGACCACTGGCTGGCCCTTCACGCCTGGGCGATACCGAATCACAAGGATCCGGACAACTTCTTCCGCGACGGTAAGGCCGTGGGTGAGATCAAGGGCTACGCCGCGCAGATCGTGGTGGATGAAGCGATCGCATTTCTCGAGAAGCGAGATACCCGGACACCCTTCTTCGTGTACCTCCCCTTCGCGGAACCGCACGGCACGATCGCGAGCCCGCCCTGGTTCACCGCCCTCTACTCCTCCCTCACCACCGGAGAGCCGATCCCGTTTCCGAACCTCGACCGGGTGCCGGACAACCTGGCCGCGCGCGGGCCTGGCGAGTACTACGCGAACGTTACGCACATGGATTATCAGGTCGGTCGCCTGCTGGCCCGGCTCGAACAGTTGGGCCTGCGCGACGACACCCTCGTCATCTTCACCAGCGACAACGGCCCGGTGACGGCGGACTGGCGTCACTGGTATGAAGTCAATCTCTATGGGAGCACCGGAGGGCTGCGCGGGCGCAAGGCTGACCTCTACGAGGGCGGGATTCGTGTTCCCATGATCGCACGCTGGCCCGGGCGGGTGCCCGCGGGCGCCGTGGCCGAAGCACCGGTGAGCGGGTACGACCTTCTGCCGACGCTCGCGAGCGTCGTCGGGTTTCCGCTGCCGGCGGATCGCTCGATCGACGGCGAGGATGTCTCGCCGGCGCTTCGCGGCGGACCGTTCGAGCGCCGCCGCCCGCTATTCTGGGAGTTCGAGGACGACCAGGGCTTCCACTACGCCCTTCGCGACGGGAACCTCAAGCTGCTGGCGGACCGGTCCTTGGGCAAGCGGCGTCTGTACGATCTGAAGAGCGATCCCTTCGAAGTCAACGACCTCGCGAGCCAGAAGCCGGATGTCGTCGAGCGCCTTCTGGCCGCGGTTCGCGCGCAGCAGGAGAGCCTGCGGAACGACCCTTTGACCCCGCGCCCGGCGCGCCGCCTTTTCTTCTAAAACGTGATCTTCGCCGCCAGCTGAACGACGCGCGCATCCGCCGCCGCCGCATCCGCCGCGAAGTTGAGCCGCGGGTTGCTGAGGTTCGACTGCGGCACCAGCACCCCGCCGGTGAAATTGTAGCGGGTGCTGCGCTGGGCGGAGACGAGCGTCGAGTTGAGCAGGTTGAACGCCTCCGCGATCAGTTGCAGACGAGTCTTGCCGCTCAGCCTGATCGTCCGCGAGACCCGCAAGTCGACGTTGGCGGTCCACGGCGTGCGATTGGAATTGCGGGTGCCCGGCACGATGTCGTTGCGGGTGTTGCTGTCGCGATTGACGTCGTTCTGGATGGCCTCTGAATAAGCGAGGCCACTCTGCGCGGTCACGATCCAGGACAACGCCCACCCGTCGAGCAGAACCTTCTTGAAGCCGCTCGACTCCTTGAAATACGCCGCGTCCCAGTAGCCGCTCGCGACCAGCCGGTGCCGGATGTCGTTGTTGCCCGCCGCGCGATCGGCCTCGAAGTCCAGCGGGTTCGAGGCGAACTTGGCGTCATCGCCGCCACCCGGAACGACCGCGGTGGCATCGGGGACGGTGTCTTCGACCTTGCCCAGGGTGTAAGCCAAATTCCCCTGGAACTTGCCGCGGAAGAGCCGCTTGATCTCGAAGGTCAAGCCGTTGTACTGCGATTCGGCCGTGCTCTGGAACTGGATGATGCGGGCGAAACGCGTGAAGGGCCGCGTGGTCGGGAACTGCTGAATCGTGACCGAGCCACCGCCCAGGATCGCGATCGGGGTCGCGACCGCGGGCAGAATGTTGATGTCGGTGGACCGCTGCAGCTTTCGCCCGGCCACGAACAGATAACTGGCCCCGACCGAGACCGCCTCGTTGAGCTGGTAATCGAGGCCGGCACTCGCCTGGTGCACCTCGGGGTTCTCGTAGTTCGGGTCGAACACGAAGATCGACGGGTTGGGCAACGTGATGCCGGTGGGCAGGGTGGCGAAGCTCGCCGGGTACTTGGGAACGACGTTGCCGGTGAAGGTCACGGTCTGCACGTTGATTCCGTTGTTGGAGTGCGCGGTGCCCACCATGATCGACGGCGTGCGCCCGTAGAACAGGCCGTAGCCCGCGCGCACGACCATCTTGGAATTCGGATTCCAGGCCAGGCCGACCCGCGGCGCGATGTTGTTCTTGTCGGTCTTCAGGAAACTCGTATCAAGGCCGGCCGCGAGGAGCTGCGGGTCCGGGTTCTTCACCTGGGGCTGGGCGAAGCTCTGAATGTCGTAGCGAAGGCCCAGGTTCAGGGTCACGTTCTTCTTGAGCCGCCACTCGTCCTGCGCGAACACCGTGTACTCCTTGATGTCGGGGCGCGTTTCGGGGCCGGTCGTCCCGGGTCCCGCGAAGGCCTGGGTGTAGGTCTCGCCCGAGCCGTTCGGGAACCCGCGATTGAAGCTCCCGAGCGAGCCGAACAGATAGTTGCCCGAGAAGTTGCCGGGGAAGAAGTTCTTGATGTTGTCGAAGTTCACGTCGAAGCCGGTCTTCAAGGCATGCGCGCCGCGAACCAGGCTGACCGTGTCGGCGAACTGCACGCGGTTGATCGTGGTCTCACGGGGGCTGAAGTTGTTGCGCCCGATGACCAGGATGGTGGCGCCGCCCTGGCGCACCGTGGCCTCGGGATTCGCGCTGTTGGCGAGCCCTGGTTCGGAGTCCTTCGCGTACTGGATCCGGAACTCATTGAAGAAGGTCGCGCTGAAGACCGAAGCCAGGGAAAGATTCGCGGTGCGGGTTTTCACCAGGCTGTCGCCCGTGTGCTCGAGGGAGTTGGTGACACCGCTGTTTTCGTTGTTGACGCCCGTGAAATTCTGGTGGTTGTAGCGCACCGTGAGTCGGGTCTTCTGGTTGATCTGGTAGTCGACCTTGGCCAGGAAAACGTCCTGGTCGCGGGCCAGCTGATAGCTGTCCGCCTTGGACCGGAGCGTCGCGAGGCCGGCCTGAGTGTCGGGGTCATTGGGCAGGTTGGACGGGATCGTGAGAATGACGTCGTTGGGGATCTTCCGCCGCTGCCCGTCGTAGGACAGGAAGAAGAACGCCTTGTCCTTCTTGATCGGACCGCCGAGCGACCCCCCGAACTGGTTGATCCGAAACGGCGAACGGGCGCGGATCGGCGAGGCCGTCTTGTTGGCATAGCTGTTGGCGTTGAGGCTCTTGTCTTCGAAGAACTCGAAGACCGAGCCGTGGAAGACGTTCGTTCCCGACTTCGTGACCACGTTGATCACGGCACCCCCGGCCCGGCCGTACTCGGCGGAGTAGGCATTCCGGTTCACCTGGAACTCCTGCACGGCGTCCTGGCTGAACTGGTAGGGCGCGCGGCCCGACCCGGTGCGGCCGAGGGTCTGGCCGAAGAAGGTGTTGTTGTTGTCGGCGCCGTCGATGACGAGGCTGTTGAGGGTTCCGCGCTGCCCGGCGAAGCTGATGTCGCCTCCGCGGACGTCGCGCGTCACCCCGGGTGTGGTGAGCACGAAATCGATGAAGTTGCGACCGTTCACGGGCAGGTTGGAAACCGCGGTGCTGGCCACGGTCGACGACTGCTGCGAGCGCGTCGACTCGATCACCGGGGCTTCCGCGGTGACCATCACCGCTTCTTGCTGGCCCGAGACCTTCAGGGCGAGGTCGATGACGAGGGTCCGGCCGACGGTGAGCGTGAGATTGAGACGCGTGGTCGTGGCAAAGCCTATGAGCGATGCCGTCACTTCGTAGAGGCCGACGGGCAGCAGCGGAGCGCGGTACACGCCCACACTATCGGTCACGGTGGCGCGCGACACGCCGGTCGCCGCGTTCCTGATGATCACGGTGACGCCGGGCAGGACCGCACTCGATTGATCGGTGACCGTTCCCTCGATGGCGCCGCCCGAGGCCAGCGACTGCGCCCAGGCGGAAGACGGCGCGAGCCCAGCGACGAGAACCGCAATGACCAGCCGGCGGGAAAACGTTGTCCACATATTTCTGTCTCTCCCAATGATTATGACTGCGTTGACAAGGCGGGCCACTGAAACGGCGCTGAGGAGCGTAGCCGCCCCAGGCCAGGACTGTCAACGACTTGTGTTCGACTTGTGTTCGACCCATGTTCGATATGCGCATTGCGGGGTCGGACATCGAATCCGCTTGTCCTCCTCATGGATCGCGCTCTTTGGCCGCCATTTCTTAGGGTCGGTAGCGCGACCTCGTAAGATCGGGCTCTTGTCCCCGCCCAAACCGCGCGCCTCGCTGATCTACAACCCGAATGCGGGACGACGCCGGCACGCCCGCGCCCTTGTGGCTATCCGATCCGCCCTTGGCCAGGCCTACGAGCTTGGCGTGGCGGCCACGGAGGCGCCCGGAGACGCGATCCTCCTGGCCCGCGAGGCCGCCACGCGAGGGGACGAGGCGGTCTTCGCCTGGGGCGGTGACGGCACGGTCAGAGAGGTAGTGGAAGGAATCCTCGGATCCCCGGCGGCGCTCGGCGTCCTTCCCGGCGGCACGTTCAATGTCGTGGCCCGAGCCCTGGGTCTGTCGAGGGACCCGGCACGGGCCGCGGTCGCCCTGACCACGTCCGCGCCCAGCGCTCGCGACGTGGGCGTGGTCAACGACACGCCCTTCATCATGCAGGCGATGGCGGGCCTCGAGGGTTTCATCATGCATCATCTCCGCGCCGACCTAAAGGCTCGATTTGGCTATGCGGGGGTGGCCTTCGACGGGCTGCGCGCCTTTTCACGGTACCGTTTCGAGCCCTTCGCGGTCGACGTGGACGGAGAAAGGCACGAGGTCACGGGCGCGTCGTTCGTCAACATGACCGAGTACGCCGGCCCATACCACTTCGTTCCCGGCGCCCGGTGGGATGACGGCAAGGCCCACGCGCTCCTCTTCACCGGGAAGACCCATCTCTCGGCCCTGATGTTCACCCTGAGCATCGGGCTCGGCCGCCATCACCGCCGGCCCGACGTCCTCATTCGCGAAGCCGCGCAGATGACGATCCACGCAGGGCCGTCGGTCCGCGTCCAGACCGACGGGGATCCGTGGCGAGGATCGCTGCCGGCGACATGCCGCCTTGCCGATCACCGTATCCAGGTCCTGATTCCGAGAGGAGTTTGAGGCCGGGGGGAACCCCCACGCGGTGGCTGAGCGTGCTTGCCGTGAGCCAGTCGAACGGTCTAGGCCACCGCCATCGCGGCCGTGGTCCCTTCGACCAGCTCAGGGACCGCCTGAGCCGTTCTGACCGGGCGCTATCCCACTTCGCAGGCGATCAGGTCCTCGAACGTCTCGCGTCTCCGGATGAGGCGAGGGCGACCGCCTTCGAGGAGGACCTCGGCGGCGCGGGGGCGGAAGTTGTAGTTCGAAGCCATCGAGAAACTGTAGGCGCCGGCGTCGAGGATGGCCAGCAGATCGCCTTCACGCACTTCCTCGATCATCCGATCCTTGGCCAGGAAATCTCCGCTCTCGCACACCGGCCCCACGATGTCCGCTTTCACCACCGGGGCTTTGCCCCGCGCGGAGAGATTCACGATCCGGTGGAACGCGGAATACAGGGACGGCCGCAGCAGGTCGTTCATTCCGGCATCCGCGATCACGAACCGCTTGGCGCCGTTGGTCTTGACCCCGATCACCCGGGTCAGAAGCGCGCCCGCGGACGCGATCAGGGACCGGCCCGGTTCGAGCAGAAGGGTCAGCCCCAGATCCCGAATCTCGGGAAGGACCAGGGCGGCAAGATCCGCGGGGGTGGGCGCGCCCGTTCCCTCGTAGTCGACTCCGAGACCCCCGCCCATGTCGATGGTGCGCAGGGCAAATCCCTCGCCCAGGAGGAGGCGAGAGAGTGTGGCGAGAGCCCGGACCGCCTCGGTCGAAGGCCCGAGGTCCCGCAACTGCGATCCGATGTGGCACTGAACGCCGGAGACCGCGAGGCCGGGAAGGGACCGGGCCTCCCGCAGGATCCGCGCCGCCTCTTCCACCGGAACGCCGAACTTGTTTTCACGCAGCCCGGTGGAGATATAGGGGTGCGACTTCGGGTCGACGTTGGGGTTGACCCGGAGGGTGACGAGGGCCCGAGCACCTCGCCCGGCCGAAAGCGCCGAGAGCCGGCGGAGTTCCGACTCGCTCTCCACGTTGAACTCGCCAATGCCTTCATCCAGGCCGAGGGACAGTTCTTCGTCGGTCTTCCCCACTCCGGAAAAGACGATGTCTGCCGGTTTGAAACCGGCGCGGAGCGCCTGCTTGAGTTCGCCGCCCGACACAATGTCGGCTCCCGCACCCCGGGCCGCGAAGATCCTCAGGATCCCCAGAGACGAATTCGCCTTGAGCGCGTAGCAGATCCGATGCGGCACCGCGGCGAAGGCCGCCTCATATCCTGCGTAGGCCGATTCGATCCGTTCTCGCGAATAGACGTAGAGCGGCGTCTTGAACTCGCGCGCCAGCGTCTCGGCGCCTTCGCCGATCCACGCCTGCGGCGCGCTCATGCCCTCGTCCGGTCGCGCGCGATCTTCGCGGCCACGCCGGAGAGCCCGATGATGCCGACCAGGTTCGGGAAGATCTGCAGGCTGTTCATCAGGTCGCCCCAGTTCCACACCAGGTCCACCTTGCTGGTGGCGCCGACCACGATCAGGGCGCAGTAGATCCAGCGATACGGCATCACGACCTTCCGGCCGAAGATGAACTCGAGCGACTGCTCGCCGTAGTACGACCATCCGGTCAGACACGTATATCCGAAGAGGAACACGCACACCGTCACCAGCGAACCGCCGATGCCGGGCATCGCGGACTCGAAAGCCGCCGCCACCGCGGCGGCCCCCGTGGGCCCCGCCTTCCAGACCCCGGTGACGATGATCGACAGCGCGCTGATCGAACTGGTGACGAACGAGATGATGAACACCTCCATGATTGCGTTCAGGCCCTGATGAAAGGGGTCCTTGGTTCGCGCCGCGCCGTACACGACCGCGGCGGTGCCGTACCCGGCCTCATTGGCGTAGATGCCGCGCGCGATGCCGAAGCGCATGGCCAGCATGATCCCCACCCCCGCGGTTCCTCCCACCGCTGCGTCCGGGGTGAAAGCGCCGCGGAAGACCATGGAGAAAGCGGCGGGAATGTCGGAGGCGTGAGTCAGCAGGACGACCGCGCCGCCGGCGAGGTAGAGGATCACCTTCAAGGGTGCCGCCTTCTCCAGCGCACGTCCGATCGATTTGACTCCGCCGATGATGGTGACCAGGGCCAGGATGGCGAGACAAATCCCGGTCGCGAGCTTGGGCACGCCCCACTGGGAGTTCATCACATCGGCGATGGAGTTGGGCTGGGTGAAGGGGGTGGTGGTCAACGCCGCCACCCCGGCCACGAAGGCATAGAGCCAGCCCATCTTCGGCATCTTGAGGCCGTCGGTCAGATAGATCATCGGCCCGGCCAGGAGTCCGCCGCTGCCCGAGCGGCGGTAGTGCACGCCGAGAACGGCCTCGGTGAATTTGACCGCCATGGCCAGAGCCCCCCAGGCCCAGATCCAGAAAAGCGCGCCCGGCCCTCCGCTCACGATGGCGGTGGCAACCCCGGCGATGTTCCCGGTCCCGATGGTGGCGCCGAGTGCCGTCATGAACGTCTGGAAGGGCGAGAGAACCCCCTTGGCGCTGCGTTCATCGGCGCCGAAGAACGCGCGAAGGGCGGCCCGGAAGTGAACGAACTGCACGAAGTCGAGGCGCACGGTCAGGAACACGCCTACCGCGAACAGCAAGGCGATCGTCCAGGGCCCGAAGATGAAGTCGCTGGCCCGTCCGATCGGCCCGGCCCAGGCTCGGTTCAAGTCGTCGATGAGTGTAGTGATGCCGGTCATTGAGCCCTGGTAGAGAGGTTTCGGGTGCGCGGGGATTGCCCGGGAGGGGCGAGTGCGGGGAGGCCGCAAGTTCAGCGATGCTAACATCGAGCAAAGACGCCACATCGCCGTCTTTCGAGAAGCTTCGTCCCGTCATGAAAAGCCCAACGGCGCTACGCGCGATTCTCCACAGGTAAAGCATGTCTGAACAGGTTCAGGATCTCATCGCGAAGAAGAACTTCCCGAAGGCCATCGAGGCGCTGCGGGCCCAGACCCAGGCCAAGCCGCATGATCGTCGCCTCCGTCTTCAACTCGCCGATGTGTACGTCATGGCCGGCCGGGATCGAGAGGCGGTGCCGGTGCTGATGAATCTGGCCGATCAGGAGGCGAAGGACGGTTTCGCGGCCAAGGCCATCGCCATCCTCAAGCGCATCGAGAAGATCGAGCCCGGACGGCGCGACGTGGAGGATCGCCTGGCCAAGCTGATCCAGGACAAGAGCCGCCGCCCTTCCTCGCTTTCGCCACCCCCGCCCGTGGCCTCGCCGGGCGTCGACTTCGGCTTCGAAGAGATCGACTCTTCGACCGAAATCGAACTCGGCGTTTCCGCCCCCGAACCGGCGCCGTCGCTCAGCATCGACCTGGACAACCTGCCCGAGATCGAGCTGACCGCTGAACCCGCGTTGACTTCGTCCGAAGCCGCGTCGATCGCCCCCTCCGAGGTCGTACCCGAGGTCGTGCTCCCCGAAATCGTGCCCGAGTTCGACGAATCGTTCGCGGTCGAATCGGATCCGGAGGAGCCTTCGACGCATCAAGGCCTGTCCACCGTTCTGTTCGACGGTTTCTCGTCCGAAGAACTGGTAGCAGTCATGCGCGGTCTCGAGCTCGTGTCCTTCGAGGCCGGCGACGTGATCGTGGCCGAAGGCACGCCCGGCGATTCGATGTTCATCCTCACCTCGGGCAGGGTGAAGGCCTACGTGAAATCGCCCAAGGGGCGTTCCGTGAAGGTCCAGGAGTTCGAGGAGGGCGATTTCTTCGGCGAGATTGCCGTCCTGACCGGGAAACCGCGAACCGCCACCCTGACCGCGGCGGTGGACTGCGACTGCCTCGAGCTGAACCGGAAAACCCTGGACGAGATCACCAAGACCCACCCCGGAGTGCGCGAAGTGTTGAAGAAGTTCCAGAAGGAGCGCGCCCTCTCCACCGTTCAGGCCATCATGGCCGACAAGGAATAGACGAGGGCAGCCCGAGAACCGCTATGGCCTTTTCGATCGTCACGGCCGAGGACGTTACCGCCGTGGGTCGTGGCGGAGAGTTGCGGGTGAAGCCCGGAACCGTGGTCACCGACTGGGCGCGGGAGATCGCTTCCAGCCGGGACGTGAAGATCGTCGAGACGGACGCGGCGGCGCGGCTGTCCCTGGCCCTCGGCTCCGACCACGGGGGCTTCCCGCTCAAGGAGGCGCTCAAGATGCGCCTCCAGGAGAGCTACGGTGTGCGCGACGTGGGGGCGCACGGTGCCGATGCCGTCGACTACCCGGACTTTGCCGCCGCGGTGGGCCGGCTCGTGGCTTCCTCCCAGTGCGACTTCGGAATCATGATCGATGCCGCGGGCATCGGATCGGCGATGGCCGCCAACAAGATCCGCGGCGTGCGCGCGGCGATGTGCAACGATGAAGCGGCGGCCCGCAATGCCCGCGAGCACAACGACGCCAACGTGATGACTCTGGGCGCAAAACTCGTGGACGCCCCGAAAGCGCTGGCCCTGGTCCAGCTTTTCGTGTCCTCGCACTGTGTCGAGGATCGCCACCGTCGGCGGGTGGCAAAGATCACCGCCCTGGAACGAAACTAGATCAAAGCTCGAAGATCCTGGAATCAACAAGTGGCGCATACCCAGCAGGCTCTGGTCGAAACCGTGGTCCGGGCGGTCCTCGCCGCCCTCGAGAACCGGGCCACCGCGGCGCTTGAAGCGGCTTGCGCCTGCCATAACGTCAACGATCTCTGCTGTCCCGATCGCATGTCGTCGTTCGCCCTGGCCGGCGTGGACCGTTTCGGTTTGCGCGCGGATCCGAGTGTCTTTCCCCACGGGGTGGCGAGCCTGATCGACCACACCCTGCTCAAGCCGGAGGCCACGGAAAGCGACATCGAACGGCTGTGCGGAGAGGCGCGCGAGTATGGCTTTGCCACGGTGTGCGTCAATCCCACCTGGGTGAAGCTGTGCGCGACCGCGCTGCGCGGGGCCCAGGCGCGCGTATGCACGGTGGTCGGCTTCCCCCTGGGAGCCACTCTCCCCGAGGTCAAGGCCCTGGAAGCGCGACGCGTGATCGAGGAAGGCGCTTCCGAGGTCGACATGGTCCTGAACATCGGCGCTTTGAAGTCGAACCTCTTCCCTCTCGTCCACGAGGACATCGAAGCCGTCACGTCCGTATGCCGCCGCCTCGGAGCGATCTCGAAAGTCATCATCGAGACCGCACTCCTCACCGATGAGGAAAAAGTCAAGGCCGCGGTCCTGGTTCGGGCGGGAGACGCGGACTTCATCAAGACCTCGACCGGCTTCGCTTCGGGAGGCGCCACCGTGGCCGATGTCGCCCTCCTGCGCCGGGTGGTGGGACCGGAAATGGGCGTGAAAGCGGCGGGAGGAGTGCGCGACCTCAAGTCGGCAAAGGCCATGATCGATGCCGGGGCCGACCGCATCGGCGCCAGCGTCGGGGTCAAGATCGTCCGTGAACTCGCGACCGGACCCTCGTCCGGGCAGGTTGCCGGGGCGTCTTCGAGCTACTGAAAGCGGCAGGGGGCCTCTCCCCCTGCACCTCGATTCCAATGAACGCGGCCGACCTCGAGCCCATTCCCGAAGAGCAGAAGACGCAGTCGTCTCTCGACCTCTTCCTCATTTTCGCGGGCGCCAATGTAGTGGCGACCACGTTCATCACCGGGGCCGTATTGAAAGCCGGCCTGTCCTTCCAGAACGCCATCGGAGCGGCCGTCCTGGGCAGCGTGGTGGGCGCCCTGCTGGTCGCCCTGCTCGTTCCCGTCGGTTCGAAGTGGAGCGTTCCCTCGATCGTAGCACTTCGGGCGCCGCTCGGCCGGCCGGGAGCTCACCTCGTGGCCATCCTCCTCTACGTCACGAACTTCGCCTGGATCGCCCTCAACAACGTGATCGCCGCTTCGGCCGGCGTGGTCATCCTCCCGTTCGTCGACGTGCGCATCCTCGCCGTGATCCTCGGAGTGGTGGCCACTCTGATCGTGGCGGGCGGGCCCCGGCTCGTGGCCGAGGCAAATCGGGCCGCGGTTCCCCTGATGCTGGTGGCGGGCGTGATTCTGGCCTTCCTCGCCCTGGGGATCGCGGGATCGGTTCCCGAGGCGAGCGCCGTCCCGCCCACCCCGATGTGGCTGGCCCTCGACCTGGTGATCGCGTACCAGGTTTCGTGGATCCTGATGTTCGCCGACTACTCCAGATACGGCCCGTCCCCCAGGCGCAGCGGCCTCGCCGTTTTCGCATCCCTTTCACTCACGAGCATTCTCGGCATGTCCCTCGGCGCCCTGCTTGGCGCGGTGTCCGGAAGCACCGATCCGGGCGCCATGCTCGCGGCCCTCGGGTCGCCTCCCCTCGGCGCGGCCCTGCTCGCGGTCGCCACCATCACCACGAACTTCGTGAACATCTACCTTTCGGCGATCGCGCTTCGGAGCCTGGTCCCGCGAATCAAGGACGCTCCGGCCGTGCTCATCACCGGCCTCATCGGGGCCGCCCTTTCCGTGTTGTCCAGGGAATGGATCGATGGCTATTCGGCGTTCATGGGGGTGCTGGGTCTCATTCTCGTTCCCCTCGGAGGGGTCGCCCTTGCTCAGTTCTTCCCGTTTCCCAGGCAGATCGAACCGAGGGAGCTGTACGACGCCCTTGGCCGTTTCGCCCGGCCGGGATGGGCCGGCCTGATCTCCTGGGGTGCGGGGGCTTTGGTCTATTGGCGGTTTCAGACAACCGGGGCCACCCTGCCTTCACTGCTCGTGAGCTTCGCGATCTTCGCCCTGTTCCGGCGCGGCCGGCTTGTGGCCACGGAGAGGAAGCAGGATGCTCCAGGCCAGGAGGCGAGAGGGCTCTAGTACACCCAGACGATGTCGTAGCGCAGGAGCTTCGTCGAGGTCTTCGTGGGAATCAGGGTCTTCTCCTCGAAGCGAGCCGGGTCGACCTCGCTCGCTCCCGCGATCTCCGCCTCGATCGCTGCGATCTCCTGCCTCAACGCCTCGACCCGCGCTTCCGCGTT
Organism: Vicinamibacteria bacterium; assembly: GCA_031412915.1. Lineage (GTDB taxonomy): Bacteria > Acidobacteriota > Vicinamibacteria > Fen-336 > JAGNNV01 > JAGNNV01. The sequence continues at coordinate 3,426 of JANODX010000184.1, read as the reverse complement.
GTCTTCCATCCGGTTCTTCGACGTCACCCCGCCCATCGCGGAAGCGCCTTTCTTGATGGTCGAGATCGGGTTCCCCCTGCGACCGCCGAAGAGCGACCCCAGCATCGACGCGCCCACTTCCAAAGCGCCCCTGAACATGGCCGCCTGCTTCTCCTGGGACCGGCCTTCAAGGTCCTCGTTCGCCTTCTTCAGTTCGAGGTTCTTCTTCTCCAGCTTCTCGCGGAGCTTCGTCGTCTTCGCTCCCCCGCCTCCCTCCGAAAGCCGCATCGCGAAGTCCTCGCGCGATTCATCCGGCTTCGACTGCGATCTGGTGGCCGCGTCGATGAACACCTTCACCGCGAGTTCGTCGGCCAACCGGTCCTTGAGCGCCTTCTCCAGACCCTTGGCCCCCGCGGCCGCGAGGAACCCCGGCAGTCCGCCATACCGGATCGCGGCGGGAGCGACCAACGACACCTTGGAGTCGTCATCGAGGTCGATGTGCTCGGCGTCCAGGATCTCCGCGGGCGAATTGACGCCCATCGGATACAGGCGCACACCGATCGTCTCGTCCTGATCCTTCAAACGGTACGCGTACTTCACCAGCAGATGCGCCTCGGCCTGCTCGGCGCCATACTTCGAAAAGTAGAGTTGCTTGAAAGGGGGCGGCAGGACGGGCGCCGTGGAGACCTCGTCGCGAGCCGCCGCGGTCGTCGCCGCAGGGCCGCCTCCGGTTCGACCTGCCATCAGTCGAGAAATCTCCTCGCGCGTGATCGGTCCGCGCAGATAAGACATCGCGAAGCGCGAGGCCAGCAGGCACGGCTTGCTGCGGTGCACATCGTGAAGCAGAAAAACGCGCTTGCGGGTCGCGGAGAGCAACGTCTCCACCGCCGAGGCGTCGACGCCCGCGCCCACCAGGCCGTCGCGCAGGCGGGCCCGGTCGTTGTCCGTCTGCAGCCTCCCCACCATCCAGGTCCCGATGTTGCCGAGACCCTTGTAGTCGAGATCGATGGGATTCTGGGTGGCGAGAACGATGCTCACCCCCTGCGCGCGTGCCTGTTTCAGCAGGGTCAGCAGGGGCCGTTTGGTGGGCGGGTTCGCGGGATGGGGCGGAAAGTAGCCGTAGATCTCGTCCATGTAGACGAGCGCGCGCAGCGACGTCGTGCCCGATTGCCGACGCATCCACGTCTTCACCTTGTCCAGGATCAGGGCGGTGACGAAGAAGCGTTCTTCTTCCGACAGGTGCGCGGTGTAGATGACGGAAAGGCGGGGACGGCCGTCCGCCGCGTAGAGGAGACTCTGGATATCGAGGGGCTGGCCCACCCGCCACGACTCGAACTGGGGCGAGGCCAGGAGATTGTTGAGGGCCATCATCAGGCCCTGACGCTCCTTGCGCGGGTAGACGGTGTCGAGAGACAGGGCGCCGATCTTGTCGAAAGGCGGATCAGCCACCGCGGAGATGAGGGTTTCCAGGGTCAGGCTCTTCCCGGACTTCCAGGCGTTCTCGATGATGTTGGCGAGGAGGATGTACTCCTGCGACTGAAGCGGATCCGCTTCGATCTTGAGGAGGCCCAGCAAACCGCTCACGATTCCGGCTATCTCGTCGCGCAGATCCTCCGGCGCCTTGTCGAAGCTGACCGAGGGCGCTTCGAGCGATTGAAGCACGTTCAACTGGACTCCCGCGGAAGAACCCGGGGTATAGATCACAGCGTCTCGCCTGGCCTTGAGGTCCCTGATGTCGGCCGCGGAGAGCCCCCAATCCGCCAAGCCCTTTGTCCAACGGACCGCCGCTTCCTCGGCCACGGCTCCCGCCGTCTTCCCTTCCCGCCGAGCCGCGTCCTGGTCGACCCAGGGCTCGAACGACGCGGGGGCCAGGTCTTCGAAGAGGAGCAAAAGGTTCCCGAGATCGCCCTTCGGGTCGATGGCGATGACGGGAACACCCTGCTTCATGACCTCCTCGATCAGCGCGATGGCGAGGCCGGTTTTGCCCGACCCCGTCATGCCCACGATCAGGCCGTGGGTCAAAAGGTCGGTGGGATCGAGTTCGATGCGCGCCCCCAGGGCGTCGCCGGAAACGGGCGCTTCCTTGCCGAGAAAAAGTCCTGGAACCATGGCGCGAAGTATAGGAGGCGGGGAGTCCTCACCGAAGAGCCTTCGCACCCCTGGTACGAATGAACCATTGACCGGCTCTCTCGACCAGCCTTAGTCTGCGTCTGGTGCTCGATATCCTCATCCGGGGCCGGGCGGAGAATCCTCGCTTCCGCGGCCTTCATCACATGGTGGGCAACACGCCTCTTCTCGCCATTCGTCTGCTGTACCGGGGCCAGCCCCGAACGATCTACGCAAAGGCCGAGAATCTGAACCTGACCGGTTCGATCAAGGATCGGATGGCCATTCACATTCTGCAGAAGGCCTGGCGCCATGGGCACCTCGTCGAGGATGGAATCATCGCGGAGGCCACGAGCGGCAACACCGGCATTTCCTTCGCCGCGGTCGGACGCGCGCTCGGGCATCCCGTCCGCATCTTCATGCCCGACTGGATGAGCCAGGAACGCAAGGACCTCATCCGCAGTTTCGGAGCGGAGATCGAACTCGTGAGCCGAGAGGACGGGGGTTTTCTGGGCAGCATCGCCAAGGCGGAGGCCTTTGCGAAATCGACCCCGGGCGCATTCCTGCCCCGCCAGTTCTCGAACGAAGAGAACGCTCAGGCCCATTACGAAGGCACCGGTCCCGAGATCTGGTGGCAGCTCGACGCCCACGATCTGGTCCCCGATGCGTTCGTGGCCGGAGTGGGCACGGGCGGGACGGTCATGGGAGTGGGGCGCTTCCTGCGATTGCGCAACCCCGAGGTCCGGATCCACCCTCTGCAGCCTTCGAACTCTCCGACTCTCTCCACCGGCCACAAGGTCGGCAAGCATCGGATCCAGGGGATCTCCGACGAGTTCGTGCCCCAACTCCTCCACCTCGGCGAAATCGACGATGTCGTCTCGGTCGACGACGGCGACGCCATCCTCATGGCGCAGAAGCTCGCGACCGAGCTTGGCCTCGGGGTCGGGATCAGCTCGGGAGCGAACGTCCTCGGTGCGATCCATGTCCAGGATCGGCTTCACAAGGACGCGGTGGTGGTGACCGTCCTTCCCGACAGCAACAAGAAGTACCTCAGCACCGACCTTTTGCGCGAGGAGCCGATCAAACCGGGATTCATGACCCCGCAGATCGAGTTGAAGAGCGCCGAAGCCTTCCGCCGCGTCTGCACCACCTGCTGACGATCGGCCGTTGACGACCCGCCGGATACGGGCCCAGGGAGCGGAGCGGGTGTGCGACATGGTTGTGGGGCGATCCTGCAAGACCCGGTGGATGCCGGTGGCTGAGCTTGTCGAAGCCACCCCCAACGCCGGTCCCTTCGACGAGCTCAGGGACCGGATGCGATCGGCTTCCCCCGAACGTCAC